>DASYGN010000120.1:0-22271 GCA_035999625.1 Caulobacteraceae bacterium | reverse complement strand
CAGGATTTCCTGCGTCCGGCGGGCGCCGATCCGGCGCTGAAGAAGACCGGCGAGAACGCCATGCGGGCGTCGTTGGCCGGCGGCGCGCCGCACGGCTACGAGGTCGGCTACAAGGTATTCACCATCAACGGCCGGGCGCTCGGTCACGGCGCGCCGGTGCGGGTGAGGCAGGGCGAGCGGCTGCTGCTGCATGTCCTCAACGCCAGCGCCACCGAGATCCGCAGCCTGGCCCTGCCCGGCCACCTCTTCCAGGTCGTGGCCCTGGATGGCAATCCGGTCCCGACGCCGGCCACGGTTCCGGTGCTGTGGATCGGAACCGCCGAGCGGGTCTCGGCGATCGTCGAGATGAACACGCCCGGCGTCTGGGTGCTGGGCGATCTCGCCGACGATGATCGCAATCGCGGCATGGGGGTGGTGGTCGAGTACGCTGGCCAGAACGGTCCGCCGCGATGGGTCCCGCCGGCCAAGGCCGGCGCGGTCTGGGACTACCGGCGCTTCGGCCGCGCCGGCGACGCTGTGGCCGCGCCCGACCAGACCTTCGACTTGACCGTCGCCAAGGCCAACGCCGCGGTCGGCGGCTTCAACCGCTGGACGATCAACGGTATCGCCTTCGACGATGCCCGCGCCGCGCCGATGTTCACCGTGCGCCGGGGCCGGCGCTATCGGCTGCGGCTGGCCAACGCCAGCGACGACATCCATCCGATCCACCTGCACCGGCACAGCTTCGAAGTGACCCGTATCGCCGGCCAACCCACCGCTGGCGTCGTCAAGGACGTGGTCATGCTCGGCGGCTATCAGCGGATGGAGGTCGATTTCACCGCCGACGATCCTGGCCTGACCCTCTTCCACTGCCACCAGCAGCTGCACATGGACTTCGGCTTCATGTGCCTGATCGACTACGCGACGTAGGCGGACGACGCACATCTCGGCGCCCGGGACGCAGGCTTTCGAGGAGTCCCCGCGCCGCCTCAGTTTCCCTTGCGCCGGCAGTTCTCCAGGCGGTTCGCCGTCCCCTCGACCACCACCTTTCGGCCATCGGTCCAGAAGCGGGCGCCGCCGTTGGAGAATTGCACGCCCTCGGGCGCATGCTTGCGGGTCAGGGCGTACTGCCGGTTGTTGTCGCTGGTGGTCATGGTGGCTGAGGTCGGCGTATCGGAATCGTACGAGATCTGGAACGCTCGGCCGTCATCGCAGGTGTAGAAGGCGAAATCGAAGCCGTTCATCGGCGGCTGCATCGGCGCGCCGGCCGCGGCCATGGTCGCAACGCAACCCAGCGCCAGCCCCAGACCAAGTCTCTGTATGCCGCCCATCCCCGCACCCCAATGCGGTCGATCGAGGGCGCCGGAGATGACCCGCCATCCGGACGGGGCCCCACACCCCGATCACGGCGAATTCTAACGACGATGGGCGGCGGGATGCAAGACGCTTCGCGCCGCCCAGACAACCAGACTGAGAGAGGGGGTCAGGTCCCGGCGCGACGCTCCTGCGCGCGCGGCCGCGGAGACCATTGGGCCCGCTGAGGCTTGCGGCGGCGCTTGCCTCGGCTGGGCGTGGCCGGCGGCGTCGGACCCAGGCGGGTATGGGGATTGGCCCGGCGATCCTCGAACGGGATGGTCAGGCGGGTCAGCTTCTCGATGTCGCGCAGCAGCTTGAGCTCGGCGGCGTCGCACAGGGTGACGGCGATGCCGGCCGCGCCGGCGCGGGCGGTGCGGCCGATGCGATGCACATAGGCCTCGGGCACGTTGGGCAGCTCGAAATTGAACACGTGACTGACGCCATCGACGTCGATCCCGCGGGCGGCGATGTCGGTGGCGATCAGCGCCCTGACCCGGCCGGACTTGAAATCTGCCAGCGCCCGCTCCCGCTGGCCTTGGCTCTTGTCGCCGTGGATGGTGGACACCTCGATGCCGGCGGCGGCGACGAACTTCGCCAGCCGGTCGGCGCCGCGCTTGGTGCGGGTGAAGACGAGCGCCCTGCTGACCGCCTTGGGGCTGACGAGGTCGACCAGCAGCTCGCGCTTGCGGTCGGCCTCGATGTGGATCACCCGCTGGTCGACGCGCTCGACGGTCGTCGCCTGTGGCGCGACGCGCGCCTCGGCCGGGTGGCGCAGAATTTCGCCGGCCAGGGTGGCGATCGCCCCTGGCATGGTGGCCGAGAACAGCAGGTTCTGGCGCTCGGCCGGCAATTTGCGCACGATCTTGCGGATCGGCTCGACAAAGCCGAGGTCGAGCATCTGGTCGGCCTCGTCAAGCACCAGGACCTCGACCTCGTCGAGCCGCACGGTACCTTGGCCGAGATGATCGATCAGTCGGCCGGGCGTGGCCACCAGCACATCGACGCCGCCGGCGAGGCTGCGCATCTGGCCGCCATACTTCACCCCGCCGACGACCACCGCGACATTGACGCCCGAGCCGGCCCCGTAGGCGCGAAAGCTCTCGGCGATCTGCTGGGCCAGCTCGCGCGTCGGGGCCAGCACCAGGACGCGGCAGGCGCGGCGGCTGGTCTGGCGTGGCTGGCTGGCCAGGCGGTGGAGAATGGGCAGGGCGAAGGCGGCGGTCTTGCCGGTGCCGGTCTGGGCGACGCCCAGGAGGTCGCGTCCGGACATGATGGTGGGGATGGCCTTGGCCTGGATCGGCGTCGGCTGTTCATAGCCCTCGGCGCGCAACGCAGAGAGCAGTTTCGGCGCAAGGCCGAAGTCGGAAAATTGGATCAAAGGAAAAACACTTTCTAAGTACGCCGGCAGCCGGCCTCGTCTCGAGGCGGCCGGAAGCGCGGGGGCTGCGAACGCCCCGCGTGATCAGGCGTCTTCAAGGAAACGGCGAGCGGCGATGGACACCAAGTCCACACGCGACCGGTTCGCCAATAGCCCGCATATGAGGCTTTGCGACGCCAAAGTCCAGTCATTGCCGCGTGGCCGCGGCGCAAGGCGGGCGAAGAGCGGAGCCTTTGGCCCCAAACTGGGTCTAGCCTTCAGTTCGCCTGCAGTTTGCAGTTTTGCAGTTGGGCGACGGTTCCCTGGACCACGACGGTTTTGCCGTCGGTCCAGAATCTGACCGCGCCATTGGAGAACTGCACGCCTTCGGAGGTCGGCTTCCGCGCCAGTTCGATGCGACGGTTGTCGTCGCTGGTGGTCATCGTCGCCGACGTCGGTGTTTGCGAATCGTAGGCGATCTGGAAGGCCCCGCCAGTGCAAGCGTAGTAGGCGAAATCGAAGCTGTTCATCGGCGGCTGCGCTGGCTGTTCGGCGCTCGCGGCCCCGGCAAGCGCCAGATCAGCCGCGACAACAGCGCCGACGATGACCGCCAGGTGGGGGATAGAATGTCGAGATAGCGTGCCCATGTCCGCACCTCAATGCGGATGACTGGGGCTGGGGATGGGGGCGTCCGCCATCCGGACGGGACCCCGGCGCCGGTCAGAATAAAAATTTAACTACGCCGGGCGCGGATTCAAGAAGCCGCGGTATCGATCGAAGGGCGCAACGATCAAGGAAAGGTGACGATCGCCTCAGCGCAGGCGCAGCATCGCCGTGTCGCCATCGAACGACACCATGCGCCAGGTCCCGTCCTCATCGGCGAAGGTGATCAGGCAGGGTCCGCCGCGCCCCCTGGTGGCGCACACCCGGCCATCGGGCAGTGAACGCAGCGCGCTGGCGATGGCGATCACCCCGGGGATGCGCATCCCTGGCCGGTAGCCGTAGTAGTCGGCCACGGCCCGGAACACCTCCGGCTGGATCAAGAGGCCGCCAGCGGCGCGCGACACCGGTCCCGATAGCATGATCGCCAGGGCCTTGGCCGCCGCCGGCGCATCGGGGCGGGCGGCGCGCTCGACGATCATGGCCTGGAGCTGACCTTCCAGGGCGCGGCGGTCGACGTGGGCGTCGAAGGCCGGGGCGTCATCGTCGCGGATGGCGATCATCAGTTCATGCACGTCCTCGGCGGCGGGTATGCGCAGGGTGGTGGCGCAGCCAAACAGCAGTGGCAGGGCGAGCGCGCTCAGCAGCCAGCGTTTCATGCGCCGGTCCTTTCCTTGAAGAAGGCGATCACCTGCTGTTCGCAGCGCTTGGTCGGTCCATCCGGATCGTCGTCCCTGAGATGCAGGGTGAGCACCGAATGGGGGGCCATGCGCGGATCGGGCCTGGCGTCGGCGGGGTCGATCTCCACGGCATCCAGCCGGTCGCCGAACTCCCGCCTGAGCGTCTCGAACCTGGCGTCGGGCACATAGGGATCGCCGCGGAAGCGCAGGGCCATCAGGCGCAGATCCTCATCGTTCAAGCGGCGTCTGGCGCAGGCGATCTCTTGCGGCGAGACGCCGATCGCCGCCGAGCGCTTTTGCGAGCCCATGGGCAGAGGCAGCGACGGCTGGGAAAGCACCGGGGCGACCACCGCCGGTTCGGTCATCATCGCCAAGGCGAAATTGCCGGTGAAGCACATGCCCACCGCGCCCACGCCCTTGCCGCCGCACTCGGCGTGGGTCTTGGCCGCCAGCGCCCGCAACCAGTCGACGATCGGGCTTGAGCGATCGCTCGCCCAGGCGGTGAACTCGCGCCGGATGCAGATGCCTTTGAGCATCGTGCCGAGGGCGTAGGGGACCGTCACCTCGGCCCCGGGGCGGCCGAACAGGCTCGGGCAAAATACGGTCATTCCGGCCTCGGCCACCCGGTCGGCGAAGCGGATCACCAGCGGATGCAGGCCGGGCATCTCATGGATGATGATCACCGCCGGCCCGGCGCCGCGCCGATACACCGGCCGGGTCCAGCGCCCGGCCGGGTCGGTGAAGTCGAACTTTTGATACGCCGAAAGCGCCTGCTCGCCAGCCATCGCCACTCTCCTAGCCGAATGCGCTCGTCGCCGCCGCTCGCCAGCGTCTGGCCGCCAGAAGATAGATCGGCGCCGGGGCCAGAACCACGACCAGTGACAGCGCCGCATCCTTGGGATCGTCCAGCATCACCACCGCCAGCAATCCGCCCTGGACCAGGGCGGCGGCCAGCGACACCACCGGGAAGAGGGGGACCCGCCAGGGCCTGGCCAGCCCAGGCTCGGAATACCGCAGGCGGATCTGCGAGAGGATGACCACGAAGATCGCGCCGATGGTCCACGGCGCATAGATGCGCACGATGCTCTCGTAGCCGCCGGTGGCCGCGAACAGCATCGCCACCGCGATGTGCAGGATCAGGCTCCAGCGCGGTGTGCCGCCCGCGGCCACGCGGCCGAGCAGGGTCGGCATCGCGCCGTCCCTGGCCATGCGGTAGGTGACCCGGGTGGCGACCATGGCCTGCAGGTTGACGATCGCCGCCAGCGAAAACAGGCCAAAGCCGGTGATCATCAGGTCCGCGGCCGGTCCGAGCGAAACCTTGGCCGCATCGCCGACCGCCAGCGACGAGCCGGCCACCTGCGCGGGGCTGAGCACATGCAGCACCGCGGCGTTGATCAGCACATAGACCGCGGCGCAGAGGCCAATGCCCCAGAAGGTCGAGCGGGCGACGTTGCGGTCCGGACGCTGCACCTCCTCGGAGAAATAGATCGCCGCGTCCCAGCCGGCGTAGGTCTGGTAGATCAGGCGCACGGCCATGATCGCCGCCGAGAAGCCGGTGATGGCGGCCGTGGCTGGCGCGGTCACGGGCGCGGTGCTCCTGGGCGAGACGAACAGGATGGCGATGAGAACGATGAACACCGCCCCTTTGATGGCGCTGGCGATGCTCTGCGAGGCCCCGCTGATGCGGGTGCCGGTCCAATTGATCGCCGCCACAACCAGGATGAGGGCGCAGGCGAGCAGATTGGTGGACAGGTGCGGGAAGAAACCCAGGCGATGAACATATTCGCCGAACACCGAGGCGATGAAGGCGCTGGAGGCGGTGTAGGCCAGCCAGCTCATCCAGCCGGTCAGGAAGCCGGCGGTGCGGCCGAACGCCCGCTCGGCGATCGGGAACGGACCGCCGGCCAGGGGCACCGCCGCGCCCGCCTCCACCAGCGGCATCGCCGCCAGCATGGCCGCCGCGCCGCCCACCGTCCAGGCCAGCAGAATCAGCGGCGCGGTGGTGAAGCTCTGCGCCACCAGGCCCGGCGCGCGCATGATGCCCGAGCCGATGATGCCGCCGACCACCACCGCCATCCCGAACACCAGGCCCAGGATGCGCAGCAGGCCAGCGGGCGCGCGCGCGGCGACAGCGTCGGTCATGGCCTCCCCTTAGGCTGACGATTACCGCTATCCTCGCGACGAAGGGACATCGGCGCAAGCGCCCGCGGGAGTTGAGTCATGTTCAGGATCATCCAGGCCCTCCTCGCCGCCGCGCTGACCGCGCTGTGGATCGGCCTGGCCATTCTCGGCGAGGGGAGCCGGAACGCGTTTTTCGACCGCCCGCCGCTCGTCGCCCTGGCGGTGGTGACCCTGGTCTTCGCCGTGACCGCGCCGCTCACCGGCGGCGGCCTCAGCACCGGCGTGCGCGAGGACACCGCCAACCGCTGGGTGCTGTGGCCGATCAGCCTGATCGGCATCGTCATGGGTTTCCTTCCGGCGTGGTCGGATCGCACGGGCTTCCTCACCTTCGCCGAGGCCGTGCGCTGGCCGGGGCTGGCGCTCTACGCCATCGGCGGGGTGATGCGACTGGCCCCGGTGGCGGTGCTGGGCCATCGCTTCAGCGGCCTGGTGGCGATCCAGAAGGACCACGCCCTGGTGACCACCGGCTGGTACGGCCTGATCCGCAATCCGAGCTACGTCGGCATGATCGGCATGGGGATCGGCTGGGGCCTGGTGTTTCGCTCTGGCCTCGGCGTCCTCATCGGCCTGGCGCTGATCCCGTTCCTGATCGCCCGCATCGACGCCGAGGAGCGCCTTCTGGCCAGCCATTTCGGCCAGGCTTACGAGGATTACCGCGCCCGCACCTGGCGGCTGGTTCCGTGGGTTTATTGACCGGCGCCGGCCACACGCCTAGGCTCGGATGAAGATCCCTGAAGGAAGGAGGGTTAGCCATGACTGTGTCCTGCCGCCGAACCCTTCCACGCGCCCGCCGCTAGGCGATCCCCTTCTCCTTCAGGCCGGCGCTTCTTTCACGCCGATCGAAGGATTTTCCTCAATTGCTTCAAGACTATGGCTGGAGCGAAGCGCTCCAGAGCGAGTTCGCGCCGCACGCCGGCGCCGGACTCTTCCCGGGCCGCATCAGCGCCCAGCACCGCGGCGCCTATGAGCTGGTCACCGACGCCGGCGAGCGGCGGGCGGAAGCCGGCGGCCGCCTGCTGGCCGAGGGCCCGCCGCCCGCGGTAGGTGACTTCGTGGCCGCCGATGTCACGCGGGACGGGCCGGTGATCATCCGCGCGATGCTCGCACGGCGCACCGCCTTCACCCGCCTCTCGCCCGAAGGCCGACAACAGGTGGTGGCGGCCAATGTCGATGTCGCCTTCCTGGTCGCGTCCCTGGAGGGCGATCTCAACCTGCGCCGACTGGAGCGATATCTGGTTCAGGCCTGGGCCAGCGGGGCCGAGCCGGCGCTGCTGCTGACCAAGGCCGACCTCTGCGCCGATGCTGACGCTGCTCTGCGGGCCGCCCGCCACCTCGCCGCCGGGGCTCAGGTGCTGGCGGTCTCGGCCATCGATGGCGGCGGCCTGGACGGGGTCCGAGCCTTGATCGGTCGTGGCCGGACAGCGGTCATGGTCGGCGCATCCGGGGCCGGCAAGTCGACCCTCGCCAACGCGTTGCTGGGCGAAGCGCGCATGGCGGTAGGCGCGGTCCGCGCCGACGATGCTCGCGGCCGCCACACCACCTCGCACCGCCAGCTGATGCTGCTGCCGGGCGGCGGCCTGCTGCTGGATACCCCCGGCATGCGCGAGCTGGCCCTCGACGCCGCCGGCGAAGGCGTGGCGGCGGCCTTCGACGATGTCGAGGCCCTGGCCCGCGATTGCCGGTTCAAGGATTGCGCGCACGAGAGCGAACCCGGGTGCGCGGTTCAAGCCGCGCTCGCGAGCGGCGAGCTCGATCCAGGACGCTGGAGAAGCTTCCAGAAGCTCGCCCGCGAGGCGGACCATCAGGCGGCCAGGGAGGATCCGCTGCTGCGCGAAGAGAACCGGCGGCGCTGGGTCGCCATCCACAAGGCCAGCCGCGCCCGCTACAAGGCTCGCGATGCGGGGTGGTGAGCGGCGCTAAAGGCTCCGCTTGACCTCTTCGACGGTGAAACACTCGATGTGGTCGGCGGCCTTGATGTCCTGGAAGCCGGCGAAGGCCATGCCGCATTCCTGGCCAGCCTGGACCTCGGCCACGTCGTCCTTGAACCGCTTGAGGGTCTGCAGGGTGCCGAGTTCGAGGATGACCACGTCGTCGCGCACGATCCGCACCCGCGCGCCCCGGCGCACTACGCCCTCGCGCACCCGGCAGCCGGCCACGCGCCCGACCTTGGAGATGTCGAACGCCTGCAGCACTTCGGCGGAGCCGAGGAAGGTCTCGCGCTGCACCGGCGCCAAGAGGCCCGAAAGCACGCCGCGGATGTCGTCGATCAGGTCGTAGATGACCGCGTAGTAGCGGATCTCCACCCCCTCGCGCTCGGCCAGATCGCGGGCCTGCTTGGAGGCGCGGACGTTGAAGCCGAGGATCGAGGCCCCGGCCCCTTTGGCGAGCATGACGTCGCTCTCGTTGATGCCGCCAGCGCCGGAAAGAATGATCCGGGCGCGCACCTCCTCGTGGGCCAGTCGGTCGAGCGCGCCGACGATGGCCTCGGCCGAACCCTGAACGTCGGCCTTGATCACCAGCGGCAGTTCCGAGACCTTCTTGTCGGCCAGCTTGGCCATCATATCGGCCAGCGAGCCGCCGGCGCCCACCGGCGAGAGGCCGCGCTCACGCTTCAGGCGCACGCGATAATCGGTGAGTTCGCGCGCCCGGGCCTCAGTTTCGACCACGGCGAACGGCTCGCCGGGATCGGGCGCGCCGGCCAGGCCGAGGATCTCCACCGGGCTCGAGGGGCCGGCCTCCTCCACCTGCTCGTCACGCTCGTTGAGCAGGGCGCGCACGCGCCCGAAGGTCTCGCCGGCGACGACGATGTCGCCGCGCCGCAAGGCGCCGCGCTTGACCAGCACGGTGGCCACCGCGCCGCGGCCGCGATCGAGCTTGGCCTCGATCACCACCCCCTCGGCGGTGCGGTCGGGATTGGCCTTCAGCTCCATTACCTGAGCTTGCAGCAGGATCGCCTCCAGGAGATCGTCGAGGCCGAGCTTCTCGATCGCCGAGACTTCCACCGCCTGGGTCTCGCCGCCCAGTCTTTCGACCACCACTTCATGCTGCAGAAGCTCGTTGATCACCCGGTTTGGATCGGCGCCCTGCTTGTCGATCTTGTTGATGGCGATGATCATCGGCGCGCCGGCGGCCCTGGCGTGCTGGATCGCCTCCACCGTTTGGGGCATGACGCCGTCGTCGGCCGCCACCACCAGGATGACGATATCGGTGACGTGGGCGCCTCTCGCCCGCATGGCGCTGAACGCCGCGTGACCAGGCGTGTCCAGGAAGGTCACCCGTTCCCCGTCGGCCAAGCGGACTTGATAGGCGCCGATGTGCTGGGTGATGCCGCCATGCTCGCCGCCGGCGACATCGGTGGAGCGCAGCGCGTCCAGGAGCGAGGTCTTGCCGTGGTCGACGTGGCCCATGATGGTGACCACAGGCGGCCGAGGCAGCAGGTGATCGTCGACGTCCTCCTCGGCCAGGAAGCCGGTCTCCACGTCGCTCTCTGAGACCCGGCGCACGGTGTGACCGAATTCCGTCGCCACCAGTTCGGCGGTGTCGGATTCGATGACGTCGCTGGCCTTGAGCATCATGCCCTCGCGGGCCAGGAACTTGCTGATCTCCACCGCCCGGATGGCCATGCGGTTGGCCAGCTCGGAAACGGTGATCACGTCGGGGATGACCACCTCACGGGCGGCCTTGGCGGTTTCCTGTCCGCCGCCGCGACGTTTTTCGCGCTCGCGCTCGCGCGCCCGGCGGACCGAGGCCAGGGACCGCATGCGCTCGACCGCACCCTCATCGTCGCCGGCAACCGCCTGGATGGTCAGCCGGCCTTCGCGCCGCTTGGGCTCGCCCCGGGTGCGCGAGACCGCTTTACCCGCGCCACCGCCGGGCTTGGTCGCCTTGCGGCCGTCCTCCTCATCGAAATCCGGGCGCCGGTCGAGATTGAGGCTGCCGGGTCTCGGCGTCTGACGCGCGGCGCGCTCGAATCCCGGTTCGGCCGGGGCCGCTGCTGGCCGGACGCCGGGCCCCCTGGGGCCGGCCGGCCGGGCGCCGTCACGCGCGGTCCTGGGCGCGTTGGCCGAGTAACGGACGGTCTCGCCGGGCCGGGGCGAGCGCTCGCGTTGCGGCGCCGGCCGTTCGCCGGTTGAGCGGCCGGCGAAGCCGTTGTCCGGCCGGGCGACGCGCTGGTTGAAGGCCACGCCGCTGGACGAGCGCTCGGGGCGATAGGTGGTGGTGCTTGGACGCTCATCACGCCGTTCACGGCCTGGCTCGTAGGTCCGCGTCTGCCCAGGGACCGGTGTCCGTGGGGCCGGCGTGGGCGCCGCCGCGCGAGCCGGTTCCGGGCGCCTGGCGGCCGGAGCCGGCGGGGCGGCCGGGGTTGGTTCGGGGACGGGAGCGGGAGCGGCCTCGGCGACCACCGGCTCTGGCGTGGCCGTCTCGGCCGGGTCTGGCGCCGCCGGCGGCGTCTCGGGCGGCGTCTCGAGCGCCGCGGGCGCCGGCTCGGCGGTGGTCCGGGCGGCGCGCTCGGCGGCGGCGCGTGCCTGCGCTAGGCGGGCTTCCTCGATCACCCGCTGGCGAGCGGCGCGTTCGCCCTCGGAAAGCGTGTGGGGATCGGCCCCCCCCTTGGGCGCGGTCGGGGCGGCGGGCGTCGGCCTTGGCGCGGCGAGGCCGCGGACCTCGAAGGCGCCGCGCCGCTCGGCCACGCCCGAGGCGCCGCCTGGCGCATCCACGCGCCGACGTTTGGTCTCCACGACCACGGTCTTGGTGCGGCCGTGGCTGAAGCTCTGCTTGACCATGCCCGAACTCACCGCCCCGCTCAGGCGCGGCTTGAGCGTGAGCGGAGCGCGCACGCCGGGCGCTGAAGAGGGTCGGCCGCTGTCGTTCTCGTCCGTCATGCGTTCTTTCGACTACAGTCCTTGGCGGACCCTGCGGGTCCGGCGAAAATCTTCCAAATTCATATCGGGGGCCGCGGCGGGCCGTGGTCCCCAGCCCTGGCCGTCCCGGTCAGGAGTCCTCGCGCCAACCCTCAGGGAGGAGTGGGCGAAAGCCTGATAACCGCTCGACATCGGATGTCCAGCGCTCGGCCCCGCGCCCGGCAAGGAAGGCGAGGTGTATCACATTCTCCTTTCCCAAGGCCAAACTCAATTCCTCGGTGGTGAACAAACCGATCAGGCGCGGCGCGCGCGGCGCCCCGCGAGCGGCGGCGATGATCTTTCGCCGACCATCGGCGGCGCCGTCGATCGCCTCGATGATCAGGGCCGCCTTGCCGGCTTTCACCGCCCCCAGCACCTTGGCGAACCCGAAGGTAAGTTCGCCGGCCTTGCGCGCAAGGCCCAGTCCGCCCAGCAGACGCCGGCAGAGCAGGCGCTCGACCCCGTCGGCGAGGTCGGGCGCCGCGGTCAGCGCGGCCTTGGCGGCGCGCGAGAAGGCCCCCTTCTTAACCGCTGTCTCGATCGCCGCGCGCTCGGCGGCCACCCACAGGCCCCGGCCGGGCAGCCGGCGCGCCAGGTCGGGTGTGACCTCACCCTCCGGGCCGGCGACGAAGCGGATCAGTCCTGCCTCGGCTCTGACCTCGCCGGAAACGATGTCGCGGCGCTCGCGCGGAGCGCCGCCGCGCGGCTCAGCCCTGGGCGCCATTGGCGAATACCGTGGCGGCTTCGTCGGCAGGCTCCTCCTCGACTTCGGGCTCGGCCGGCAGCGCCTCGGGCTCGATCCAGCCGGCGGCCACCCGGGCGCGCATGATCAGCGCCTCAGCGTCCTCGGGGGAGAGTCCGAACGCTTCCAGAATGCCGGGCTCGCGCACCCGCTCGGCGCCCTTCTGCTCGTACCAGCCGCGCAGGTCGTCCGGCACCAGGCCGGCAAGATCCTCGAGGGTCTTCACCTCGCCCTCGCCGAGGGCCACGGCCATGGCCAGGGTGACGCCTTCGACGTCCAGGACGCCGTCCTCGACGCCGAGCTCCCGCCGTTTGGCGTCATATTCGGCCGCTTCCTTGTCCAGGTAATCGCGGGCGCGGGCCTGGATCTCTTCGGCGGTGTCCTCATCGAAACCCTCGATGGCGGCGACTTCGCCCAACTCGACGTAGGCGACATCCTCGACGGTGGCGAAGCCCTCGGTGACCAGCAGCTGAGCGATGACCTCGTCGACGTCCAGGGCCTCCTGGAAGAGGGCGGTGCGCTCAGCGAATTCGCGCTGGCGCCGCTCGCTTTCCTGGCTCTCGGTCATGATGTCGATCTGCCAGCCGGTCAGCTGGCTGGCCAGACGCACGTTCTGGCCGCGCCGGCCGATAGCCAGCGACAGCTGCTCGTCAGGCACCACCACCTCGACCCGCTCGTCCTCCTCGTCCATGACCACCTTGGTGACCTCGGCCGGGGCCAGGGCGTTGACCAGGAAGGTGGCCTCGTCCGGGTTCCACTGGATGATGTCGATCTTCTCGCCCTGCAGCTCGGCGACCACCGCCTGCACGCGCGAGCCGCGCATGCCCACGCACGCGCCCACCGGATCGATGGACGAGTCGTTGGACACCACCGCCATCTTGGCCCGGCTGCCGGGATCCCGCGCCACCGCCCGGATCTCGATCACTCCGTCATAGACCTCGGGCACTTCCTGGGCGAACAGCTTGGCCATGAAGCCGCCGTGGGCGCGCGAGAGCATGATCTGCGGCCCCTTGGTCTCGCGGCGCACCTCGTAGATGTACGAGCGCACCCGATCGCCGACGTTGAAGGCCTCGCGCGGGATCGACTGATCGCGACGCATGATGCCCTCGCCGCGGCCAAGATCGACGATGACGTTGCCGTATTCGACCCGTTTGGCGACCCCGTTGACGATCTCGCCGACACGGTCCTTGAACTCCTCGTACTGGCGCTCGCGCTCGGCCTCGCGCACCTTGCCGGTGACCACCTGCCTGGCCATCTGGGTCTGCACCCGGCCGAACTCGAACGGCGGCAGCGTCTCCTCGTAGGTTTTGCCGATGAAGGCGTCCTTGTCGTCCTTGAGCGCGTCCGAAAGGCGCTTGTTGGCGTAGTCGTTGAACGGCTTTTCCAGCTCGGTCTCGGGATCGATCTCCGGCTCGGCGTCGTCGCCGACCACCGTCACCACCCGGGTGATGGTGGTCTCGCCGGTCTTGGGATCGATGTGCACGCGGATATCGTGCTCGGCCCCGTAGCGGCTGCGCGCGGCCTTCTGGATCGCCTCCTCAATGGCCTCGATGACGATCTCCTTTTCGATCGCCTTCTCGCGCGCCACCGCGTCGGCGATCTGCAGCAGCTCCAGTCGGTTGGCGGAAATGCCGGTCACGGTCATGAGGATGGGTCCTGGGATGGAGGGGGTTGAATATCGTTCGCCAGCCGCTGCGCTCTGGCCTCGGAACCGCGCTTCATCAGCGCCTCGTCGATCACCAGGCGCGCGTCGTCGATCCAGGCGAACGGCAGCAAGGCGGTGTCCGATTCGCCGTCGAGATTGATGGCCACGGCGTCGCCGTCGACGCCGGCCAGTACGCCCTTGAAGCGCTTGCGGCCCTCGGCCAGGCGGTCGAGTTCGATCTTGGCCCCAAAGCCCTCGTAGGCGGTGAAGTCCTCCAGCCGGGTCAGCGGCCGGTCGAGGCCGGGACTGGACACTTCGAGCACATAATCGCCGCGCACCGGATCGGCCTCATCGAGCAACGCCGAGAGCCGCCGGGCCAGCTTGGCGCAGTCGTCGATGGGCATGGTTCCATCGGCGCGCTCGGCCATCACCTGCAGCCGGCGGGCGCGCTCGCCGCCCGAAAGGCGCAGGCGCACGAGGGCATACCCGGCGGCCTCGGCCACCGGGTCCATGATCTCGAGCAGTCGCCAATCCTCTGCGGTCTTGCCGCGCACGCTCTGAACAGCCTTCCTTCGCGCGCCGATGGAAATAAAAAAGCGGCTGGCCTTCTTGAGGGCCGCCGCTCGTAACGCCATCCAGCGCTATCGGACGAGAGTTGAGCCGCTAGATAGCGACTTGCGGGGGGAATGTTAAGCCCCCGCTCGCCGATTACGCCAGCCAGATCATCATCCGAGTCTGAGCCGTCTCGCCGCGGGCCGCCGAATAGCGTGGCTCGACCTGGCCGGTGTAGAGAAAACCGGACTTGACCAGGACGGCGCCACTGGCCGGATTGTCGGCGAAATGGCCGGAGGTCAGCGCCCGCCGGCCCCAGCTCCGGCCCGCCCAGGCAAGGGCGGCGGCCACCGCCTCGGTCATGTAGCCCCAACCCCAGTAGGGGCGCCCGAGCCAATAGCCGAGTTCGCTAGCCGGGCCGTTGTTGGGATGCAGACCGAGCACGCCCATGAACACGCCGTCGGCGCGCTCCACCGCGAACACCTGCTCGCGGGCCGGGTCGGCCTTGTTCATGCGGTCGATGAAGCCCTCGGCGTCGGCCTGCGCGAAGGGATGGGGGATCGCCGTGGTCATGCGCGAGACGCCAGGATCGTTGGCCAGCGGCGTCATCGGCCGGGCATCGGCCATGGCCAGCGGCCGCAGAGCCAGGCGCGGGGTCTCCAGCCTCGGGATGGCGGACTGTGTCAATGGCCCTCCTCCTTCAGAAGCGGTCCTGACGCCGCCCTGAACGGGGCCGCCGGATCGCTGGGTTGGTCGGCGATCCGGGGTTCGGATCGCTAGCTGTCGGCCGCCTCCACGGCGACATAGGTTCGATCCTGACGCTTGGTGAGGAACCGGACCTTGCCGGCGGCCTTGGCGAACAGGGTGTGGTCACGCCCGATGCCAACATTGTCACCCGGCCAGAACTTGGTGCCACGCTGGCGCACGAGAATGGCGCCGGCCCCGGCCGCTTCGCCGCCGAACTTCTTCACGCCCAGGCGACGGCCGGCCGAATCGCGCCCGTTGCGCGAGGAGCCGCCGGATTTCTTGTGAGCCATGCTGGCCTCCTAACTTCTCAGGCCTTGTCGGCCGGCTTGGCCTTCTTGGCCGCCGGCTTCTTAGGCGCAGTCTTCGCCGGCGCCGGCTTGGCGGCGGCCTTCTTTGCGGGTTTGGCGGCTGGCTTGGCCTTGGCTTTGGCCTTGGGTTCAGCCTTGACCGCCGGCTTCTTCGCCGCCGGCTTCTTCGCCGCCGGCCTCGGCGCCGGTTCGTCCGCGAAAGCGGCTCTGGCGTCGGCCTCCGCGCTCGTCTTGGCCATGCCCCGGGCCAGGCCACGGGCGCGGGCGCGCAGTTCCGCGCGCGGTGTCAGATCCACCGCGCCGGTCCAGGCGGCGCTCTTGCCATCCCCATCGATGCCGATCACCCGAAGCACGCTTTCGTGCTGGCGATGGCCGCGCGTGCGGCGATAGCCCTGGCGGCGGATCTTCTTGAAGACCTTGATCTTATCCCCTTTGCGGGTCTCGATCAGGGTGGCGCTCACGCTGGCCCCGGAGATCAACGGCGCGCCGACGACCACGGCCTCGCCATCGCCGATCATCAGCACCTGGTCGAAGGCCACCCTGGCCCCCGGCTCGCCGGCCAGCTTGTCGACGACGATCAGATCCCCGGCCTGGACCCGGTACTGTTTCCCGCCGGTCTTGATCACAGCGTACATCGTCGCGAAGCCTTCGCCTTGGGCTAGAGAAAAACGAAATGCGCCCGCGAGCAGGCCCGCGAGCGAGGGCGGCGACTTATAGCGGCGAGGCCCGTCAGGTCAAGGCGATGGCGGCGGCCCGCTCCCTCGCTTAAAGAACCGCCGATGAGCCAGATACCCGTCACCGTCCTCACCGGCTATCTCGGGGCCGGCAAGACCACGCTTCTCAACCGCATCCTCTCGGAAGACCACGGCAAGCGCTACGCGGTCATCGTCAACGAGTTCGGCGAGATCGGCATCGACAACGAGCTGGTGGTCGGGACCGACGAGGAAGTGTTCGAGATGAACAACGGCTGTGTCTGCTGCACGGTGCGCGGCGATCTCATCCGCATTCTCCAGAACCTGATGAAGCGGCAGGCGAGCGCGGCGCGCGGCTTCGAGGCCATCGTCATCGAAACCACCGGCCTGGCCGATCCAGGTCCCGTGGCCCAGACCTTCTTCGTCGACGATGCGATCAAGGCCAGGATGCGTCTGGATTCGGTCACCACCGTGGTCGACGCCAAGCACATCGAAGGTCAGCTCGACGCCAGCCGCGAGGCGCGCGAACAGATCGCCTTCGCCGACCAGATCGTGCTCAACAAGACCGACCTGGTTTCGCCCGCGGCCCTGAGCGCGATTGAGGCGCGCCTGCGTCGCCTCAACCCTCTGGCGCAGATCCATCCCGCGGTGCGCTCGAACGTGGCCATCGACGCGGTCATCGGTCGCGGCGGCTTTGATCTGGAGCGGATCACCACGCTGGAGCCGGAGTTCCTCAATCCTGCCCATGGCCAGCCAGGACATGTGCACGACGCGCACTGTGATGACCACGACCATGTCCATGAGGACGGCATCAAGGGCGTCGCGCTCACCGCCAGGCGGCCGCTGGACGGGACCAAGGTCAGCCGCTGGCTCAACCAGCTGCTGGCGGAGCGGGGCCCGGACATCCTGCGCGCCAAAGGTATTCTCGACATCGCCGGCGAGGACCGCCGCCTGGTGTTTCAGGCCGTGCACATGATCCTGGAGGGTGACTTCCAGCGACCGTGGGTGGCGAGCGATCAGCGCCAGAGCCGCATGGTGTTCATCGGTCGCGAACTGGATGCGGCGGCGCTCAGCGCCGGCTTCGAGGCCTGCCAGGCATGAGCGGTCCAATCGGCCTCACCATCGAACGAGGCATCGGCGTTGTCCGCTTCGACAATCCGCCGCGCGGCTATCTCGACGCCGCCCAGACCGAGGCCTTGGCGCGAGCCGTCGAGACGCTGGCGACCGATCCGGCGGTGCGGACGGTGGTGTTCACCGGCGCGGTCCCCGGCGTCTTCATCCGCCACTACGACGTCAGCGAGATCATCGCCGCGGCCGACCACGCTCGGGCCACGGGGCTGGATGAAGCCGCTCTGATGGCCGCCGCCGCAGGCGGCAATCCAGTCACCAGGACCTTCGAGGCCATCGACGCGCTGGCCAAACCGACCATCGCCGCCATCAACGGCTATTGCCAGGGGGGCGGCTTCGAACTGGCGCTGTGCTGCGATTTGCGCATCACCGAGCCAGGCGAGTTCCGCATCGGCCTGCCGGAGACCAACGTCGGCATCTTTCCCGGCGCGGGTGGGACCGAGCGCCTGCCGAGGCTGATCGGCGAAGCGCGCGCCTTGGAGCTGATCCTGCGCGGCCGCACGGTGGGGCCAGACGAGGCGCTGGCGCTGGGCCTGGTCCACGCGGTGGCCAGCGAGGGCGCGCTCGCCAGGGCGATGACGATCGCCGCCGAACTGGCGGCCAAGCCCGCCGGCGGGCTCGCCGAGGCCAAGGCCCTGATCAAGAACCGCGCTGATCTCGATCTGGCCGCTGCCGCCGCCTTCGCCCGCGGCCGGTTCATCAGCCTGATCGTCTCCGATCCGGAGGCCGCCGGGGCCATGCGCGCCTTCCTCGCCACGGGCGAGGACATCAACGCCGCGCCCCCGGTCCCTTAACCCGCTCTTCATTCCGCCGACCGATGAAGGGGCGTTTCGCCCGGAGGCCACCGATGGCTCCTCACCTCGATCGCATCATCGTCGGCGATTGCATCGCCGAGATGGCCGTCCTGCCAGAGGGCTCGGTCGATCTGGTGTTCGCCGATCCGCCTTACAACCTGCAGCTCGGCGGAGACCTGCTGCGTCCGGACAACTCCAAGGTCGACGCGGTCGACGACGATTGGGACCGGTTCGCCTCCTTCGCCGAGTACGACGCGTTCACCGAAGCGTGGCTCGCCGCCGCTCGCCGGGTGCTGAAACCCGAGGGCACGCTGTGGGTGATCGGCAGCTACCACAACATCTTCCGTGTCGGGCGCGTCCTCCAGGATCTCGGCTTCTGGATCCTCAACGATGTGGTGTGGCGCAAGACCAATCCGATGCCGAACTTCAAGGGCTCCAGGTTCGCCAACGCCCACGAGACCCTGATCTGGGCCGCCCGCTCGCGCGGCGCCGGTCGCTACACCTTCAACTACGACGCCCTGAAGATGGCCAACGACGAGTTGCAGATGCGCTCCGACTGGAGCCTGCCGCTGGCCACCGGCGAGGAGCGGCTGCGGGACTCCGATGGGGTCAAGATCCACCCGACGCAGAAACCCGAGGCCCTGCTGCACCGGGTGGTGATGGCGTCCACCCGGCCGGGCGATGTGATCCTCGACCCCTTCTTTGGCGTCGGCACCACCGGCGCGGTGGCCAGGCGCCTTCATCGCCGGTTCATCGGCATCGAGCGCGAGGCGGACTACGCCGCCGCCGCCGAGGCGCGCATCGCCCAGGTCGAGCCGGCGCCAGCCGACGCCATCGAGGTCACGGGCTCGAAGAGGGCCGAACCGCGGGTGCCATTCGGCCAGCTGGTCGAGGCCGGCCTGGTTCGGGCGGGGGATATGGTCTTCTCGCCCAAAGGCGAGCACGCCGCCCGGGTCAGGGCCGACGGCAGCCTGGTGGCGGGCGAGCTCACCGGTTCGATCCACAAGGTCGGGGCGATGATCGCCGCCCAGCCGGCCTGTAACGGCTGGACCTACTGGCACTTCCGCACCGACCAGGGCCTGGCCCCGATCGATGTCCTGCGCGCCAAGATCAGGGCGGCGATGGCGGCTTAGTCCGGGCGGAGGCGTAGCGCCTTGGCGAACAGGCTGGGCGTGACCTGCCGGGCCTCGACGATCGGCGTCCATTGGAAACCGGCTTGGGGGCGCGCCAAACTGGCCTCGAAGACCTCCAGGGTCAGCGCGAAGTGGGTGAAGACGTGCTCGATGTGGCCGGCGGTGCGCCACTCGGCCGCGAAAGGGGCCAGGGCCAGCGCTTCGGTGACGGTGAAGGGCTCGGCGCGCCAGTCGGTGGTCGGCAGGCCGAGCATGCCGCCAAGAAGGCCCGTGGATGGACGTCGCTCCAGTACGACCGCGCCCTTGCACACAGCCAGGTAGGCGATGCCATGCCGGCGTGGCCGCTGCGCCTTGGCGGCGCGGTAGGGAAAGCGCACCGGGTCCCCGAGAGCGTGCGCGCGGCAGTGATCGGCCAGAGGACAGCGATCGCAGAGGGGATCGCGCGGGCGGCAGATCATCGCTCCCAGGTCCATCATCGCCTGAGCCCAGTCGCCGGCGCGCGCGGCCGGCGTGAGCGCGCCGGCGAGTTCAGCCAGGACGCGCTTGGCGGCCGGCAACGGCGTCTCCACCGCGGCCAGCCTGGCCAGCACCCGCTCGACGTTGGCGTCCATCACCGCCGCCGGCCGATCAAAGGCGATGGCGGCGATCGCCGCGGCGGTGTAGGCGCCGATCCCCGGCAACTGGCGCAGGCCCGTTTCGGTGTCGGGAAACCGACCGCCGTGCCCGTCAGCCACGACCTTGGCGCAGGCGATCAGGTTACGCGCCCGGGCGTAGTAGCCAAGGCCGGCCCAGGCGGCCATGACCTCGGCTTCGGCGGCCCTGGCCAGCGCGGTCACGTTCGGCCAGCGGCGCGTGAACGCCAGGAAATAGGGCGTGGCGTGCGCGACCGTGGTCTGCTGCAGCATCACCTCGGAAAGCCAGACCCGGTACGGATCGGCCCGCTCGCCGGGTCTTGCCCGCCAGGGAAGCACCCGCGCCGCGCCGTCATACCAGGCGAGCAACGGCTCATGGATGGTGGCGACCGGACGCATGAATGCCTGTATCATGTCGGCCATGATCCGCAGCCTGCCCACGCCCGCCGAGGCGGCGCGCATCCTGGCCCGCGTGCGCACCCGGCCGGCGCCGCGCCCGCCGCCGCCGGTCGGCAAGGCGCTCACCGCGACGCTGAAGGCGCTCGACACCCGCTTCGGCGGTGGCGGCGATGGCCTCAAGGCGCGCTGGCGTGAGATTGTCGGCCCGGCCCTGGCCAGGCGCACCGAACCGGTTCGCCTCACCAAGACCCGCGGAGACGGCGGCGCCACTCTGGAAATTCGGGTCGACGGGCCATCGGCGACGATCATCCAGCATCAGACCGGCGACATCCTCTCGCGGGTCAATCTGTTCCTGGGCGCCGGGTCCGTGGAGAGACTGCGGATCGTCCAGGGACCGCTGCGCCGCCGCCCCGAGGAAGCGAGACGGCCGCCGGCGAGGGGGCCCCTGGACGCGGCGAGTGAGCAAGCCCTGGCCCGATCGCTGGCGATGGCCCCCGAGGGCCGGCTGAAGGAGGCGCTGATCCGGCTCGGGCGCGAGGTTCTGCGGCGCGAACGTCCATGAGCTTGCCATCGACGCCGCCGGGCCGCTAATGCGCCAGCTTTCAGGGCCGAGCGGAATCGGGCTGTAATCGCCGCCGAATCTTAGGATCTCCGATGCGACTTCTCATCGTCCTTTCGCTGGCTCTGGCCGCGCTCGGCCTGGCCGATTGTCAGCCGTCGGTTTCGGGCGCCTCTGCCGACGATATGAGCCTGGGCAATCCCCACGCCAAGGTGACGGTGATCGAATACGCCTCGGTCGCCTGCCCGCACTGCGCCGCGTTCAACAACAGCGTGTTTCCGGCGTTCAAGGCCAAGTACATCGACACCGGCAAGGTGTTCTATATCGCCCGCGAGGCGCTGACCGCCGATCCGGCGATCGCCGCCGCTGGCTTTCTCACCGCCCGCTGCGCCGGCAAGGACAAGTACTTCCAGGTGGTCGACGCCATCTATCACGACCAGACGCCGCTCGAGACCGGCGATGATCCGCACGCCGTCCTGCTCCAGATCGCGCGCTCGGCCGGACTCACCGATGCTCAGTTCGAAGCCTGCATTCGCGATCCCAAGGCGATCGCAGCGCTGAACGCGCGCTGGAAGCGCTATATCGATGAGGACAAGATCAACGCCACGCCGACCTTCGTGATCAACGGCGAGCGGGTGGAGGGCGATGCGTCCCTGGCCACGCTGGATGGCGCCATCGCCAAGGCCCAGGCGGGAGGCAAGTCTCCGGCATGAGCACGGCCAGGGCGATCGCGGTGCTCACCGCGGTCTTGGCGCTGACCGCCGGGCCTGGCCTCGCCGCGCCGGCCGCCGAAATGAGCCTTGGCCGCGCGGACGCGCCGGTGACGGTCATCGAGTACGCCTCGCTCGGCTGTCCTCATTGCGGCTCATGGTCGCGCGAGGTGTTCCCTGCCTTCCGGCGCCGATATATCGACACCGGCGAGGTCAGGTTCGTGCTGCGCGAAATGCTCAATGGCGATCCCGGCGTGGCGGCCGCCGGCTTCCTCACCGCGCGCTGCGCCGGTCCGGCGAAATACTTCCAGGTGGTCGAGGGCTTGTTCGCCGCCCAGCCGCGGATGGCGGCCGAGGGCAGTGATCTGCCGGCGACGCTCGATGTCGCCGCCAAGGCCGGGCTGACAAAAAGCCAGGTTTCCGCCTGCCTCAGCGACAGCCGCGCCCTGGCCGCCCTGGAGGCGCGCGCCGACGGCTATGCGCGTGATGACCATGTCGATGGCACGCCGACGTTCGATATCGGCGGCCACCGGCTGGAAGGTGAGGCGTCGCTTTCCGATCTGGCCGCGGCCATCGCCGCGGCGCGGACGAGCCACGGGCGGAAATAGCTCCGGTGGACATCACCCGTCTGCGGCTCACCGGCTTCAAATCGTTCGTCGACCAGGCGGAATTTCGCATCGAGCCGGGGCTCACCGGGGTGGTCGGGCCCAACGGGTGCGGCAAGTCCAACCTGCTCGAGGGGTTGCGCTGGGTGATGGGCGCGGCGTCGGCCAAGGCGATGCGCGGCGAGGGCATGGACGATGTGATCTTCGCCGGTTCCGGCGCGCGAGCGGCGCGCAACCACGCCGAGGTCAGCCTCACGCTGGAGGGCGCCGACGCGGCCGCGCCGGCGGCCTATCGGTCATCGCCGGTGCTGGAAGTGACCCGCCGGATCGATCGCGGGGAAGGCTCGACCTACCGGATCAATGGTCGCGAAGTGCGCGCCCGCGACGTGCACATCCTGTTCGCCGACGCCTCCACCGGGGCCAACTCCCCAGCCCTCGTGCGCCAGGGCCAGATATCCGAGCTGATCGCCGCCAAGCCGCAGAATCGCCGGCGCATCCTGGAGGAGGCGGCTGG
>DASYGN010000119.1:0-4714 GCA_035999625.1 Caulobacteraceae bacterium | reverse complement strand
CCAGCCGCGAATCTCGGCAAGCTTGGCCAGGACGTGGGGCAGGAACGCCGGCTCGTTGCGCCGGCCGCGCATCGGAACCGGCGCCAGGTATGGGCAGTCGGTTTCGATCAGGATGCGATCTTCCGGCATGTGCGCGATGACCTCGCGCACCTCCTCGGCGGTCCGGAAGGTGGCGATGCCCGAGACCGAGAACCAGGCCCCAAGCGCCGCCGCGCGGCGGGCCAGATCGGGCCCGGACGAATAGCAGTGCATCAGGATGCGAAACGGTCCTTCGGCGTGTTCCCTCTCCAGGATGTCGCCCATCGTCTCATCGGCTTCGCGCGTGTGCACAATCAGCGGCAGACCCGTCCGCCGCGCGGCTTCGATGTGGGCCAGGAAAACCCTTGTCTGGATGCCGCGGGGCGAGAGGTCGTAATGGAAATCGAGTCCGGTCTCGCCGATCCCGATGACCTTGGGAGCCCTCGCGCGCTGGCACAAGTCATCGACCGTAAGAGCTGGATTTTCCTTGGCCTCGTGGGGATGCGTGCCGATCGAAACATAGATGTCTGCGGCCCCTTCGGCGACCGCGACCACGCGGTCGAATCCCGAGACGCGATCGCAGATGTTGACCATCAGGCCGACGCCGGCGGCGCGCGCACGGTCGATCACCGCCTGGCGGTCGGCGTCGAACTGCGGCGCATGCAGGTTGACGTGGGAATCGATCAGCATGCGGCGGCCGCGAGGCGCGCGAGGGCCGCGTAAAAGGCGTCGGCGCGGTCGAGGTTGAGGGCCCCCACCTGCTCGCCGAGCGCACTGAGATAGGTGAACGCCTCCGCCCACGGCTCGAGGTCGTTTTCGCCGGCCGCGGCCCGCTCGCAGGTCCGGTCATGAACCTGGGCCGCCAGCCGCTCGATAAGCACGTCAAAACGCTCCCCGCCGTCGCCGCCGCGGAAGCCATTGGCCAGCGCCTGCGCCGCCTGGGCGTCGATACGCGGCAGCGCCGCCAAGAGATCGCGGGCGGCGGTGTCGGCGGCGATCGCGCCGGCTCCGGCCAGCCGCCAAGCGCGTCCGAGCGCGCCCTTGGCCATGGCCGCCAGCTGGGTCGCCGCCTCTGTTTCGAGTCCGAGGCGGTCCGAGAGCCACGCCGCGGCTTCCGTTGCGGCGACCGGTGGCAGTTTCAACATCCGGCAACGCGAGCGAATGGTCGCCAACAGCGCCCCCGGACGATGGCAGACCAGGAGGATCACGCCGCGCTCGGGCGGTTCCTCGAGTGTCTTGAGGAGCGCGCTCGCGCCGCTGAGATTGAGGTCGTTGGCGGTATCGATGATCGCCACCCGCCAGGCGGCGATCGCCGGGGTCTTGGCGAAAAACGCCGGGAGCTCGCGCGCCTCGTCCACCGGGATCTGCTTGCGCGCCCGGCCATCCTCGGGGTCGCGCTGCAAGACCAGCAGATCAGGATGCGCGCGCTGGGCGATCAGGCGCGACACCGGATCGTCCGGCCGCGCTCCCAGCAGCCCGCGCGTCGGATCCGGCGCCGCCCCCAGCAACCGGCGAGCGGCGCGATAGGCGAACGTGGCCTTGCCCACCCCCTCGGGCCCGGCGAGCAGCCAGGCGTGGTGCAGGCGGCCGCGCTGCTGGGCCTCGGCGAAGGCGCCCTCGGCGGCCTCGGCCCCCAGCAGATCGTAACTGTCGCGAGGATGCGACGGCGCCTCGGTCATCGGGTCAGCCGCGCCTCTACTGCGTCCCATACGGCGGCCTCGACCACCTCTGGCGTTCCCCCTGCGTCGATCATCAGGCAGCGCGTCGGCTCGGCCCGCGCAATGGCGAGATAAGCGGCCCGCAAGCGCTGATGGAAGGCCAGCCCTTTGTCCTCGAACCGGGTCTCGGCGCTGGCGCGATCCGCCGCCCTCGCCAGGCCAATCACGGGGTCAAGATCGAAGATCAGGGTGAGGTCTGGCCAGCATCGCGGCCGCATCGCCGCCTCCAAAGCCTCGATCAGGCCGGCGCCCGCGCCGCCGGCGCCCTGATAGGCTCTGGTCGAATCGGCGAAGCGATCACAGATGACGTTGCTTCCGGCTGCCAGCGCCGGCGCGATCACCCGCTCGACGTGGTCGAACCGCGCCGCGTACATCAGCAGAGCCTCGGCATCGGCGCTCCAGCGATCCTGCGCACCGCGCACCAGAAGCTCGCGGACGGCCTCGGCGCCGGGCGAGCCGCCTGGCTCGCGGGTGAGCAGGTGGGGCGCGCCCATAGCTTTCAGCCGCGCCGCCAAAAGGGTGCATTGGGTGGACTTGCCGGTCCCTTCCCCCCCTTCGAAACTGATGAACGACGCCATGGCCGGGCGCACATTCAACGCTTCGTCAGGCTTGTCAAAGCGCCTGTCCGTGGGGTTCAGGGCGTGAGCAGCCTGGCGTCGGTGAAACCCTGCGCGGCGACGGCGCCGCGAAGCGCCTCGCCAGTTTCACCGTCAGGTCCGGTGACAATCACCCGCCACAGAGTCCGCCCACCGGCAGGCGTGGCGATGATCGCTACCTCGCCCCTCGGCCACAGCCGGCGCGCGGCGCGCTCGGCGTTGTCGCGGCTGGCGAAGGCCCCCGCCTGGACGCGCGCGCCGGCTGGCGACTGCTGGGCCTCCGGGGCCGGCTGCGATCCTGGCGCGTGGACGGCGCCCGGAGCCGGTCCGAGATATCTGACCCGCACCCGGGCGATGCCCTGGCCGGCGAATCCCAACTCCTCGGCGCCCCGACGCGAAACATCCAGGATCCGTCCGGCGACAAACGGCCCGCGATCATTGACCCTGAGGCGCGCTTGGCGGCCATTGTCGAGATTGGTCACTTCAATCAGGCAAGGCAGCGGCAATGTCCGGTGCGCGGCCGAGGCGATGCGCTGATCGAAGGCCTCGCCATCGGCCGTGGTGCGGTAGTCGGCCTGTGGGCCATACCAGGAGGCCAGACCGGTCTCGTCATAGTGCGGCTGGAAGCTCGGGCGGTACCAGACGCCACCCACCTGGTAGGGTCGCATGGTCCCGGTGTTTGTCTGGCCAGGGGTCTCGGGCCGCGGACCCTCGGCGCACGCCGCCAACAACGCGCTCACGGCCGCTATCATGCCCATCCGCGCGATCATCATGGCCAGGCCCCCGCCGGTTTGATGTCAATGTTAGGCAGGCCGGCTTGAGCGTAGGTTAAAGCCCGGCGATGATCGGCCGATGACCAAAGAGCTGGAAATCGCTGCGGCGGCGGCCGTGGGTGGCTTGGTGGCGCCTAAAGGCGGTGAAACGCCTACGCATTGTCGCAACTGCGGTGCGGCGCTGGCCGGACCTTATTGCCACGCCTGTGGTCAGCGGGCCGACGACCATCACCGCTCGATCCTGCATCTGACGCTTGAAGTCATCGAGGGCATGACCCACCTCGACGGGCGCATCGCCACCACCCTGCCGGCGCTGCTGTTCCGCCCGGGGCGCCTGGCCGCCGACTATGTGGGCGGACGGCTCAACCGCCACATCCCGCCGTTCCGCCTGTTCCTGGTCAGCTTGCTGATCTTCATGTTGTCGCTGGAATTCGTGGTCAATCAGGGCATGGGCCCGGTGGCCGAGAAGCTGAGCGCCAGCCACGCCAGCGCCAAGGTGAACCTCTACCTCGACCCCGCGCGCACCGCCGAGGCCAGGGCGGCGGCCAACAATTCGGTGGCCGGCGTTCCAGCCGACGTCGCCGCCGAGATCGGCAGCGACAAGGATGTCCGCTCGGCCCTCAAGGGCGGGCGCAAGGACACCCCGCAGACCAGGTGGCTGCGCGAGCACCTGACCAGGGCCGTCGGCAATCCGCAATTCTATCTCACCGTGGTGTTCGAGTGGGCCCACCGCCTGGCCGTGCTGCTGCTGCCGATCTTCGCCGCGCTGCTGAGCCTGCTCTACGTCTATCGGCGGAAGTTCTTCGTCTACGACCACCTGATGGTGGCCATGCAGTACCTGTCGTTCTGCTTCCTTTTGTGGGCGGTGATCTGGCTATTGCCCGATCCCGTGCAGGGCACAGCCATGTTCGCCGGCATCATATGGACGCCCACCAACCTCTTCTTCACCCTGCGCGGCGCCTACGGCTCGAGCTTCATCGGCGCGCTGGTGAAGGCCATCTTCCTGTGGCTCTCCACCCTTTTCGCCTTCCTGATGCTGATCGTCGGCCTGCTGGCCCTGGCCCTTGGCCAGGTCTAACAACGCGCCGCCGGATGGGTGGCCGAGTGGTTGAAGGCACTGGTCTTGAAAACCAGCGACGGTGCAAGCCGTCCGTGGGTTCGAATCCCACCCCATCCGCCACTTCAGAACAGAACTGCGAACGCCGGGTTTGCAAACGATTGGCGCGGAAGCCGACTCGGTCGCCCTTTCGGGCGCGACCATCGGTCGCAGTGCGCCCTACGGGGTTGCAATTGCGCGCTTACGGCGGAACCTCACCGCGGGCTGTATCGCGGGAACCTGGGGAGTCTAGAGTTATGTCGCTGTTGTGGCCGACCCGCGTGGCGGCCAACCCGAAAGCCATCCAGGTTCTCGCCCGCATCGTCCACTACGCCGGGGCGTTCGGCGCCATCTATTACCTGGGGATGATGCTGAAGTACCTGTACGACGCCAAGGGCTCTCCTGACTGGAACCAGGTGGTCAAGTGGGTGGTCCTCGCCGGGTTATGCTGGTTTGGCGGGCGAGGCGTCCGCTTCGTGTTCGGCAAGGAATAAATCCTCCCTCAGCTCGATC
>DASYGN010000102.1:0-19813 GCA_035999625.1 Caulobacteraceae bacterium | reverse complement strand
CGGCGAGGTGGCGCAGGAACGCCTCTTCCTCCACCCGGCCATGGATGCGCAGCCCGGTGAAACCCGCCGCATCGGCCAGATCTTGGAGCCTGGCCCGCTCGTCGGCGGCGATGGCCCCGATCAGGTGGTATTCGAGCCTCTCCCTCAGGCTCGGCGCGCTGGCGATCGCCGCGATGATCTCGGCAGCGCACTTGTTGGCGACGATGTCGCCGAACGTCGCCAGGATCAGCCTGCCGTCCCGGCGCTCGCTCGCAGGGGAAGGGTGCTCGAGGGCGTAGGCGAGCGGGGCCACGGCCACCGGACCGGCGCAGGCGCGCCGCAGGCGCGGGAGGTAGAACTCGGCATGCGCCATGGCTCCGGCGCACTTGGCGGCCAGCCATTCGGTCATCGGCATGCGGTTGGCGATCGCCGGCAGGGACAAGGATCCCTCGCGCGCCTGGCGTGCGGTTTCGCGAGCGCCCTCCCCGTAGGTGGCGATAATTTGCGCCTCATAGTCATCGCCCGTCGCGCCGGTGGCGTTCGCCCAGCCGTCGAGCAATCCGATCAGGCAGAAATCGTGGAAAATGCCAAGGCACGGCTGCGCCGCCAGCATGTCGAGCGCCCCGGCGTGGAGGGCGAAATTGTTGCCGAAATTGATGATCGTCAGGTCGACTTCCTGGCCGAGCTTCGCCGGGTCGATCTGCCGCACATGGGTGACCGGCAGGTCGATGGCCAGAACCGGCGCCTCCGGCTCAAATCGGGCCTCACAGCGAATGATCCGAATCTCGTGGCCGAGCTTGGCCAGTTCCCGGGTGACGAGCAGGCTGAAGCGGCCGATCGCCGCGTGCTTCACCAGGGGGGTGACCCAGGCGATCCTCATGGCCGCGATGCGGTCAAGGCGCTGATGACAGGCGACCAGTCGATCGCCAGTTCAGCAAGTCGCGCCTGGTTGTTGGCCCCCAGCCGCTGGGCCGTCGAGTCCGCGCGCAGCCGATCCATGGCTTCGGCGATCGCCGCCGGGTCGGGTTCGGCCACCAGGCCGTTGTAGCCGTCGGAAACGAACTCCAGCACCGCCCCCGCGTCGGTGGTGGTGATGATCGCCTTGGCGGCGTGGGCGGCCTCCTCGCAGGGATAGCCGATGCCATCCTCGTCCATGGGCGTGTAGGCGAGCGCCAAGGCGTCGGCGACCAGATCCGCCTTTTCTGCCTCGTCGATCCAGCGATCTTCGAAGCGGACCCTGTCGCTCAGCCCAAGGTCTTCGATCCGGCGTTGGATTGCTTCGGCGTACTGGGCGTCGAACGCCTTGCCACAGATGCGCAAGCGCACGTCGGACTTAACCTGGGCCATGGCCTCGACCAGCAGGAGTTGGCGCTTGTGGGGTTCGACCCGGTTCACGGCCAGGATCTCGTCGCCGTATCCGCGGCAGACAAACCGCTCGGGATGGAGCAATGGCGGGTAGAGCGGCTTCGAGGCCACGCCGTTGAAAGCCGTCAGTCGCTCACTCACCCGCTGAGAATTGGTGAACACCGCCTCGGCTTCGGCGAAGGCGAGGGTGTCGAGCGCGACCAGAGCCCGCCGCACGGCGTCATTGGCGGGGGTGGGCGGCGGCGCGAACGGATCGCCCCAAAGGTCGTAGAAGGCCCGGATATGGTGGATGAACCACAGCACCTTCCGCGGGTGACGCAGCACGTGAGCCGGCGGGCGGATGGCGATAAGGAGATCGCCGGCCTGCGACAGGTCCATCAGGCGGAACGCGGAGATCTGCTCCAGAAGCTTGTCGGGCCGATCCTCGAACGGCAGGTAGAGCTTCTCGACCTGGTGGCCGTACTCGATCAGCTTTTCCTCCAGCCAATCGACGATGAACCGTCCGCCACCGCGGACGAACGGCATGCACGAGGAGGCCAGCACGATGTTCATCGCCGAGCGCGCTTAATGGTTTGCGGGTCAGCGTCAAGCGCGCGGCGGCAAACCTCACCGTGACCGTTCAAAATTGGTGCGAGACCCCTTAAAAGGGGTCGGATGATGCTCGATACCGCGCCACAAGCGCCGCTTTCCCTGGAAAATCTCACCTCCGCGTTCGATACCGCCCTCGACGCCGCCGCGCCGCCCGAGGGGCGGAAGGCTTTCCTCGTCCGGGTCATGGAGGATTTCCGGCCAACCGAATTACCGGGCGTCAGCCTGAGCGACCTCGCCTGCGTCCTGGCCGCCTTCTGGCGTTTCGCCGAGGATCGCCGCGCCGAGACGCCGACCGTGCGCCTGATCCGGGCCGAGGGCGAGGCCGGCCGCGATCTTGGCCTCGACGTCCTCGAAATCGTCCAGCCGGACGCCCCGTTCCTGGTCGACAGCGTCATGGGCGAGGTGACCGAGGCCGGAACCGAAGTCAGGGCGATGTTCCATCCGATCGTCGAGGGCGAAGCGGGGCGCACATCGATGATCGAGGTGTGGCTGGCGCCGGTGAGCGAAGAACGGCGCGCCGGTCTTATCGAGCGGGTGCTGGCGGCGATGGCCGATGTCCACGCCGCGGTGACCGATTTTCCGGCCATGCGGGCGCTTCTTGGTCATACCATCGTCGATGTTAAGGGCGCCGCCCGGACGCTCGCAGGGACGGTCGGCGCGGCGGTCACGGCGGAGGATCTCGCCTTCCTGGAGTGGATCGATTCTGGCCACTTCGTCTTCCTCGGGGCCAGAGTGTACGACTATCCGCGCAACGCCGATGGCTTGTTCGCCGCCGAGGAGCCGGCGTTCGATCGCGCCGCCGGGCTCGGGGTTTTGCGCGATCCGAACCGATTGGTGCTTCGCCGCTCCAGCGAGCCTTCGGTGCTGGCCTCCTCATTGCGCTGGCGCACCGAAGCGGCGGCTCCGGTGATCGTCGCCAAGGCCAACCTGCGCTCGCGCGTGCATCGGCGGGCGCACATGGACTACATCGGCGTGCGCCGCCACGGCCCCGGTGGCGAAATCATCGGCGAAACCCGGTTCGTCGGCCTGTTCACCGCCCAGGTCTACGAGGAGCCGGTGCGCGAAATTCCGCTGTTGCGGCGCAAGATCGAGGCGGTCCTGGCAGGCGCCGGCTTCGCCAAGGGCAGCCACAACGCCTCGCGTCTGGCCTACATCCTCGAGACCTACCCGCGCGACGAGTTGTTTCAGGTCAGCGCCGAGGAACTGGGGGACACCGCACGCGACATCCTGCACCTGATCGACCGGCCAAAGGTCAAGCTGTTCATCCGCCGGGACCCCTACGACCGCTTTGCCTCGATCCTGTTCTACGCCCCGCGCGAGCGCTACGACGAGCGCCTTCGCGAGCGCGCCGGCACCCTGCTGGCGGAGGCCTTCGGCGGCCACGTCTCAGCCTGCGTGACGGCCTATTCCGACGATCCGCTGGCGCGTATCCACTACATCATCGGGGTGCCGCCGGACGGATATCGCGACCCCGATCCGACCTGGCTCGAGGGCGAGGCCGCCAAGCTCGCCCGCACCTGGTCCGACGACTTTGAGGTCGCCGTGCGCGAGGGCGCCGCCGACGCCGCGGAGGCCGGCCGTCTGCTCGGCGCCTACCGTGACTCCTTCCCGGTCGGCTATCGCGATCGTTACGACGGGGCCGAAGCGTTCACCGACGCCGTCCGCATGGAGACGCTGGATGCCCAGGGCGCGATCGCGGTCCGCGCCTATCGGGCGAAGGGCGACAGCCCGCTGCAGTTCCGCTTCAAGCTCTACCGGTCGGGCGCCGAGCCGGCGCACCTTTCCCGGGTTCTGCCCATTCTCGGCGACATGGGCCTTTCGGCGCTGGTGGAGGATGGCTTCCAGGTCAGACCGAGCCGCCTGCAGGGCGCGGCGGCGCCGATCTGGGTGCACGAATTCGCGGTCGAAGACCCGCTGGGCGAGAACCTGACTTTCGAGGCGCGGCGCGAGCCGTTCGAGGCCACCTTCCAGGCGGTCTGGAACGGCCGCATCGAGAGCGATGGCTTCAACCGTCTGGTCATGGAGTTGGGCGCATCGTGGCGGGAGGCGGCTCTGATGCGCGCCCTTGGGCGCTACCGGCTGCAATCGGGCCTTGATCCCAGCCGGACCGTGCAGGCTCAGGCGCTGGCGGCCAACCCCGCTGTCTCGCGGTTGCTGCTGGATCTGTTCGCGGCCCGATTGGATCCGGCTTCGGGCGCCAGCCTGGCGGAACGGGAGGCGGTCGCCGCCGGCCTGCGCCAGCAGATCGAAACCGCCCTGCGCGCGGTCGAGAGCCTGGACCACGATCGGGTTCTCCGCCGCCTCGCCGCCCTGATCTCGGCGATCACCCGCACCAACTACTACCAGCGGTCCGCCGATGGGGCGGTCAAGCCCTATATCAGCTTCAAGATCGCCAGCCGCGAGCTGGCCGACCTGCCGCAACCCAAGCCGTTTCGCGAGATCTTCGTTGGCGCCCCCAATGTCGAGGCCGTGCACCTGCGCCTGGGTCCGGTGGCGCGCGGCGGCCTGCGATGGAGTGACCGGCGCGATGATTTCCGCACCGAAGTGCTGAGCCTGGTCAAGGCGCAGCAGGTCAAGAACGCGGTCATCGTCCCGGTGGGCTCGAAGGGCGGATTCTACCCGAAACGCCTGCCGCGCGGAGGCACGCCCGATCAGGTGCGGGCCGAGGCGGTCGGCGCCTACAAGACCTTTCTGTTCGGCCTGCTCGATCTCACCGACAACATCGATCCGGCCGGTGTGGTGGTCCATCCCCCGGGGCTGGTCATCCACGATGACGATGATCCCTATCTGGTGGTGGCGGCCGACAAGGGCACGGCCACCTTTTCCGATATCGCCAACGAGGTCGCCGAAGCCTACGACTTCTGGCTCGGCGATGCGTTCGCCTCCGGCGGATCGGCCGGTTACGACCACAAGGAGATGGGCATCACCGCGCGGGGCGCGTGGGAAGGCGTGAAACGTCATTTCCGCGAGCTGGGCATCGATATCCAGCGCGATTCGGTCAACGTCGTTGGCGTCGGCGACATGTCGGGCGATGTGTTCGGCAACGGCATGCTGCTATCGCAGACTTTGCGCCTGCGCGCCGCCTTCGATCACCGACATATCTTCCTCGATCCCGACCCCGATGCAGCGGCGAGCTGGACCGAGCGCAAGCGGTTGTTCGATCTGCCGCGCTCGTCCTGGGACGATTTCGACCGCAAGGTCATTTCCAGGGGCGGCGGGGTGTTCCCGCGCACCGCCAAATCGGTCGCGCTCAGCGAAGAGGCGCGCGAACTCCTCGATATCAGGGCCGAGGCGCTGGCCCCGGAAGAGCTGATCACGGCGATCCTGAGAAGTCGCACCGACCTGCTCTATCTCGGCGGCATCGGAACCTACGTGAAGGCCACGACCGAGACCGATCTCGACGTCGGCGACAAGACCAACGATGCGTTGCGCATCAATGGCCGGGAGCTGAGGTGCAAGGTGGTTGGCGAGGGGGCCAACCTCGGCTTCACCCAGGCCGGGCGGATCGAATATGCACTCATGGGCGGGCGCATCGACACCGATGCGATCGACAACTCGGCCGGGGTGGACACCTCCGACCACGAGGTCAACATCAAGATTCTCACCGGCATGGCCGAGCGGGCCGGGGCGCTGGCCAGGAGCGATCGCGACGCGCTGCTGGCCTCGATGACCGACGAGGTCGCCGCCCATGTTCTCGAGCACAACTACGACCAGACCCTGGCTCTGTCGTTGCTGGAGGCCGAGGGCGCGCGCAGCCTGGACGACCAAGCCAAGTTCATGCTCCGCCTGGAGAGCCTCGGCCGGCTCGACCGGCAGCTGGAAGGGTTGCCGGACGCGGCGGTCATGAGCGAGCGGATCAAGGCCGGGCGCGGCCTGACCCGACCGGAACTGTCGGTGCTTCTGGCCTACGGCAAGCTTGATCTGTTCGACGACATCATCGTCTCGGAGGCGCCCGACGACGCCTGGTTCGACAAGCTTCTGGAGGCCTATTTCCCCGAGCCGCTGGCCAAGTTCGGCGAGGAGATGAAACGCCACCGGCTGCGGCGCGAGATCATCGCCACCATGGTCGACAACGACATCGTCAATCTGTGCGGTCCGACCTTCCCCGGGCGTCTGCGCGCCAGCGCCGGTTGCGATACGGTGGCCCTTGTCGCCGCCTTCGAAGCCGCTCGCCAGACGCTGCGCTTCAACGAGGTCTGGACCCGGGTGACCAAACTCGACGGCAAGGCCCCCTGGTCAGGTCAGGCGGTGCTGCTCGGCGAACTGGTCAGTTTGCTGCGCGGCCAGACCTACTGGCTGGCCAGGCGCGCCCATCGCGATCCCGGCGCCTCGCGGGTGCAGACCTTGGTCGACGCTTACAAGCCCGCGGTGGAGACCTTGCGCGGCATGGTGCCGGGGGTGCTGTCGACCTTCGAGCAGAAGGCGGCGGTGCGCCGCGCCTCGGCCTGGATCAAGGCCGGCGCGCCAAGGACCATCGCCCATTCGATCGCCCTGATGAGAACCCTGACCATGGCCGCGCCCCTGGCCGATCTGGCCAAGGCCAAGGATTGGCCGCTCGAATCGGCGGCGCAGATCTACCACCGGGTGGGGGGCCTGTTTGGCTTCGACAAACTGCGCGCGGCGGCGATATCGCGATCCACCGGCGGCGACACCTTCGAGCGGCTGGCGGTGCGCCGGCTGATCGAAGATATGCTGACCGAGCAGGCGGCGCTCGCCGGCGCGATCATGGACGCCGCCGGCCACCCCGATGAGGATGAGCGGCTGGCGCAGCGCGCGGTCACCGATTGGACATCGGAGCGCGTCGAGCGCGTCAAGGCGGTGCGCCGGACCGTGGACGAGGTGGAAAAAGCGCCGGGCGGATGGACGTTCGCCAAGCTGACCATCGCCAACGCAGCCTTGCGCGAACTGGCGGCGGCGTAGGCTATCTCGCCCCGCCGGCTTCGCCCCTCAGGCGTCGAGCAGGCGCACGCGCAGTTCCATGTTGGCCTCGGTCATCGCCTGGCTGACCCCGTCATAAAAGTCGCGCGCCTGATCGGTGAGCGAGCAGGACGCATACACCTGCACCCTGACAAGCCCGCCCTTGTAGGCCGGCCAGACACCATTGATCTGTCCGGTTTCGACGAAGGCGATCTGCGCTTTCAGCTTGTCGCGCAGCGCGCGCAGGTGACGGCGATCCTCCGGCGGGCGCCAGCTCAGCGGGTCGCTGACCACCAGCACCGGGACCTCCTCTTCCTCCTCCAGGTAGATATAGTCGATCAGGTTGGTTTCCAGCACTGACACGATCGTCGCCCCCCCTTTAAAGGCTATGACCGAATCAGCAGTCTACCCGGATTTCGTTAACCATCTGCGCGGCATCTGGCCGCTGCGGCGGAATAGAGCGAAATAGGTGTGGAGCATCAAGGCTCTCGGTCCGAAAGATTATTCAAATCAATACAATAAAGCCTGGCCGAGAGGCGGGCTAATGACGGAAGACGCGCACGCCGGTGAACGCCATGGCGATCCCGGCCTCGTCCGCGGCGGCGATCACCTCCGCATCGCGGATCGAACCCCCCGGCTGGATGACGCAGGAGGCGCCGGCCTCGACAGCCTGCAGCAAGCCATCGGCGAAGGGGAAGTAGGCGTCCGAAGCGCAGGCCGAATCGTGGGCCAGAGAGCGCGGCAAGCCGGCCGCTTCCGCCGCTTCGGCCGCGCGCAGGGCGGCGATGCGGACCGAATCGCGACGGTTCATCTGCCCGGCGCCGATGCCCGCGGTCTGACCGTTCTTGGCGAAGACGACGGCGTTGGATTTCACATGCTTGGCGATGGTGAACGCAAACAGCATGTCGCGCACCTGCGCCTCGCTCGGCTGGCGGCGGGTGACAATGGTCAGATCGGCCGGCGCCAATCGGGCCGCGTCCCTGGCCTGGATCAGGAACCCGCCGGCGATCGACTTGACGGTTTCACCCGGCGCCGCCGGATCGGGGAGGCCGCCGCTCGCCAGCAGGCGCAGGTTCTTGCGCTTGGCGAACACGGCGATGGCGTCGTCATCAGCCTCGGGGGCGATGACCACCTCGGTGAAGATTTCGACGATGGCTCTGGCGGCGGCGGCGTCCAGCCGGCGGTTGACGGCGACGATCCCCCCGAAGGCCGACACCGGATCGCACTGAAGGGCGCGGCGATAGGCCTCCTCCAGGCTGTCGCCAACCGCGACGCCGCACGGATTGGCGTGCTTGATAATCGCCACCGCGGCGCTGGCGGCCGGATCGAACTCGGCCACCAGTTCCAGGGCGGCGTCGGTGTCGTTGATGTTGTTGTAGCCGAGGGTCTTGCCCTGGATCTGGCGGGCGCGGGCGACGCCGGGGCGCGGATCGCCGGTGAGGTAAAGGGCGGCCGGCTGGTGGGGATTTTCGCCATAACGCATGGCCTGCTTGAGCTCGCCGCGGATCGCGCGCCGCCTTGGCCAGCCGGCCTCCTGGCCCGCGAACCAGTCGGCGATCGCCTGGTCATAGGCGGCCGTGCGGGCGAAAGCGCGCGCCGCCAGCGAGCGGCGCAGCTCCAAAGAGGCCCCGCCGGCGCTCTTCAGCGCCTCGATCACCTCGACCACGTCGGCCGGCTCGACGCACACCGCGACGTAGGCGTGGTTCTTGGCCGCCGAGCGGATCATCGCCGGCCCGCCGATATCGATGTTCTCCACCGCCTCGGCGAAGTCGCCTCCGGCCGCGATGGTGCGCTCGAAGGGATAGAGGTTCACATACAGCAGATCGATCGGACCGATGCCGTGAGCGGCCATGGCGGCGGCGTGATCGGGCGCATCGCGCACCCCCAGGAGCGCGCCATGCACCGCCGGGTGCAGGGTCTTGACCCGTCCATCCATCATCTCCGGAAACCCGGTGATGTCAGCGACGTCCTTGACCGCAATCCCGGCCCCGGCGATCGCCGAGCGGGTGCCGCCGGTGGAGACGATCTCGACCCCAAGGGCGGCGAGGTCACGGGCGATCTCTTCCAGGCCGGTCTTGTCGCTCACCGAGATCAGGGCGCGGCGGATCGGAACCCTGTCCGGCGCGGGCGGAAAAGCGGCGATGCTCACGAAATCTCCTCAGGCCTGGTTCACTGGCCGCGCAGGGCGGCGATGTTGGCGGCGTAGCGATCGGGGCCGCCACCGAAGACGGCGCTGCCGGCCACCAGGGCCGTGGCCCCGGCGTCGACGCACTGGCGCGCCGTATCGGCGTCAACCCCGCCGTCGACCTCGAGAACGATCGGGCGATCGGCGATCATGGTTTTGAGGCAGGCGATCTTGGCCAATTGGGCGGGGATGAATTTCTGGCCGCCGAAACCCGGATTGACGCTCATCACCAGGATCTGATCGATGTCGTCGATCACCCAGGCGATCGCCTCGGGCGGTGTCGAAGGGTTGAGCACCACGCCAGCCCGGGCGCCGAGCTCGCGAATGCGGCGCAGTGTGCGATCAAGGTGCGGACCGGCTTCCGGATGGACGAGGATATGATCCGCGCCTGCATCACGGAAAGCCTCCAGATAGGGATCGGCTGGGGCGATCATCAGGTGCACGTCGAGTGGCAGTGAGGTGTGCGGCCTGATCGCCTTCACGACCACCGGGCCGATGGTCAGGTTGGGCACGAAATGCCCATCCATGACATCGATGTGCAGCCAGTCGGCGCCGGCGGCCTCCACTGCCTTCGCCTCGTCTCCGAGCCGGGCGAAATCGGCCGACAGGATGGACGGAGCGATGATCGGTGGGGTCATCATCCTCGCCCCTTTAAGGCCAAGCGAGGCGAGCGTCACCTGCGCCGGAAGCGGGCGATGAAGAAGCCGTCGAGCCCGCCCGCGAGGTGATGGGGGAGAATGCGCAGCCAACCCTCCGCGGTCACGCTGGCGGCCGGCGCGCCACCCTCCCCGGCGGACACGGCGGCCGTCTCGAATTCGGGATGCGCGCGCAGGAAGGTGGCGGCCTGCGCCTCGCCCTCCTCCGGCTCCAACGAGCACACGCTGTAGGCGAGGACGCCGCCGGCCTTCGTCCGCCTGGCCGCGGCCTCGAGTTGTCGCGCCTGCGCCGCGGCCAGAGGCGCGATGTCGCCTGGCCTGGCGTTCCAGAGGACATCCGGATGGCGGCGAAACGTGCCCGTCGCCGAACAGGGCGCGTCCAGCAGCACGGCGTCGAACAGCCGCTCGTCCTTCCAGGCGAGCACATCGGCGGTGACCACTTCAGCGCTCAGCCGCATGCGCGCGAGGTTGTCGTTCAGGCGCCGCAGTCTCTGCGCCGAGCGGTCAAGGGCGGTCACGGTGGCCCCGGCCGCTGCCAGCTGCAGGCATTTGCCGCCGGGGGCGGCGCAGAGATCGAGGATGGTCTTTCTAGGCGCGGGGCGCAGGAGGCGGGCGGGAATCGCGGCGGCGGCGTCCTGCAGCCACCATCGGCCCTCGGCGAAGCCCGGCCAGCCGATCGGATCGCCGCGCAGGGCGGTCCTCAGTGATCCGCCGTCCAGGCGCTCGCCGACGATGTCGACGATGCCATCGGCGGGATCGCGCAGAGAAACATCGGCGGCCGGCTCTTGGGCGATCACCGCCGCGATAGCGGTTGCGCTGTCAGCGCCATAGGCATTGCGCCAGCGCGCCAGCAACCAGCCCGGCGCCAGACAGTCCGGCGTTTCCACCGGCCGGCCGTCGCGGATCTGACCGCGCAGCACTGCATTGACGAGGCCGCGCATGGATTTCGCGGTCAGCGCCACGCTCGTGTCCACGGCGGCGAAGTCGGGAACGTCCAGCCAAAAAGCCTGAGCCATGCCAAGCCGGAGAAGGGTTCGGACCCGCGGCGGCGGTTCGCGCTGCAGCCGGCCGGCGAGCGCGGCGTCGATCGGTCCCAGATGGCGCAACGTCGACAAGGTGAGGGCGCGGGCGAAGCCACGATCCTTGGAGCCGAGGCGCGAAAAATCGGGGCCGGCGAGGGCGTGTTCGAACCCGCCACGGCCGCTGAGCGCCCCTTCCAGCAGCGCGATGGCCGCGCGGCGTGCGACGAGAGCTGGGTCGGTCGTCATGGATTGGCGCATCGAGGCCGAAGGCCTACATCGACGGCGTGTCCGACGCTCCTCCACCCGACGCCGCACCCGGCAAAGCGCTGACGCCGGCCGCCCGTCGCGCACTCGAGGAGGCGGCCGCCCGCCGGGCCCGCGCGAGGCCGACCGTCAAGGCCGAGGAGATCGGGGGTCCGGCGGGGCCCGAGCCCACCCGTTTCGGCGACTGGGAGCGGAAGGGGATCGCGGTCGACTTCTGAACCGTCGCCGTCAGTCGCAAACTGAGCTAAGCGGCGAGGATGGCCGCGACCTTCGCCATCAACTTCTTCATCGCTCTCTTCGCGCTCATCGATCCGGTGGGCAACGTGCCCCTCTACGCCGCCGCCACCGTCGGCGCGAGCGCGGCGCAAAGCCGCCTGATCGCCATCTACATGGCCTTGTTTTCGCTCGCCTTCCTGGCGTTCTTCTTCGTCACCGGCCTGGCCCTGCTGCGGTTTTTCGGCATCTCGCTCCCGGCCTTCCGCATCGCCGGCGGCATCGTCCTGCTGCTGATGGGCCTGGACATGGTGCGCGGCGACATCGTCAAGACCTTCGCCGACGCCGAAAGCGCCGGTCAGCCGCTGTCGACGCGCGCCTATGCCGCCCGCCGGTTCGAGGCGCTGATCGTTCCGTTCGGCATGCCGCTTCTCATCGGCCCCGGGGCCATCTCGTCGGCGGTCATCTACGCCGAGGAGGCCAAGGGCCTTGGGGCGAGTGGAACCCTGATCGGCCTGGCGGTGATCACCGCCATCTCGCTCACCATCGTGCTGTCGTTCTGGTTCACCAGCCAGATTTCGCGCGCCATGGGCCGGGTCGGGATGGTGATCGTGGTCAGGGTCCTGGGCTTGCTGCTCACCGCGATGGCGGTCCAGTTCATTCTCGCTGGCTGGGCGGCCTCGACCACGGGAGCGGTGCGCCACGACGTCGCCCAGCCGTATCAGGCGGCTCGCGGTCAGGCCCTGGATCCGACCCGACGCCGGCCCTGAGCCATGAGCGCCATGGACCATTCGTCCGGCAGCAAATGGCCGAGCGCGGCCAAGGTCTTGTTGGGCGCTCCTGGGACGCACACCGGCCGGTTGGCCTCGGCCGCCTCATAGCCAAAGGCGGCCACCTCGTCGGCGCCCATCCACAACCAGGCTGGCGTCTGGCTGACCATCTCGCGGGCGTGATTGACGTCGTGGAATTCGGAATAGGTGAAGCCCGGGCAGAGGGCGCTGACGTGTACGCCGCTATCCTTGAGCTCCAAATGCAAGGATTGGGAGAAGCTCACCAGGAAGGCCTTGACCGCGCTATAGAGGCCGGTGTGGGGCGCGCCGGGGGTCAGTCCGGCCAGCGAAGCGACGTTCACGATCCGGCCGAACCGGCGCTCGATCATGCCCGGCAGGACGCGGTGGGTGAGTTCGGCCACCGCGGTGGTCATCACCCGGATGAACCTCGCCTGGTCCTCCCAGCGGCTTTCCGCATACGCGCCGATGAGGCCATAACCGGCATTGTTGACCAAGGCGTCGATGACCCTGCCCTGCGTGGCGACGGCGTCGATGAGAGCCTCGGGCGCCTTCGGGTCGGCGAGATCGGCCGGGAGCGCCATGACCTCGATCCCGTGGCCCAGGCGAAGGTCGTCGGCGAGCGCCTCCAGGCGATCCTGTCGGCGGGCGGTCAACGCCAGGTCATACCCGTGGCTGGCGTAGATGCGGGCGAAGGCCTGACCGATGCCGGCCGACGCTCCGGTGATGAGGGCGAGCCGTCCGCTCATGGCGCGGACCGTAGCGTGTCAATCCGGAATGTCGAGGCGCTCCGCCAGGGGTCAGCGTTCGCCGCGGGCGCGATTGAACCCCGGGGGGATTGGGTGTAGCGCCACGCGCCGGCGCGCCTCGCGCCTCGCGCGGAGTGAGTGACCAGCTTGGCGGAAACCATCCCCGCGCCGATCCAGGCTCCTGAGACTCTGCACGTCCGCGGCCGCCGGCGCAGCTTCGCCGCCCTGACCATCGGCGCCATTGGCGTGGTGTTCGGCGACATCGGCACCAGTCCGCTCTACGCCCTCCGCGAGGCGCTGGCCCATTCGCGGCCGGTGGGTCCGCCCTACATCGCCGTTTTGGGCGTGGTGTCGCTGATCCTGTGGACGCTGACCCTGATCGTGACCATCAAATACATCACCGTGTTGATGCGCGCCGACAACAAGGGCGAAGGCGGCGCGGTGGCGCTGATGGCGCTTGCCCAGCGTGTCGCACCCCAGCGTTCCGGAGCCCTGTTCCTGGTCGGGGTCATCGGCGTCGCCCTGTTTTTCGGCGATGGCGTCATCACCCCCGCGTTCTCGGTGCTGTCGGCGGTCGAGGGCCTGCAGGTCGCCCCGCATCTTGGCCACCTGTTCACGCCACTGGTGCTGCCGCTCGCGGTCGGCATCCTGGTTGCCCTGTTCCTGGTTCAGGCGCGCGGCACCGCCCGCGTCGCCATCCTGTTTGGCCCGCTGACCAGCGTCTGGTTCGCCACCCTGGGCGCACTCGGCGTCTGGAACGTATTCCAGGACCCGACGGTGTTTCTGGCGGTCAATCCCTATTATGCGGCGCGCTTCTTGATCGAAAACGGCTTCGTCGGCTTCGTCATCCTGGGCAGCGTGTTCCTGGCGGTCACCGGCGCGGAGGCCCTCTACGCCGACATGGGTCAATTTGGCCGCCGGCCGATCCGCTTCGCGTGGCTATGGATCGTCTGGCCGTGCCTGGCGCTCAATTATCTGGGCCAGGGCGCCTTGGTGCTCCGCCATCCCGAAGCCCGCCACAACCCCTTCTTCGTGATGACGCCCCATTTCGCCTATTGGTTCGTCCTCGCCCTGGCGACCACGGCGGCGGTGATCGCCAGTCAAGCGGTGATCACCGGCGCCTATTCGATGACCCAGCAGGCGGTGCAACTCGGACTGCTGCCGCGGATCACCATTCGGCGCACCTCCGAGACCCAGACCGGGCAGATCTTCGTGCCGGCGACCAACACTCTGATGATGGCCGGGGTGCTGGTGCTGCTGGTCGTGTTCCAGACCTCGCACCACCTGGCGAGCGCCTATGGTGTGGCCGTCACCGGCACCATGTTTATCTCCACCTGCCTCGCCTACGGCGTCGCCAGGCGGCTGTGGCGCTGGAGCTGGCCGCGCGTGTTGGTGGTGTTCGTGCCGATCACTATTGTCGACACGGTTTTCCTGGCCTCCAACCTCACCAAGCTGAGCGAGGGCGCGTGGATAGCGCTCCTGTTCGGGGCCGGCCTGGTGGTGGTGATGGAGACCTGGGACAAGGGGGTGGCGATTCTCAACGCCAAGACGCGGGTGGAAAGTGTTCCCCTCCAGGACGTCATCGACATGCTGGCGGCGCGGCCGCCCTATCGGACACCGGGCGTCGCCATCTTTCCCACCTCGACGCCGGATCAGGCGCCGGTGGCCCTGCTGCACAACCTCAAGCACAATCAGGTGCTGCACGAGCGCAACGTCATCCTCACCATCCGCACCGCCGAAACCCCGTGGGTGAAGCCCGACGCCCGCATCGCCATCGAGCCGCTCAATGCCGACTTTTCGCGCGTCACCCTGACTTACGGGTTCATGGAGAGCCCGAATGTTCCCCGCGCCCTGGCCGACTGCAAACGGCAAGGCCTGAAGTTCGACATCATGACCACCAGCTTTTTCCTCGGCCGGCGCAAGGTGGTGCCGGACGCCCGCTCGGGCATGCCGCTTTGGCAGGACCGGCTGTTCATTTTCCTGCAGAAGAACGCCGCCAACCCGACGGAATTCTTCCATATCCCGCCCGGAAGGGTGATCGAGCTTGGCGCGCAGATGACCGTCTAGCTGGCGCCCTTGCGCCCAGCGCCAGCGCGGCCTTTAAGCGCCGGACTTGATTTCAGGAGCCTCGATGGACACGCCGCCCAGGAAGGTCGTGCTCGCCTATTCCGGCGGCCTCGACACCTCGATCATCCTCAAGTGGCTGCAGCAGGAGCTGGGCTGCGAGGTGGTGACCTTCACCGCCGATCTCGGTCAGGGCGAGGAGCTCGGCCCGGCGCGCGCCAAGGCCCTGGCCGCCGGAGTGAAGCCGGACAACATCTTTATCGAAGACGTGCGCGAGGAGTTCGTTCGCGACTTCGTGTTTCCGATGTTCCGCGCCAACACTCTCTATGAGGGGCAGTATCTGCTGGGCACCTCGATCGCCCGACCCTTGATCGCCAAGCGTCAGATCGAGATCGCCCGCAAGGTCGGCGCCGATGCGGTCAGCCACGGGTCCACCGGCAAAGGCAACGATCAGGTTCGCTACGAGGTCGCCTATTACGCGCTGGAGCCGGACATCCGTGTCATCGCCCCATGGCGCGAGTGGGACTTCAAGTCGCGCGAGGCCCTGCTCGACTTCGCCGAGAAGCATCAGATCCAGATCGCCAAGGACAAGCGCGGCGAGGCGCCCTTCAGCGTCGACGCCAATCTTCTCCACTCCTCCTCCGAGGGCAAGGTGCTGGAGGATCCCAGCCTCGAGCCGCCGGAGTTTGTGTATATGCGCACCCTTGCGCCGGAGGACGCGGCTCCCGCCGCGCAGACCTTCACGCTCGCCTTCGAGGCCGGCGATCCGGTGGCCATCGATGGCCAGCCTCTGTCGCCGGCGGCGCTGTTGACACGACTCAATGAACTCGGCCACGCCCACGGCGTGGGTCGCCTGGATCTGGTGGAAAACCGGTTCGTGGGCATGAAGTCGCGCGGAGTCTACGAGACGCCGGGTGGGACCATCCTGCTGGCCGCGCGGCGAGGCATGGAATCGATCACCCTCGACCGCGGGGCGATGCATCTCAAGGACGAGCTGATGCCGCGCTATGCGGAGCTCATCTACAATGGCTTCTGGTTCTCGCCCGAGCGGGAGATGCTGCAGGCGGCCATAAACCACTCGCAGAAGCTGGTCAGCGGCGAGGTGAGAGTGAGGCTCTACCGGGGCAACGTCGCGGTGATCGGGCGCGAGAGCCCCTATTCACTCTATGACAAGGAGCTGGTGACCTTCGAGGAGGGGGCCGTCGCCTATGACCATCGCGACGCCGGCGGCTTTATCAAGCTGAACGCCCTGCGCCTGCGGGTGCTGGCCAGGCGCAACGCCAGGGCCAAGGCCAGGTCCTAGGCCCCCGCCGCGGCGCTCAGCACCTCGACGTAGCCGCCCGCGCTGCGCATGCGCGGTCGCACGTTCTTGACCGCCAGCAGCCGGCTCATCCGCGGCAGGTTCCAGCATGGGGCGTGCATGAACATGTGATGCTCGCAGTGGTAGTTGACATAGTAGGGCGCGATCAGGGCCCGCTCGATGAAGTTGGCGTGGGTGGTCCTGGCGTGCCGCAGGGGGTCCGGCTCGTCCTTGGCCACCAGCGCATGCTCGGCGATGTTGCGGATGCGGGTGACCAGCTGGAACCAGGTGGCTCTGGGCAGCAGCCATACGGCGAACCAGCCCCACCAGTAGCCGGCGGCGGCGAACGCGGCGATGGCCAGGCCATTGAAGATCAGCCAGCGCCGCTGGCGGTGAATCTCGTTCAGCAGGACGCGGCCTGTCGGCTCCTGGCCTGCCTTCAGGCGCGCCACCAGCCGCCCAAAGCGCTGCTTGAACCAGGTCTGGCCGGTGAGATCGCGGATGATCTTGCGACGCAGCGAGGCCTTGGTGATCGGGAACGGGGCCGAGAGGCCGAGATCCGGGTCCTCGGCCTGCTGGGCGTATTTGTGGTGCTGCAGATGATAGTTGCGGTAGGCGACGAGCCCGCCGCCGCACAGCCATTCGGCCACCCAGTCATTGATCTTGGCATTGGGATGAAGCGCGCCGTGCGCCGCATCGTGCAGCAGGATGGCCAAGCCAAGCTGGCGAGCGCCGATGATCATCGCCATCAGCGGAAGGGTCAGCGGCCAGATCAGGCCGATCGCGGTCGCCGCGCCGATCACCACCCAGCAATGGGCGACGAGCGCCAGCCCTTTCCATGTCGAGCGCGCGGCCAGCGGCGCCCACTCCTCGGCGGTGAAGAACTGCTTGGGACTGACACGCGCGGCGACGGCCATGGGGACAATATAACGCCGGAACCGGCCGGCGGTTAGGCCTTGAGCCTCTGGGCCAAGCCCACCTCCCTGATCGGCGCGCTCAGGCGAGGGCGGGCGGGCCAGGCGTCCAGCGGAGTGGTGGAGTGCGCCGGCCGGCCAATCCCACGATCCTGAGGGGCTGGGGGGGCTGTTCAGGGTTCAAGACCAGGAGACTTCTGGCCGACCGACGGGTAGGAATCTCGCGGCCCAACCGGGCGCCCCCTGGGCCGAAAGAAGGTCATTTCACGGCGCGCTCGCCGACCGCGGCTCGCCAAACGGGGTTTCCTTGTCTACAATTTTCCCCAGCATGGCCTTTGATTCCGCGACGCTAGTGTCGGCGCCCGGCGCCACTAGTTCGGTTTTCTTCGATCGCGACGAACTCGAGCTTCTGCTCAGGCTGTACGGCCGCATGGTCGGTGCGGGCCTGTGGCGCGATTACGCCATCGACGCCCTGAAGGATGCGGCGGTGTTTTCGGTGTTTCGGCGCGCCAGTGAGATCCCCCTTTATCGGATCGAAAAGCGCCCGAGCGCCGGCGCGCGCCAGGGCGCCTGGACGGTCACCGCGCATGGCGGGCTGGTGCTGCGGCGAGGCCACGACCTCGGCCAGGTGCTGCGGGTGTTCGACCGGGCCCGCTTCGCGGTGGTCGAATGAAAAAGAGCCCCGGCGCCGTCCGGGGCTCTTAATCCGACAAGGCTTCCGCGCTCGCTAGCGGCGACTGCCGCCCATGAAATAGAGCAGGAAGCGGAACAGGTTGATGAAGTCGAGGTAGAGGCTGAGCGCGCCGTAGCTGGTGGCGATGCTCATCGCCGCCTGGTCGCCGCCGAGCTGATAGTACATCAGCTTCAGGTTCTGGGTCTGCCAGGCGATCAGCCCGGCGAAGATCACCACGCCGACCACGTTGATGACGAAGGCCATCACCGCCGAGTGGAAGAAGATGAACACCAGCGAAGCCAGGATCAGCCCCCAGAGGCCCATGATCAGGAAGCTGCCCATCGGCTGCAGATCGCGCTTGGTGGTGTAGCCCACCAGCGACAACCCGCCGAAGGCGGCGGCGGTGACCAGGAAGGTCTGGAAGATGCTGGCCACGTTGTAGATCATGAACAGCAGGCCCAGCGAAGCGCCGATGAGCGAGACCACGATCCAGTAGGTGAGGCTGGCCCGCTGCGGCGATTGCTGCCTGGCGAAGCCCTGAAAGATCAGGATCGCCAGGGGCGCGAAGGCGATGATCCAGCCGAGCGGCGTCATCGCCACCCGGCCCAGGGCGTCGGCGTGGAACAACAGCGCCTGAACCGGCGGATACATGCCGGTCAGCCAGGCGAGGCCGGCGGAGAGCGCCAGGCCCAGCGCCACCTTGTTGTAGACGCCGAGCATGAAGGCGCGCAGGCCCGCATCGACCGCCATATCCGGGGCGGCGACGCTCGATGGCCGTGTCAGCCCGCGATCATAATCGCTCATAGTGAGTTGTACCCTTGTGTGCGCGTCCCCATTGGACGTTTCGGTGCAAATATCGTCCTGCGGGGGCTCGCACGCAAGGAGGCGCTGGAATACCGCCGCGCCAGCCAAGGTAGGCTGAAGCCGCAGCCATGATCCGCCTGTTCGCCGCCATCGCCATTCCGGAGGAGATCGGTCAGGGCCTCGCCCAGCGCCAGCAAGGCCTGCCGGGGGCCAAGTGGCGCCCGCTCGCCAGCCTGCATCTGACCTTGCGCTTCTTCGGCGAGCTGAGCGAGGACAGGGCCGACGATCTTGACGTGGAACTGACGCGGGTGCGCGGGCAGCCGTTCGCGCTTGCCCTCAGCGGCGCCGGAGCCTTCGCCAGCGGATCGGACGTGCGCGCGGTCTGGGCCGGGGTGCGCGAGAGCGCCGATCTCACCCAGCTGGCCGGCCGCTGCGAGCGCGCCGCCCGGCGCCTTGGCCTGCCGGCGGAAAAGCGGCCCTATCGGCCGCACGTCACCCTGGCTTATCTGGCCGGCGCCGATCCGGCGCGCGTGGCCAGCTGGGTCCAGGGCCACAATCTGCTCGCCTCGCCGGCCTTCCAGGTCAGCGCCTTCGGTGTCTATTCGAGCTGGCGGACCAGCGATGGCGCGCACTACCGCCTGGAGTGCAACTATCCGCTTTCCTGACCAGCGGCATAGGCTTTGAGCACCGACAAGGGGGCGATCGCCAGCACCTCCTCGTGGGTGGCTTCGAGCACCACTTCCGGGGCCATGCCGGCGTCCAGGGCCTGTTTCCATCTCGGCGCGCACAGGCACCAGCGATCCCCGGGCTTCAGACCTTCGAAGCCGAATTCGGGTCGCGGCGTGGAGAGGTCGTTGCCGACGCTCATCGAGTAGCGCAGGAAATCGGCGGTCATCACCGCGCACACGGTATGCATGCCCACGTCCTCGGGCCCAGTTTCGCAGCACCCATTGCGGAAGAAACCGGTGAGCGGGGCCAGCGAGCAGGCCTCAAGCTCGCCGCCCAGGACATTGCGCGCGTCGTCTTCGTAGCGGATGGTCATGGCCCGGTTATGCCCCAGAGGATGCGCATGATCCACCGTCCCCGCCGGAGCGCGCTCTACATGCCGGCCACCAACGGGCGGGCGGTGGAGAAGGCCAGGACCCTGGCTTGCGACGTGGTGATCCTCGATCTCGAGGACGCCGTGCTGCCCGAAGCCAAGCTCGAGGCCAGGGCGGCTGCGGTCGCCGCCGTGCGCGCGGGTGGATTTGGCCATCGGGAGGTGGTGGTTCGCGTCAACGCCCTGGCCACGCCGTGGGGCGAGGGCGATCTGGCTGAGGTGGCCGCAGC
>DASYGN010000088.1:0-11831 GCA_035999625.1 Caulobacteraceae bacterium | reverse complement strand
TGCGCGAGGTGGCTTCGCTCGGCGGCGGCGTTTGCGTGACCACCGAGGCTGCGGCGTACATGGCCGGCAAGGTGGTCATCTGCGCCGGCGCCTGGACTGGCGGCCTGCTCGGCGGCGCCTGGGCCGAGCGGCTCGAGCTTTACCGCCAGAGCCTGCACTGGTTCCAGCCGGCCGACCCCGCAGCCTTCGCGCCGGACCGTTTCCCGGCTTTCATCTGGATGTATGGCGCGGGCATGGGCGACTGGTTCTATGGTTTCCCGGTCGATCCCGACCGTGGCGGGGTCAAGCTCGCCGGCGAGCAATTCGCGGCCATGAGCAGCGACGCGGAGGTTTGGGAGCGCAGCTCGGATCGCGAGGAGGCCCTGGCCTGCCATGCCCGGCACGTCGTCGGCCGCCTGGATGGGGCGCCGGCCGACTGGCTGCGCTCGGCGGCCTGCGTCTACACCTGCGCCCCGGACAGCCGGTTTATCATCGCCCCTGATCCGGTGCGCGAGAATGTCATCGTCGTCTCGGCGTGCTCGGGCCATGGGTTCAAGCAGTCGCCGGCGATCGGCGAAGCGGTCGCCGAGTGGGCGCTAAGCGGCCGACGGCCGGAGATTCTCAGCGCGTTTTCGATCGGGTAAGAAACGCCTGTTCCTCGGGCGTCGAGGCGCGGCCGAGGGCGGCATTGCGGGTCGGAAACCGCCCGAAACGCTCGATCAGGGCTCGGTGGGCTTTCTGAAAGTCGACGATCGATTTGGCCTCACCCAGGATTTCATTGAACTTTTTCGCGGCCAGCGCCTGAAGGCCGCGGTCCTCGGCATGCATCAGCGGCATGTAGAAGAACTGGCGCTCGGACAGGGTGAGCGCCTCGTCGGCCTTAGCGGCCAGGCCCTCCAGCACCAGGGCCTGAGCCTTCGCATCGCCAGTGAAGGCGCCCGGCAGGCCGCGATAGATATTGCGCGTGAACTGGTCGAGCAGCAGGATCAGGGCCAGGCGTCCCCGCGGCGAGGCGGTCCAGGCGTCGAATTCGCCCAGCAGCGCCCGCTCGATGCAGGCGCCGAAACGCTGGCGCATCATGGCGTCGAGCTTTTTCGACCCCTTGAACCAGTGGCGCGGCTCCAGTTCCCGGAACCAGAAATCGACAATGGCGCTCGGCTCGGGCGTCACGGCTATTTCAGCTGGCTATCCTTGTTGCCGCGCCGGTTGATTCCGGCGACGACCACGCGGCGGTCGCGCTCGCCCTGGCAGGCGATGCAGGTCCGAACTCCCGGGAGGGCGCGCCGGCGGGCCTCGGGAATCGGCTCTCCGCACTCCTCGCAGTGACTGACGCTCTCACCGGCGGGAAGGCGCGCGCGGGCGGCGCTCACCGCATCTGAAACCGTGTCCTCGATCTGGTCCAGAACCGCCCCGTCGCGCGTCCATCCGCCGGCCATGCCCAGCTCCCTGATCAAACGCCGCCGAATGCGGCTTGCGGTCGCTTTCGGCGCACGGCGAAGAACGCCGCCAGGGCCACCGCCAGCACCACCAGGCTGCACAGCAATTGCGGACGCAGGCTGGGCGTCAGGCCCATGGCGATGAGGATGGCGCCGATGCAGGCGATCGCAAACCAGCTACCCGCCGGATAGAGCCACATGCGGATGGTGAGCCGCTCAGGCGCCTCGACCTCCAGCCGCCGCCGGACGGGAATTTCGGCCAGGGCCACGATCCCATAGACAAGCAGCATCAGGGCCCCGGAAGCATTGACCAGGAAGGTGAACACCGCCTCGGCGCCCAGCACCGAAGGGGCGCCGGCGGCCAGGGCGAAGGCGGTGGCGATGACAATGGCGCGCACCGGCACGCGGCGCGCACTGAGCGCCACCAGAGCCTGGGGGGCGTCCCCGTGCGCGGCCAGGGTGAACAGCACCCGCGAGGTCACGTAGAGACCGGAATTCAGGCACGAGAGCACCGCGGTGAGGACGATGAAGTTCATCATCAGCGCCGCCGCCGGGATGCCGATCCGGCTCAAGGTCACCGCGAACGGCGAGTCGCCCGAATGGATCGTGGTCCACGGGGTCAGGGCGACGATGAGGAAGATCGAGATCACATAGAAGAGGAGAATGCGCACCACCACCTGGCTGGTCATGCGGGCGATGGCCCGGCCGGGTTCGGTGGATTCGGCCGCGGCGATGGTGGCGATCTCCGCCCCGGTGAGGGAGAACACGACGCTGGTCACCCCACCCAGCACCGAAAGCGCTCCGAACGGCGCGAAACCGCCGTGCCCGGTGAGATTGGCGGACGCCTCCGCCAGGTGATGGGCGAGGAGGGCGTAGCCGCACACCAGGATGAAGGCGATGATCGCCGCCACCTTGATCGATGCGAACCAGAACTCGAACTCGCCGTAGGAGCGGGCGGACCACAGGTTGGTGGCCATCATCGCCAGCACCAGGACGAGTGCGATCGCCCACACCGGCTCGTTGATCCAGGTGGACATCACTTTGGCCCCGGCGATCGCCTCGATGGCCACCACCACCACCCAGAAGTACCAGTAGAGCCATCCGGCGGTGAATCCCGCCCAGTCACCAAGGCCCAGGCGCGCGTATTCGGAGAAGGCGCCGATCTCGGGGTAGGCGGCGGCCATCTCGCCCAGCATGCGCATGACCAGCAGCACCACCGCGCCGGCCAGCAAATAGCTGACCACCACGGCCGGACCGATGGTGGCGATGCCGGCGCTGCTGCCGACGAAAAGGCCGGCGCCAATGATTCCACCGATGGAGATCATCGCCACGTGGCGCTGCCGAAGATCCTTGGCCAGGCGTGGCGCGACCGGCGCGCCGGCCGTGGCTTCGCCGGCGAGACTGGGCTGGGTCACCGCGCCTCCATGGGTCATGTGCTGGCGGCTTCTATCCGAAGGGTCCCTGGTGCGCCATAAGCCGGCCCATGCGCTTGCGCCTGGTCACCCCCGACAAGGATCGCCTGCCGGCGTTCGTCGATGCACTGGAGCGCGGCTGGTCTCCCGACAACCTGCGCGGCGAGGCGGCGGCGCGCGAGGCTCTGGCGCGCATCGCCGAGGATGCGGACGCTTTCCTCGCCCACGCCGACGATCCGGAGGGCAGGGCCGGAAATGTGACCCTGCCGGATGGCGCGACCGTTCCCCGCCTGCCGGGGCTCTACCGCTGGCTGTGGGACGGCGAGTTTTGCGGCCTGATCGGGTTGCGCTGGAACAATGACGGGCCCCAGCTGCCAGCCTATGTCCTGGGGCATGTCGGCTATTCCGTCGTCCCATGGAAACGCGGCCGGGGCTACGCCACCCGCGCGCTGGCCATGATCCTGCCCATGGCTCGCGCTCGCGGACTGCCCTACATCGAGCTGACCACCGATGAGGACAACATCGCCTCCCAGAAGGTGATTGTGGCCAATGGCGGCCGGCTCCTCGGCGCCTTCCCCAAGCCGCAAAGCCATCGTGGCGCGCCATCGCTCAAGTTTCGCATCGACCTCGACTCCAGAGCGTTCAACGGTCAATAGGTTTGCGTGGGGACTCCGAACCAGATGGCGGCGCGCGCTGATATCGAGGTGGAGTTGAAGTTCGCCATTGGCTCGGAGGGCGCCCGCGTCGCCGCCGGCAAAGAGGTCGGCCGCGCGCCGGCCCGGTCGGTGGAGACCATCTACTTCGACACCCCCGAACGACAGCTGAAATCGGCCGGCTACAGCCTGCGCCTGCGCCGCGACGGCGAGCACTGGTCGCAGAGCGTCAAGAGTGGCGATGGGGCGATGAACCGGTTCGAGCAGGACCATGCCGTGCGCGCCGGCCTGCCCGATTTCTCGCTGCTCGAGGGCACCCCGATCGCCTCGCTGGTCAAGGTCGCCGATCGCCTCTCGCCGGTGTTCGTGACCCGGGTTCAGCGCCGCTCTCGCCGGCGCGCCACCGAAGGCGGGCGGATCGAATTCAGCCTCGATGAGGGCGAGGTCATCGCCCACAACAAATCGTGGCCGATCCTGGAGCTCGAGCTTGAATTGAAAGGCGGTCGCGCCGAGGCGCTGTTCGACGAGGGGCGACGGCTGGCCAGCGGCGAGGCGTTCACCCTGGCGTTCATGAGCAAGGCCGAGCGGGGCTACGCCCTGGCCGACGGCATCCTCGGCGAACCGGTGAAATTCGGCTCGCATCCTCTGGCTGGCGAGACCCCCTGCGCCGAGGCGTTCAAGATTCTCGCCCGCCGCTGTCTGCGCCAGTTGACCCTGAACGCCGACCTGATCGCCGCCGGCGTGCGGCTGGAGGCCATGCACCAGGCGCGGACGGCCTTGCGCCGGCTGCGCGTGGCCGTCGGCATCTTCGGGCCGGTGGTCGATGCGGTGCGCGCAGAGGCTCTCGAGCGGGAGCTCGAGTGGCTGACCGGCGAACTGGCCGATGCCCGCAATCTGGATGTGTTTTTGATCGACACCTTTGAGGCGTGCGCGGATCAGGCGCCTGACCGGGATGCGGCCGCGGCCCTTGGCCGGCAGCTCATGACAGCCCATCACCGGGCCTACGAGCGCGCCCGCCGTGCGGTGGCCGATCAGCGGTTCCGCCTGCTGTTGCTCGAGGCCGCGCATTGGCTCGAGGGCGATGTCACCCCGGCGATCGGCGGCGAAGCCGGCCGCCAGCCGGTCGCCGACTTCGCCTCCGGGGCGCTGGATGATCGTCGCGACACGCTGTTGAAAAAGCTCGGGAACCTCGATTGGGATGATCCTTTCGAGCGGCACAAGACCAGAATCGCCGCCAAGAAGATGCGCTACGCCTCTGAATTCTTTGTCGGGCTTGGCTCGAACGACGGCGGCGGAGCGCCGCGGCGGTTCATCAGGACCCTGACCAGGCTTCAGGATGATCTGGGCGAGCTCAACGACATCACCGTCGCCCGGTCGCTGATCGTCGACCTGATCGACGGCGCCGAGGGCTCCAAGGGGATCGGCTACGCCGCCGGCGTCATGGTCGGCTATCGCCTCGCCGAGGCGCGAAAGGTGGCGCGCTCCGCCCGGCGCGCCGCGCGCGCATTCAAGAAAGCCAAGACCTGGTGGTGAGCAATCCGGGGGCCGTCGCCGGCCTGTTCGTCGCGATCCTCTTCGCCAGCGGCGCGGGCGCGCAGAATCTGATCACCGCTCCCCCGCCCTCGGCCGAGACATTGCCGGCGCCGCCGCTCAGCCTCGCTGATGGCGAGGCCATCGAGCGGGGAATGCTCGCCGCCTCCGAATTCGCCTTTCCGCCGCAGCTGGAGGGGGCCGCCGCCGATCTGGCCAGCGCCGACCCGAACCTCCGCGACGCCGCCGACGCCGTGCTTTCCAAGGCGGCGATCATGCTCGCGGCGGATGAGCGGGGCGATCTCGCCAATCCCGCCGCGGTCGACCCCAACTGGGCTCTGCGCGGGAACTACGATCCGGCGGCCGATTTCGCCGCCGCCCGGGCGGGCGGGCGGATTGGCGCCTGGATCGATGGCGTCGTCCGCCGCGACCCCGGCTACATCGCCCTGGTCGCGGCGCTGCGCCGCTACCAGGCGATCGCCGTCCGCGGCAGCTGGGGGGCCCTGCCGCCCGGCCTCACCCTCGCGCCGGGGGCGAAGGGAAAGTGGGTGAGCGCGCTGCGCCTGCGCCTGGCGCGGGAAGGGTACGCCGCCGGCGCCCTCGCCAATCACCTCTATGACGCCAGCCTCGCCGACGCGGTGCGTGAATTCCAGCAACGCCACGCCCTGGCCGCGAGCGGCGATCTCGACGCCGCCACCGTGCAGGCGCTCAATGTGCCGGTGGCGGCGCGGATCGTGACCCTGCGGGCCAATCTGGAACGGGCGCGCTGGCTGCCCCAGCAGCTGCCGGCCGACCGCATCGAGGCCGACCTGGGCTCGGCTACGGTCACCCTGTTCGAGAACGGCCAGCCGAGCCTGACCATGCGCGCGGTCGTCGGCGATCCCAAACACCCCACGCCGCTGTTCGCCTCGCACGTGGCCAGCATCCAGTTCAATCCGGCCTGGCATGTGCCCACCGACATCGCCAAGGCGGAGCTGTGGCCCAAACAGGCGCGCTCGCCGGGCTATTTCGCGCGTCACGGCTATGCGGTGGTCAACGGGCAACTCGTCCAGCACGCCGGCCCGCATTCCTCGCTCGGCCGGATCAAGTTCGAGATGCCCAATCAATTCGCGGTCTATCTGCACGACACGCCGGGCCGGGCTCTCTTCGCCGTCGATTCGCGCGGCCGCAGCCACGGCTGCGTGCGACTGGAAAAGCCCAAGGAACTGGCCCTGGCGCTGCTCGCCTCGCAAGGCTGGACGGCGGAGCGGGTGCAGGCGGCGATCGATTCCGGCGTCACCCATTGGGTGCGCCCAGCGATGGCCACGCCGGTGTTCATCATCGACCGCACCGCCGAGGCCCCCGACGACGGGCCGGCCATATTCCGGCCCGATCTCTATGGCTGGGACGGAAAACTGGCGGTGGCCCTGGCCAGTTCACAATAATTTTGTAGCAAGGAGTCCCGGGTAATGAGTTTATCCCGGTTGAAGGTGAGTCAGGATCGAATGCAGTTCGCGCGGCGGGCGCTATTGAAGGGCGCGATCGGTCTCGGCGCAGGCGCCGCGGCGCTCGCGATCGCGCCCGTAGGCGCGGCCGAGCCGGATCCGATCGGCGATCTTCTGGCCAGGTCGCAGACCACGATCAGCGCGCGGCGCCTGGCGTTCGACAACCTGCACACCGGCGAAAAGCTCGACGTCGCCTATTGGGAGAACGGCGCCTACGTTCCATCGGCGCTGGCGGCGGTGAACCATGTGCTGCGCGATCATCGTAACAATCAAATTCACGTGATCGCGCCGCACCTGCTCGACCTATTGACCGCGCTTTCGACCCGACTCGAGTCGGGGCCGAAGTTCGAGGTCATCTCGGGCTACCGCTCGCCGGCCACCAACGCCCTGCTCCACGCCCAGAGCAGCGAGGTGGCCCAGGGCAGCCTGCATATGGTGGGCGAGGCGATCGACATCCGCATGGGCAGTCTCGATCTCGCTTACCTGCACCGGGCGGCGCTCAGCCTCGACATGGGCGGGGTGGGTTATTACCCCGCGTCCGATTTCGTCCACGTCGATATCGGCCGCGTGCGGCGCTGGAGCGGAACCTAAGCTTTTCTTGCCAATCGCGCGGCGCGGGCACAGGACTCCCTGCAACCGGAGCCCGCCAATGAACCGTCGCCAATTCGCCCTTTGCGCTGCCGGCCTGGCGTTGGCGCCCCCGGGCTTGGCCGTCAGCGCGCCCGGGCCGGTGCTGGAAAAGGCCCTCGGCGGACGCCAGCGGACCGCCGCCAACCGGGCCCGCGATCCCTTCCGTCATCCGGCCGCGACGCTCGCCTTCTGGGGCCTGTCGCCAGGCATGACGGTGATCGAGGTCGAGCCCGGCGGCGGTTACTGGGCCGAGATCCTGATCCCGTACCTGTCGGCGACCCGCGGCCGCTATGTCGCCGCGCTCGGCGACGAGGACGGGGGCTTCAAGGCCAGGTTCGCCGACCAGGCCCTGTGGGGTCCGGTCGAAACCACCGCGTTCAGCCCCCTATCCGGAGCTCTGGTGACGCGGGGGACCGCCGAGCTGATCATCACCGCCCGCAATTTCCATAACTGGATGTGGCGCCCGGGCCTGGCGGCCAAATACCTGGCCGACTTTCACGCCGCCCTCAAACCGCACGGCCTGCTGGGGGTGGAGGAACACCGCGCCGACCCGCGGCCGATGGCCGAAAACGCCACCGATGGCTACGTCGCTACCGCCTATCTGGTGCGCAAGGTGCAGCTGGCCGGCTTCAACCTCGAAGCCAGCTCCGAGATCAACGCCAACCCCAAGGACGACAAGGACCATCCCTTCGGTGTCTGGACCCTGCCGCCGACAAGGCGGACCCACGCCAGGGGCAAACCCACGCCGGCCGATTTCGATCCGGCCAAATACGAAGCGATCGGTGAAAGCGATCGCATGACCTTGCGTTTCCGGAGCATCTGAGGCCGAACCTCGGAGGCGCTCCCATCGTTTGGCGAGCGAAGTTCTCCCCCTCTAGCCGGGCTTGGCGCGTCCGGCCCTGCCATGGCCGCCACCCCTTTGACACCGGCGAGTTCCGGAACTCGGCTCGAAACACGAGCGTTGCAGGGGGGACGCGGACCTTCGCCGTGTCGGGGCGATTCTGGATTTAGGGAGCCTCGACATCATGCTCGGCTGGACCATCGCCTTCGTCGTTCTCGCCCTCATCGCCGGGGCCCTGGGTTTCTTCGCCCTCGCCGGCCTGGCAGCCACCATCGCCAAGATCTGCCTGGTGATTTTCGTGGTGCTGCTGATCCTCAACCTGGTGCGGCGTGGCGCCCGAGGCGGCCCCGTCTAGGCGGCAGGCGGCGCCGTCGGCTACGGAGGCTGGAGCGACCGCCGCGGACTGTTGCCCGAATCGTGGGCGTCCGGGCTATGATCGGCGGGTCTGCACTGCCTGGGTTCCCGTCCGATGGCGCGTACCACCACCCGAAAACCGAAGACCGCGGCCGCCGAAGCGGCGCCGGTGGCGAGCGCGCCCGTCATCGCCGCCGCACCGCGGCCGGCCGCCAAGCTGTTTTGCGTCACCCGCTCGCGCGGGTCGGCATGGGACGGCTCGCTCGCCATGGAGCAACAGGCCGAGTGGCCGGCGCACGCCGCGTTCATGGACGGCTTGGAGCGGCAGGGGTTCGTCGTGGTCGGTGGGCCGCTGGAAGATACGCCCTATTTGATGCTGGCGGTCAGGGCCGAGAGTCTCGAGGTCGCGCGGGCGAGGCTGGCCGAAGATCCCTGGGAGGCGGCGCGGATCATCGAGACCACACGCATTGTCGCCTGGACCTTGCGTCTGGGGGCAGAGCGAATCTGACGCCGTCGGAACAACCGCCGCATTAGCGCCGTTTCAGTCGGACAGAGACCGGCTCCGTTCAGCAACGGTTCAGCCGGTGCGCGTCTACATGGCGCGCCTTTTTGACAGCAAGAGGAACGGGCCCATGCTCAGCAGGCGAAGCGCGACCACCGCGGCGATTCTCGCCTCCATCTCCACATTGGCGCTCACCGCCCAGGCCGCTATGGCCGCGGCCCAGCCCTACGATCAGGGTGGTCAGGATTACTATCGCGATCAGGGGCCGCCGGCCGACTATCGCGACACCGCCCCGCCGGCGGGCGAGTACGCGCCACCTCCCGGCCAGGCCGATGACGGATCGTACAACGCCCGGGTGCGCGATTATGACCGCGACTATGCGGCGCAATACTCCAGTTGGGCGGCGCAGAACTGCGTCGACCGGCGCAACACCAATACCGTCGCTGGCGCGGTCATCGGCGGCGTGCTGGGCGCGGTGATCGGCTCCAACGTCGCCGGGCATGGCGAGCGCACCGGCGGCGCCATCGTCGGTGGCGCTCTTGGGGCCACCGCCGGCGGGGTCATCGGCAACGCCTCCACCGACCGAGCTGGCTGTCCGCCGGGCTATGTCGTCCGCTCCGGCGCATCGGAGTTCTATTACAGCGGCGGCTACGCGGGTCCGAGCTACAGCTCGCCGAGCTGGTACCATCCCTGGACCTGGTCGGGCAGCCAGTGGGTCTACCGGCCTTATCGCTCATGGTACTACGACCATCCGAACTACTGGCGGCGCGCGCAGTATTCGCAGGGTCAGGGCTCCTACGACCAACAATCGTCGCCCGACTATGGCCGCGACTACAATCGCGACTACGACCAACGATCCTCGCCCGACTATGGCCGCGACTACAATCGCGACGACGACCGTGATTACGGGCCCCCGAACGGTCAGTATGCGCCTGCCCCTCCCGGCTGGCGCTACGGACAGAGCTACGACGACCGCGCGCGCCAGTTCGATCGCGGCTACGGTGAGCGTTATTCCTATTGGGCGTCACGCAACTGCGTCGACCGGCGCAACAACAACACCGTCGCCGGGGCGGTCATCGGCGGGGTGCTGGGCGCGGTGATCGGCTCCAACCTCGCCGAGCGTGGTTCGCGCGGAACCGGTACGGTCGTTGGCGGCGCGCTGGGCGCGGTCGCCGGCGGGGCCATCGGCAACGCCTCAACCCGCAACGGTGGGTGCCCGCCGGGTTACGTGGTGCGGTCCGGCGCGCCGGCCTTCTACTACAACGGCGCTTACGGGAATCAGGCCTATGACGCCGGCCCAAGCTGGTACCACCCCTGGGTGTGGTCGGGCGGCCGCTGGATGTATCGGCCCTACCGCCAGTGGTACTACCAGAACCCGAGCTATTGGCGGCGCTGATCCTGGTTGAGTTCAGGGCGTTGACGCGCCCCCTGGGCCGGGATCGACGTCTTCGGCGGCGACGATGCGCCAACGGCCGTTGATACGCACCCAGGTGTCGGTAAATGCCCTGTTCGCGCGCTTTCGTTGCGGTGGCGGGCCAACTTCGTATTCGCGCGCCTGGGCGATTGCGGCGCCGCCAAAAAAGCGGACGGTCACCGGACCCACCTCGTCGGAGGTCTCGTGCGGGATTTTTTGCACCTCCCGGATCACCGACGCCTTGTCGTAGACTGCGCCGCGCGGGTCGATCCCGCGGAATCGAGCGTCCAACAATCGCTGGATGGTCGCCACATCGCCGCGAACGTAGGCCTGTCCCCAGGCCTGCTCTCCGTGCGTGATAAGGCGCTCGGCGGCGGCGTGAGCGGCTTCAGACCTGGCGCCTGCGCTCGCCGGCGCCGCGAATGCAGCCGTCGCCGCCATGGCTAGTCGAAAGAAGGTCAAGGCCAAGCCGCTTCCTCAGCCGCGGGTGAAGGCGCATAGCTTATTGCCGTCCAGGTCGCGGACATAGGCGCCGTAGAAGACCGGGTCCATTCCCGGCCGCACGCCCGGGGCGCCCTCGTCGCGCCCGCCGTGAGTGAGGGCGGCGGCATGGAAGTCCTCGACTTCCGCCCGCGAGCCGGCGAGGAAGGCCAGCATGGTCCCGTTGCCGTGCGTCGCCTGGCCGCCGTCATAGGGCCGGGTGAGGAAGACCCATGCCGGCTCGCCCTTGCGCCGATAGCCGGTCCAGGTCGGGCTGGTGGTCGCCCGCTGGGCCCTCAGGGTCTGGAACAGCGGATCGTAGAAGCGAATCGCCCGGTCCATATCGTTCACCCCAACCGTGCAGTAGGCGATCATCGCGCGCCCCGGATTGCGTAGGCCATCGAGGAAATGGTGCCGCCGCAGAGACTCGAACTCTGGACCTCAGCCTTACCAAGGATGCGCTCTACCACTGAGCTACGGCGGCATACCCGGCGAGCGGGAGCGGCGGTGTTAGCGAAAGGGGCGCGGCAGGGGAAGCGAAATCGGCTTGACGTCGGCGCGCGTGAGACTAGGCGGTGACCCATGGCCGAAACCGCTTCCGCCAAAGGCCAACCAGAGCCACCCGGTCCGCGTGAGAAGGCGCTGGCCGCGGCCCTGCGCGCCAACCTCAAGCGGCGCAAGGCGGCGGGCAAGCCCAAGCCGGACAAGGCCTGACATGGGCCAGCCGCTGCGCCTCCTGGCCGAGGACGCCGAAGACCTGGAGGTGATCTCCGCCGCCCTGCAGGACGCGGTGACCCGGATCGGCGACATCCGCTGGGAAAAGCGCGGCCGGCGCCTGACCATCGCCTTCAACCGTTTCCGCTGGGAAGCGGCCGGCGGTGGCGGCCAGCGAGTGCTGGCCGGCTTCCAGCTGGGCGGCGTCACCGAGGTCAAGGCGCGCAATCTGCGCAGCGAGGCCAAGGACGCGGTGCTTGAACTGCTGGCCATGACCTTCGAGCCGGCCGAGGCGCCCGGCGGGCGGATCACCTTCGCCTTCGCCGACGGCGGCGATCTGGCGGCCGTGGTGGAGTGTGTCGACGCGGCGCTGGCGGATATCTCGCCGCCGTGGCCAGCGCC
>DASYGN010000068.1:0-13581 GCA_035999625.1 Caulobacteraceae bacterium | reverse complement strand
GTCGCGGAACTCGACGTTGGCGCGCTCGGCGCGGTTGCGGGCGGTGAACTCCAGCAACGGCCTGGACGCCCAATAGCCCAGCCAGCCGAAGTCGCGCCTCGGAAACGGATCGTATCCCGGCATCTCCACCCAGCCGTCGAGATTGGCCCGTGTCGCCACGGCGCCGCCGGCGATCAAGGCGTCGGTGAAGCCGGGCAGCAGACTCTCCAGCGCCCGCTGGCCGCCGACCAGCAGGGCGTGGACGTGCCGCCCCTGCAGGGTCCCCAGGCGCTGGACCGGACTCTCGGGCAAAGCGTCACGCTCGACCACCGTGACCTTGTCGAAGAACGGCGCCACCGCACCGGCGGCGGCCAGGCCCCCCATGCCGGCGCCAATGATCACCGCGTGCTTGCCGATGGCGCTCCCCCTAACTGGACCTATTGCAGCGTCCACGCCCCACTGGCCAGGGACTTGCCACCGGCGCCGGTGAGCGCCAGGGTCCCCGAACCCTTGCACGGCCGGGGCGGCGGTCCGTTGATGGTCCCGGTGACCTTGAGCGTGAACCCGACGCCGGCCGAGCGGCCCTCGCCGGTGGCTGTGAAGGGCTTGCCAGAGCCCACCGAACGGCCGCTGGCGGTCATGCCATCGATGGTCCGGCCGGTGCCGGCGGCGGCGGCGGTCCAGGTGATGTCGGTCAGGTTGTCGTCCAGCGTCGCGCTGGTGCTGAGCGGCGCTTCGCCGGCGTAGCGGATGGTGACGTGGGCCGGCATCGCGCCGCAGCCGACGGCCACCGGCGGGGCAGCGCCGCCGCGCAGCCAATTGCAGGCCCCCAGCGACAGCGACGCGAGGCCGAGAGCCGCCAGGGTGATGATGCCAAGCCTCGCCATTGGCGTGAATGTGTGAAGCCTCAAGGGTGCGCGGTCAACCGAGCATCCGCTCCAGGCTCGCCAGTTCGTCGGCCTCACGGGAGGGCTTGTCCCAACGGATGCGGCTGATGCGCGGAAACCGCATGGCCACCCCCGACTTGTGCCGGGTGGAGCGCTGCAGGCCCTCGAACGCCACCTCCAGCACGAGGCCGAACTCCACGTCGGCGCGCACCGCCCGCACCGGGCCAAAGCGCTCGATGGTGTTGTCGCGCACGAAGGCGTCGAGGCGCCGCAACTCGGCGTCGGTGAAGCCGAAGTAGGCCTTGCCCACCGGGGTCAGGCTGCGCTGGCCGGCCGCGTCCTCCCGCCAGACGCCGAAGGTGTAGTCGGAATAGTAGCTCGAGCGCTTGCCGTGGCCGCGCTGGGCGTACATCAGCACCGCGTCGATCAGGTGCGGGTCGCGCTTCCACTTGAACCACGGCCCCTTGGGCCGACCGGCGGTGTACGGACTATCCCAGCGCTTGAGCATCAGGCCTTCGGCGGCGCGGGGCTCGCCTGGCGGCGGATCGAGGCGCAGCGCGGCCAGCGCCGCCCAGCTCCCGAACGCCTGCAGCGGCGAGAGGTCGATGACCGGCGAGGCGAGCTCGGCGAGGAAGGTCTCAAGGCGCGCCCGGCGCTCACGAAACGGCAGGGGGCGGATGTCCTCGGCCCCATCGAGGAGCAGATCGTAGGCGCGCACGCCCACCGGATAGGCGGCGATCAGCCTGGCGTCGGTGGTCTTGCGGCCCAGGCGTTGCTGCAGGTCGCCGAACGGCGCGGCGCGTCCGGCGCGCATGACCAGAAGTTCGCCATCAATCGCGCCCTCGAAGGCGAGCTTGGCCAAAAGATCGGGGAAGGCCGGACCGATGTCCTCGCCGGTGCGGCTCCAGAGGTGCTTCTCGCCGCCCTCGATGACCGCCTGGACGCGCACGCCATCCCACTTCCACTCGGCGGCGTAGTCGGCCGGGTCGAGCCTGGAGAGATCGGCGGCCTCGTCAATGGCCTGGGCCAGCATCACCGGCCGGAACCTGGCCGGAGCGCTCGACACCGGCTTTTCGCCGCGCCCCTCCAGCCAGGCGAAGAGATCGCCATAGGGGGCGGCGAGGCAATGCCAGAGCTCCTCGACCTCGCCAACCGGGACGCCGCCGAGATCGGCCGCCGCCTGCTTGGCCAGGCGCGCCGAAAGGCCGACCCGCAGGCCGCCGGTGAGCAGCTTGAGCAGCGCCCAGCGGCCGTCGGCGGGAAGGCCGTCCAGCCAGGTCTCGATCAGGCCCGGAACCTCGGCTTTGGCGGCCGCCTTCAGCGCCTCGACCACCTCGGAAAGCTCGGGCTCGCGGTTGAGCCCTGGCCTCACCGGCCAGATCAGGGCCACGGTTTCGGCGAGGTCGCCGACGTAGTCGTAGCTCCAGGCGAACAGCACCGCATCGACCCTGCCCTCGACCACCTTGCGCAGCACCGCCGGCTTGGCGGCATCGAAGGAGATATCGCCGGTGAGGGCGGCCAGCGCCCAGCCGCGCTCGGGATCGGGCGTCGCCGCGAGGAAGTCGGTGACCAGGGTGAGCTTGGCGTTGCGCGAGGGGGTGAACGCCAGCCGATCCAGCAGGTGGGCGAAGGCTTTCATCGCGCCTCACGCATCCTCGTCCTCGTAGCCGACGAGAGAGAGGGCGCGGGCGGGGATGCCGGCCAGCTGGCACCAGCGCTCCAGCGCCTCCTCGCGGCCGTGGGTGATCCACACCTCGGCCGGCGACAGCTCGGCGATGGTCGCCGTCAGCTCGTCCCAGTCGGCGTGATCGGAGATGGTCAGCGGCAGCTCGACCCCGCGCTGGCGGGCGCGGGCGCGAATGCCCATCCAGCCGGAAGCGAACGCGTCGACCGGATCGGCGAACCGTCGCGTCCACGGCGTCGCCAGCGCCGAGGGCGGAGCGATGACGATCGCCCCGGGCAGGCTGGCCCTGCGTTCGACCGTGGCCGGCGCCAGGGGCCCAAGATCGACATCGAAGCGCGCGTAAACGGCGTCGATGGCCTCGAGCGCCCCATGGACGTGGATCGGGGCTTGCCAGCCGACCTCGCGCAGCAAGGCGATCAGCCGCTGCGCCTTGCCGAGCGTATAGGCGCCGACGATGTGGGTCCGATCGGGAAACTGGCGCACGCTGGCCAGCAGCTTCTCCACCTCGCTGGCCGCGCTCGGGTGGCGGAACACCGGCAGGGCGAAGGTCGCCTCGGTGATGAAAACATCGCACGCGACCGGCTCGAACGGCGCGCAGGTGGGGTCGGGCGAGCGCTTATAGTCTCCGGAAACCACCATGGTCAGGCCGCGCCAGTTGACCACCACCTGGGCCGAGCCAAGCACATGGCCGGCGGGGGCGAGGCTGACCTCGACGCCGTCGCGGCTGATCCTTTCGCCATAGCCGAGGGGGCGCACGCTGGCGGCGTAGTCCGGCCCGCAGCGGGTCTCCATGATCGCCAGGGTCTCATTGGTGGCCATGACCAGGCCATGGCCGGGACGCGCGTGGTCCGCGTGGCCATGGGTGATCACCGCGCGCGCCACCGGACGCACCGGATCGACGTAGAAATCGCCCGGCGGGCAGTAGAGCCCGGCCGGCCTGGGGCACAGCAGTTGCTCGGGCCTGATCACGCCGACGGATATAGGACTGATCCGGCGGCGGCGCGCCCGCGTATCGGGATCAATGAGCGCTGAGATCACCCGGCGGGGGGCGATGGTCCTGACCGCGGCTGGCTTGATGGCCGCAGCGCCGGCCGCGGCGCGCCCGCCGCTGACCTTCGAGGTCTGGCGGGGACGCTCGCGCATTGGTCGCCACACGGTGAGCTTTTCCGGCGCCGCGGGGGACTTTTCGGTATCCATCGAGGCGGTTATGAGCGTGGGTCTGGGGCCAATCACCCTGTTCCGCTACCATCATCAGGCGCTGGAGACCTGGCGTGGCGGAGCCTTCACCGAGCTGGTCAGCCACACGCTCACCAACGGGCGGCGAGAACAGCTATCGGCTCTGCGCACTCCGGCCGGCGTCGCCGTGAACACGCTAGCCGGCGCGCACCTGCTGCCGGCGGCGAGCCTGCCGCTCACCCACTGGAATCCACACACCCTCACGGCGCCGCTGTTCAACCCCGAGACCGGCGAGGCAATGCGTGAGAGCGTCATCCGCCAGGCTGGTCAGAGCGCGCGTCTCGCCAACGGACGGGCGATCCCCGCCACCCGCTACACGCTTAGCGGAGATGCCGAGCTTTCCGACTGGTACGACCTTGCCGGAGCCTGGGCGGCGCTGCGCGCCAAGGCGAGCGACGGCTCGGTCATCGATTATCGCCGCGTCGGCCGGGCCTGACGGGCCGCAAGGAGGAATGTCCATGAACGCCTTGGTCCGCGCTTTCGAGGGCGCGCCCGTGCCCGATCCCATCCGTCGCGCAGTGGTGGAAATGCTCGTCGCCGGCGCCCGCCGCAGGCTCATGGCCCCGGGGACGGACGGTGACGCCTTCGCCGCCGCCATGGCGCCGTGCCCCATCGCCGAAACGCCGGAGGCGGCCAACGCCCAGCACTACGAGTTGCCGCCGGCGTTCTTCGTCCCGGTGCTGGGCCCGCGGATGAAATATTCCTGCTGCCTTTACGGCCAAGGCGTCGCGCACTTGGCGGAAGCCGAGACGCACGCCCTGGCCGAAACCTGCGCCCACGCCGATCTCGCCGATGGCCAGGACATTCTCGAACTCGGCTGCGGGTGGGGCTCTCTTTCCCTGTGGATGGCCGAGCGCTACCCCGCCGCGCGCATCCTGGCGGTGTCCAACTCGGCGCCCCAGCGCGCCTTCATCGAAGCCCGCGCCTCGGCCCTCGGCCTCGCCAACCTGCGCGTGGCCACCGCCGACATGAACAGCTTCGATGTCGGGTGTCGGTTCGATCGGGTGGTCTCGGTGGAGATGTTCGAGCACATGGCCAACTGGTGGGCGCTGCTGGCTCGGGCGCGCGGCTGGCTGAAGCCGGACGGGCGGCTGTTCATCCACGTGTTTTCCCACCGAAGCGCCTGCTACCGCTTCAATGGCGCGGACGACTGGGTCGGCCGCTATTTTTTCACCGGCGGAGTGATGCCGAGCCACGGTCTGATCCGCCAGTTCGCCGACCTGGTCACGGTCGAGGGCGAATGGCGCTGGAACGGCGAACATTATCGGCGCACCGCCGAGGCTTGGCTGGCCAACTATGACCACAACTTCCAGCGCATCTGGCCGGTGCTGCAGGAGGTCTACGGCGAGGACGCCCGGCTGTGGGCCCGGCGCTGGCGCCTGTTCTTCCTCGCCGTCGCCGGCCTCTTCGGCCACCAGGGCGGCCTGCACTGGGGCGTCAGCCACTACCGGCTGAAAGCAGCCTAGATCCGCACGATCGGCTGGAACAGGCGCCCGACCCAGTCGAGAGGAATCAGCCGCGCGTCGGCGCAGATCAGGCACACGCAGGCCCGCTCGGCGGTGACTGTCGGCTTGTGATCCACCACCTCGTCATTACAGGCGAAATCGCCGGGACCGTGCACTGCGCCGCGATCATCATACGCCCCGGTCATCACCGTGATCATCTCGGCGCCGCGGTGCGAGTGGCGGGGTACGCTCATCCCCGCCCCGACGCTCAGCAGATAGGTGCGCATAGCCCCCGGACCGCGGACCACCGGGGCTACCCACACCCCCGGGGCCGCCCATCGCCGCCGCCGCCAGGCGCGCTCAACGGCCGGCGAGGAAAAGCCGATCCAGCCGGTTGGCGGGGCGGGTGACGATGGGCTCGGCGGCTCCGGCCGGTCAATGGCCGCCAGCGCCCGCTGCAGCGCGTCCGCCGCCATCGTTTCAGGAGCCAGGGTCTCGATCAGGGCCCCGCCGACGATCTCGGTCTCGCGCATCTTGATCCGGCAAGACGAGCAAGCGGCCACGTGGGCGGCGACCACCAGGTCGCGTCCGGGTTGCAGGCGGCCCAGGGCATGCTCGACCAGGATATCCTCGGTGGGATGGTGGCGCGGGTTCATCGCCCCTCCTCCAGCGCGATGCGCAGACGGCCCAACGCCAGGCGCAGGCGCGATTTGACCGTGCCCAGCGGCAGCGCGAGCTCGCCAGCTATTTCGCTGTGCGGCATGTCGGAAAAGAACGCCAGCCGCACCACCTCCGCCTGGGCCGTGGGCAGGTCGGTGAGCGCCTGGCCGATGCGGCGCGCTTTCTCGCTGGCGGCCAGCTCGGCTTCGGGCTCGACGGGGGCTAAGGGCGCGTCGGTTGGATCCTCGCCAGGCAGGGCGCGCCGCTCGCGCCGGGCCAGATCGATGCGCAAATTGCGGGCGATGGCGAAGATCCAGGTCGAAGCTTGAGCCTTGGCCGGATCGAACGAAGCGGCCCGCCGCCAGAGCGCGAGCAGGGTCTCCTGCGCCAGTTCCTCCGCCGCCTCCGGACTGGTCCCCATGCGCATGAGATAGGCCTTCACCCTGGGTGCGAAATGCAGAAACAGCGCCTCGAAGGCGGCTCTATCGCCGCTCCTGGCGATCGCCGCGATGTGATCGGACATCGAGGAGGGCGAACTCACCGGCGCGCCGCCGAAGCGCATCTGGGCGCCCCCAGACAGCCGCAATGGTTCCATCGCCAGCGCATACATCACTCCACATACGCCACCCGGACGCGAATGGATCATGGCCAAGGTGATCCAAGGGGTCGGTCGGCGACGTAGAGCCCCTTTAGATGGCGCCAACGGTCCCTCCAAGCGCCCCGCCGGGAGACGTCCGTGAGCGACCGCCTCGACATCGCCGTCATCGGCTCGGGCATTTCCGGCATGTCGGCGGCGTGGCTACTGTCGAGGCGCCATCAAGTCACGCTCTACGAGCGCGAGCAGAGGCTGGGCGGCCACAGCCATACCGTCGATGTCCCGCTGGCCGGCGGCGGAAGCTTGCCGGTGGACATGGGCTTCATCGTCTACAACGAGGCCAACTATCCCAACCTCACCGCGCTCTTCGATCACTTGGGCGTAGCCACCCAGGCGACCAGCATGGGCTTCGCCGTCAGCCTGGACGGCGGACGGGTGGAGTACGGCGGCGACAATCTGCCAGCCCTGTTCGGTCAGGCGCGCAATCTGGTCAGCCCCAGGTTCTGGTCGATGCTGGCCGATCTGGTGCGCTTTTATCGCCAGGCTCCGGCGCACGCCTGCGCGCTCGAGGCCGAACTCACCAGCCTAGGCGACTACCTGGACGCCCAGGGCTACGGCGCGGCGTTCAAGGACGACCATCTGCTGCCCCAGGCGGCGGCGATCTGGTCGGCGCGGGTAGCCGACATCCGCGCCTATCCGGCGGCGGCCTTCATCCGCTTCTGCCAGAACCATGGCCTGCTGAAGATCGTCGGCCGGCCGGTATGGCGGACCGTCGTCGGGGGATCGCGCGCCTACGTCCGGCGGCTGACCGCTCCCTACGCCGAACAGGCGCGGCTGGACGCCAAGGTGATCGGCGTGCGCCGCGCCGGCGGGGCGGTATGGGTCACCGAAGCTACGGGCATGACCCGCCGCTTTGATCACGTGGTCATCGCCACCCATGCCGACGAGGGGCTGCGCCTCCTGGAGGACGCCCGGCCCGAAGAGCGCCGTCTGCTATCGCCGTTCGCCTACAGCGAGAACCGGGCGGTGCTGCACGGCGATCCGGCGCTGATGCCCAGGCGCCGTCGGACCTGGTCGGCGTGGAACTACGTCGGCGCGCGCGGCACGGACGGCTTGTGCGTCAGCTACTGGATGAACCGGCTCCAGGGCCTGCCCGCGGGCGCGCCGCCGCTGTTCGTCACCCTCAATCCTGTCTGCGAGCCCGACCCGGCCAAGGTGGTGCGCAGCCACACCTACCATCACCCGCTGTTCAACGCCGCCGCCATGGCCGCCCAGGAGGAGCTGTGGTCGCTTCAAGGTCTGGCCAACACCTGGTGGTGCGGGGCCCATTTCGGGGCCGGCTTCCACGAAGACGGGCTCCAGTCCGGCCTGGCGGTGGCTGAGGCGCTGGGCGGCGTGCGCCGCCCCTGGCGCGTGGCCGCCGAATCCGCGCGCATCAGCCTTGGCCCGTCGCGGCTCCCGATCGGCGAAGCCGCCTGATGCGCTCGCGTTTTTATCTCGGAACGGTGAGCCACAGCCGTCAGGGCGGCCGCACGCACCGGCTGCGCTACGAGCTTTTCCAGCTGCTGCTCGATCTTGATGAGGCGCCGCGCGTCAATCGAGGCCTGCGCCTGTTTTCGCTCGGCGCATTCAACCTCCTCAGCCACTACGACCTGGATCACGGTGAAGGCCGGCCCGGGGCGCTGCGCGCGTTCATCGAGGACAAGTTGGCCGAGGCGGGGATCGCCATCGGCGGGGGCCCGATCCGGCTGCTGGCGATGCCGCGCATGCTGGGTTTCGTGTTCAATCCGCTCAGCATCTATTATTGCCACCGGCCGGACGGCGATCTGGCGGCCATCGTCTGGGAGGTGAACAACACCGTCGGCGGGCGGCACTGGTATGTGCTGCCGGTCTCTGGCGCTGGGCGGCTGATCCGCCAATCGTGCGCCAAGGCTTTCTTCGTCTCGCCGTTCCTCGGGCCTGAGATGACCTACGATTTCGAACTTACCCTGCCTGGCGAGACCATCGCCACCCGCGTCACCGGTCGCGGGCTCGACGGCGGGACGCTGATCGAGGCCACGTTCGCCGGCCGATCCGCCGAGCTCACCGACGGGACCATTCTGCGCCTCCTGGCGCGCTTTCCGCTGATGACTCTGAAGGTGGTGGCGGCAATTCACCTCGAAGCGCTGAGGATGTGGCTTAAGGGCGTGCGCGTCCCGACGCTGGCGAGCGAGAAGGCGCGGGCATAGCCCAACGCCACGGAACCCCCCTATAACAGGGGCCGATGGCCAGCGATCAGATCACCCTGGAGGCTCTAGGCGAGCGGATGGCCAACGCCACACCGCAGGCGGCGGCGCTCGCCCTCAAGGTGGTCTCGGTGCAACCAGGCGATGCGGCCATGGCCCTGCCGAGCAATCCGGCCCTGGTCGGCGATCCCGAAACCGGGGTGCTGGCGGGCGGCGCGGTCACCACTCTCCTCGACCATGTCTGCGGCCTCGCGGTCAGCTCCAAGGTGATGGGCGCAGGAACCATCGGGGCGATCGCCACGCTCGATCTGCGCATCGACTATATGCGCGCCGCCATTCCCGGTCGCGAGATCATCGCCAGGGCGCACTGCTATCACGTCACCCACTCGATCGCCTTCGTGCGCGCGGCGGCGTTTGACGATCATGATGAGGCCGACCCAGTGGCCACCGCCCAGGCGGCCTTCGCCCTGTCCTCCGGGGGCGAGACTCGATGAGCGAAGACCGCGCGACGCGCCTGGCCGAGCTGATGGCCCGCATCCCCTACGTGGCCTGGCTTGGCATGCGCGCCGAACTGGCCGGAGACGAAATGACCGCCATCCTGCCGTTCGCGCCGGACCTGGTCGGCAACGTCTACCTACCGGCCCTGCACGGGGGCGTGGTCGGCGCGTTCCTGGAAATGACCGCCATCTGTCAGCTGGGGGTGCGCGAGCCGCTTCGACGGCTGCCGCGGACCATCGATGTCACCATCGAGTACCTGCGGCCGGGCCGCGCCCAGACCAGCTTCGCCAGGGCCGACGTGCGCAAGGTCGGCCGGCGCATCGCCAATGTGCATGTGGAGGCTTGGCAGGAGCATCGGGCGACGCCGATCGCCGCCCTGCGCGGCCACTTCATGCTGAGCCCGCCGGCCTGATGATGCTCGCCGGTCTCAGTCCGCTCGCGCGGCAGGCGCGGGTATGGCCGTTCGAGCAGGCCAGGGCGTTGCTCGCGCGCCTCTTGCGGGTGCGCCTCGCCAGCGACGGCGAGCGCGACCTGGCCGCCAGCCTGATCGGCGTCGGCAAGGTCGGCGAGGCGTTGGCCGCCCTGCCGGCGTTGGCGCGGCCGGGCGTGTTCCAGACCGGCTATGGGGCCTCCGGGCTGCCGCACATTGGCACCTTCAACGAGGTCGCCCGTACGACCATGGTGATCAACGCCTTTCGCGCCCTGACCGAGGACGGCATCGCGGTGCGGCTGATCTCGTTCTCCGACGACATGGATGGCCTGCGCAGGGTGCCCGACAACGTGCCCAACCGCGAGGCCCTGGCGCTCGATCTCGGCAAGCCGCTGACCCGGGTGCGCGATCCCTTCGGCGAGCACGAAAGCTTCGGGGCGCACAACAATGCCCGCATGCGCGCGTTTCTGGACGCGCACGGCTTCACCTATGATTTCCTGTCGGCCACCGAGTGCTATCGTTCGGGTCGCTTCGACGCCACCTTGCGCCTGGTTCTGGAGCGCTTCGAGGCCGTGCAGGCGGTGATGCTGCCGACGCTGCGCCCCGAGCGTCGCGCCAGCTACTCGCCGTTCCTGCCGATCAGCCCAACCACCGGCCGGGTGCTCTATGTCCCCACCCTGGAGCGCCACCCGGATCGCGGCACGATCGTCTATCAGGACGAGGACGGCGCGAAGGTCGAGACTCCGGTCACCGGCGGCGCGGTCAAGCTGCAATGGAAACCGGACTGGGCCTGCCGCTGGGCCGCGCTCGGCGTCGACTACGAAATGTCGGGCAAGGACCTGATCGATTCGGTCAAGACGTCATCGCAGATCTGCCGGGTGCTGGGGGCCGAGCCACCGGAGGGCTTCAACTACGAGCTGTTCCTGGACGAGCACAACCAGAAGATCTCCAAGTCCAAGGGCAATGGCCTGTCGCTGGAAGAATGGAGCCGCTACGGGACGCCCGAGAGCCTGGTCTATTATCTGTTCGGCTCGCCGCGCTCGGCCAAGAAACTGGCGTTCGAGGTCATTCCCCGAGCCGCCGACGACTATCTGCAGCAGCTCGACGCTTATCATCGCCCGCCCGCGCCCTCGGGCGACAATGCCCGTCCGGTCAATCCCCTCGACAACCCGGTGTGGAGCGTTCACGGCGGCCACCCGCCGGACAGGGGCTCACCGGTCTCCTTCGGCCTGCTGCTCAATCTGGTGTCGGCCGCCAACGCCTCCGACCGTCAGATTCTGTGGGGCTTCATCAGTCGCCACGATCCGTCCGCGACGCCGGAAAGCGAACCGCTGCTGGATCGTCTCACCGGCTACGCCATCAACTACTATGAGGACTTCGTGCGCCCGGCCAAGCGGTTCCGAGCGCCGAGCGAGACCGAGCGCGCGGCGATGTCCGACCTGGTTTGCAGGCTCCGGGCGCTGCCCGCCGACAGCGACGGCGAAACCATCCAGGCCGAGGTCTACGCCGCCGGCAAGGCGGCGGGTTTCGAGCCGCTGCGCGCCTGGTTCACCGGCCTCTACGAAGTGCTGCTCGGCCAGAGCCGGGGGCCGCGGTTCGGCTCCTTCGCCGCCATCTTCGGTCTTGCCGAGACCATCGCCCTGATCGAGCGCGCCCTGGCCGGAGAGTTGGTCGGCTAAAGCGCAAACGAGGCCGGATCGCCTTCGACCACTTCGCCGCCTTCGGTCACATGGACGTAGATGCCGCACAGCATGTGGCCATAGTGGGCATGCAGGCCGGCGGTGACGGCGATGTCGCGCTCGGCGCTCGCCGGATCGACATCGGGAGCGGCGCAGCGGGTGATCTGGGCGATGACGCGGGCGCGGACCGGTCCCAGTATCAGGTCGCGGCCCGTCCAGTCGTTCTCGGCCCACGCCGGCCAGCCGTCGACATAGAGGTTGGCGCGGAAGCGGAGCGGATCGACCTCGCGGCCAAGGCGGTGGGCGAAATCGCGCACGCTGGCGAGATTGATGATCGAGACGTGGCCCTCGGGATCATCGAGAAACCGGTGGCCGGGTCCCTCGACCACCCGCAACGGCCCGCGGGCCGCCTCGCCGAGCAGATTGGTCAGCCAGTCGGCGAACAGCGCCTTGGCGGCCGGCTCATGCAACCGGCCGGAAAACGCCTCGCGACCATCGGCCCGCGCTTCGAGAACTCCGGTGGCGACATCGTAGTGGGTCTTGGCGCGCGCCACTTCGGCCACTCTGGCGAGGACCGCGAAGCGGTTCTTGGAGATCCACGCGGGCGCTGACGGATCGAAGCCGCTCGGGCCATCCTCGACCGCATAGAGGCGATCGCCCGGAAACGCCGCCCCGGGGCTCAGCGCCGCCGAGGCAACCTTCTGAGGCGTGAAGCCCTTGATCGGATGGTGATAGAGCGCCGCGATCTTGCCGGTCATGCCCGGTACCTGCCATTGAAAGTGGCGCGCGACAAACCTTTGCATGGAGCCGCGATGGGCCGTCCGCGTTCGGCGACCGGCGCGAAGACCCTGGCGGTGAGGACCGCCCTGCGCTTGGCGCCGTGGCTGGCGATGGCGACCATGGCCGCGTTCTGGCGGCGGCGCGGCGCTCACGATCATGGCGCTGGGGTGCTCAGTCCGGCGAATTGGGACACCATCGAGCCCAATCGGGGACGCGCCGCCAACTATCCCTGGCGCATCCCGCCCAGAGGCTGGAAGGACATCGCCTGGCGCAGCTACCACGAATACGGCCGCGCGCGCCTGCCGGCGCTGGCCGGTGGGGTGACCTTCTATCTGCTGCTGGCGACGTTCCCGGCCATCGCCTCATTCGTCTCGCTCTATGGCCTGTTCTCCAACGTCCAGGGGGCGGAGCACCAGTTCCTGCATCTTTCCAGGGTGTTTCCCAGCGTCGCCATCGAGTTCGTCGGCGATCAGATGGTGCGCATCGCGGCGCAGAAGCAGGCCGCCCTCAGCACCGCCCTGGTGATCTCGGCGGCGCTGTCGGTGTGGAGCGCCAACGCCGGCATGAAGGCGCTCTTTGATGCGGTCAACGTCGCCTATAACGAGCATGAAAAGCGCCCGTTCGTGCCGCTGACGGTGATCAGCTACACCGCCACCCTGACCGCCATCGCCTTCATCACCTTGACCACCGCGGCGGCCCTGGCGGTGCCGAAGGCTCTTCACGCCCTCGACATCCATGACATCGCCCCCTGGTGGGATCCGATGCGCTGGGTGGGTATCCTGATCGCGGCCACCCTGGCCTTCGCGCTGGTCTACCGTTTCGGCCCGAGCCGGCGTCCGGCCAGGTGGCGCTGGCTGGCCCCCGGGGCCCTGTTTTCGGCCGTGACCTGGATGGCCGGCTCGCTGGGTTTTTCGTGGTATCTCAATCGTTTCGCCCACCTTGGCGTCACCTACGGCTCTCTGGGGGCGATGATCGGCCTGATGCTGTGGATGTGGTTCTCGGTGATGATCGTGCTCATGGGGGCGGAGCTGAATTCCGAGATCGAGCATCAGACCGCGTGCGACACCACCGCCGGGGAACCGCGCCCGCTGGGTCAGCGCGGGGCCACCGTGGCCGATGGCGTCGGCCCGGCCTTTCCGATGTCGCCGCGGCAAATGGGCGAAAGCGTCGTCGGCATGATCGGGCGCGAGGCGCGGGGCGTGTGGAAAACCCTCAGCGGCCTGGTCGGCTAGCGCTGAACGGCGTCATTCTTCCAGGCTGGCCAGGCGCGCGGCCTGATCCTCGGCGGTCAGCGGCCCGATGATCTCGTCCAGCGCCTCGCCCTCCATGATCCGTGGCAGGTTGTAGAGGGTGAGATTGATCCGGTGGTCGGTGACCCGGCCTTGCGGATAATTGTAGGTGCGGATGCGCTCGGAGCGATCACCCGAGCCGACCTGGCTCTTGCGTGTCTGCGAGCGCTCGGCGGCCAGGGCCTCGCGCTTGA
>DASYGN010000057.1:0-10517 GCA_035999625.1 Caulobacteraceae bacterium | reverse complement strand
CGCTCGCGGGCCGGAACGCCATAGAGGCCGGCCTGGACCTCGAGGGATTCGCGGGGAGTGAAGAACGGGTCGGCGGCGATCTCCTGGGGCACCACGCCGATGGCGCCGCGGGCGTCGCGGGCCCGCTCGTCGATGTCGCGGCCCCAGATCTTCACCGTGCCGGAGGTCTTGCGGCAGAGGCCGGCCAGGATGTTGATGAAGGTCGATTTGCCGGCTCCATTGGGGCCCAGGAGGCCAAAGATCGACCCGCGCGGGATCGTCAGGTCGATCCCCTTCAGCGCGGTGACCGCCGGCGTCGTCCGGGTGGCGGGATAGGTCTTGAAGAGGCCGCGCGCCTCGATGGCGTTGTCGGGAAGGGTCATGAACAGTTCTTTGGGTTGGGGCGCCGATTGACGGGGCGGGTGGCGACTCATACCTAGGCTTGGCGCGGCCGCTCGCCAAGGCGGGCGCCCATGGAAAGGCCCAAGGTGACCGCAGACTTCCCCGCCCCGGACGCCCCCGAGATCGTCACCGTGACCTCCCGGCGCCTGGCGTGCGACGGGGTCGGCGGGGCGCTCGGCCATCCGCGCGTGTGGCTGGAGATGGGCGAGGCCGATTTCGTCGAATGCGGCTACTGCGACCGGCGCTTTGTCCTCGCCAGCTCCGGCGTCCACGCCGAGGACGAGCGCCTCGCCCCCGGCGTCTACGAGGGCCCGGGCGGGCATTAAAGCTTGGATCCTTCCTCCCCCTCGAGGGGGGAGGTGGCTCGCGTCAGCGAGACGGAGGGGGTGGAGCGGTCACCCCACCCGGCCTTTCAGGCCACCCTCCCCATCGAGGGGAGGGAGGGGGAGGCCGCATCCTTCACCCTTCCCCGCACGTTGGCCAAGTGTTCGATCCAGGGAGACGCTCAAGATGAAGCTTCGCCATCTCCTCATCGTCGGCCTCGCCGCCGGCATGATGTCCGCCTGCGCCGACTATGGCGTCGGCGTCGGCGTCGATGACTACGCCTATGGGCCGCCGGCCGACGTCGCCTTCGACGGCTGGTACGACGGCTTCTACGGGCCGATCTATGACGGCTATTGGGACAACGACATCTTCTACTACCGGACCGCCGACACCGGCCGCTATCAGCGCGGCGACGTCGCCCATTTCCGCCACAACCCCGCGCCCGGGTACAGCCACATCACCGGCACGGCCCACGCCAGAACCGCCACGCCCCCGCCGAGGCGCCACCGGCAGCACTCGCCGGGCTAGCGTTCAAGGGGCGACCGCGCCGGCGTATTTGGCCGGCGCCTGAGTGAAGCGGATCGGCACCCGCACCAGCGCCCCGTCCACCGGGCCGCCGGCGTCGGTCCATGGGCTCATGCGCATCATCATCGCCGCCTTGGCCGCGGCCTCGGAGAAACCCAGGCCCGGCGGCTCGCCGGCCCCGAACGGTTGGCAATCCTGCAGCGCGCCATCGGCGCCGACCGTGCAATCGGCGGTCCCCTGGCCGGCCACGACGCCCTTCTGCGCCGCCGGCGCCGGAAACAGCCTGGCCAGGTCGGTGGCGCTCGGCGCCGCCAGCCAGGCCGGCGCGTCGATGCGCCTGGTCTGCGCCTCGTCGCGGAACGGCGCGGCCAGGTTCATGACCACGTCGGCGACCATCGAGGCGTGGTTGCGCAGCATCGCCGGGTCGACCTGCATGCGGAACCGGGGCGCCAGCTTCATCGCCGCGACATCGAAATCGCGGTCGGTGGGCTTGAGATAGAGGGTGCGGCAGGCGTGCAGGGTTCCGTCGCGCTGCAACGCGCAGTGCAGGACCACCTGGCCGGCCACCCCGCCGCCGATATCGGGATAGACGCCGGCGACGTCGGCGAAGCTGGGCGCGGCCACCCACGGCCCCGCCACCGGCAGCGCGTTGTCGTCGAGAGTGGTGGCGAAGCCGATCGGCAGCTCGACCTCGCTGGTCGACACCGGCTCCTGCTCGACCCGGTACGAGCGCGACAGGGCCAGGGCGGCGGCTCCGAAGCCGGCCCCCAGCGGCGCCTCGTGCGCCACCTTGCAGCCTTCCAGCCGGCCGCTTTCGGCGACGTGGCAATCCAGCACCGCCTTGCCGCCCATGCCCAGCGAGGCCGCGGCCCTGGGATAGGCGCTCATATACTCCAGCGCCGTCGGCCGCTGGGCGATGCGCGGGGTTTCCATCGGGGCGCTGAGCACATTGATCGCCAACGCCGGTTTGCCGGCGGCCTCCGGCGCCTGCGCCAGCACCGCCGCAGCCATCATCGCCGCAATCATGGTACGCCCCTTTGCACCCAAAACGCCTCGCCAGCCCCGGCGAGGAAAGTCGCCCTTCAGCCGACGCGAAGCCTGATGACCTGGCCGCGCCCGCGCCCTATCTTCCCCTTCTCATGACCGACACCATCACCGAGGCTCCGGCGGCGGCGCCCGAGCGCACGCTCACCGAAGACGGCCCCGCGGTTCGCCTCTATCTGGTGGACGGATCCGGCTTCATCTTTCGCGCCTATCATGCGCTCCCCCCGCTGACGCGCAAGTCCGATGGTCTGCCGGTGGGCGCCGTCCAGGGCTTCTGCAACATGCTCTGGAAGCTGCTCGTCGACATGAAGGCCGCGCCCGACGCCCCGACCCACCTGGCGGTGGTGTTCGACCATTCCGAATCGACCTTCCGCAATCAGCTCTACGCCGAGTACAAGGCTCATCGGCCGCCGGCGCCAGAGGACCTGGCGCCGCAGTTTCCCCTGGTCCGCGAGGCCACCCGCGCGTTCGGCGTCTCCTGCCTGGAGCTGGCCGGCTACGAGGCCGACGACATCATCGCCGCCTATTGCTGCCACGCCCGCGACATGGGCGGCGAGGTGACCATCGTCTCCTCCGACAAGGACCTGATGCAGCTGGTCGGCGACCGCGTCTCCATGCTCGACACGATGAAGAACCTGCGCATCGGCCGCGCCGAGGTGATGGAGAAGTTCGGCGTCCCGCCCGAGAAGGTGATCGACGTCCAGGCCTTGTGCGGCGACAGCGTCGACAATGTGCCGGGCGCGCCCGGCATCGGCATCAAGACCGCCTCGGCCCTGATCAACGAATACGGCGATCTCGACAGCCTCCTGGCCAGGGCCTCCGAAATCAAGCAGGACAAGCGCCGCCAGACCCTGATCGATTTCGCCGACCAGATCCGCCTCTCGCGCCAGCTGGTGACCCTGGATTGCGAGACCCCGCTGCCCGAGCCGCTGGACGAGCTGGCGGTGGCCGAGCCGGACGCCAAGACCCTGGCCGCCTTCCTGGAGACCATGGAGTTCCGCACCCTCGCCCGGCGCCTCGGCGAGGCCGGGGCCACCGCGCCCGAGCCGCGGCCGGCGGCGGCTACGGCGGAGCTGGCCATCGACACCAGCGCCTACGCCTGCGTGCGCGACCTGGAGACGCTCGACGCCTGGATCGCCCGCGCCAGGGCCAAGGGCCTGGTCGCCTTCGATACCGAGACCGACCGCCTCTCGCAGGCCGACGCCGATCTGGTCGGGGTGTCGCTGGCCATCGCCCCGGGCGAGGCCTGTTACATCCCCCTTGGCCACGCGGCCGGGGAGGGGCTGGCCCTGGAAGACGGCCACGACCTGAACCAGATCCCTCTCACCGAGGCCATCGCTCGCCTGAAGCCGCTGCTGGAAGACCCGGCGGTGCTCAAGGTCGGCCACAACGCCAAGTACGACATGGCCATCCTCGCCCGGCACGGGATCGCCGTGGCCCCGATCGACGACACCATGCTGATCTCCTATGTGCTCGAGGCCGGCCTGCACGGCCACGGCATGGAGGAGCTCTCGGCCCTCCTGCTCGACCATCAGCCGATGAGCCTCAAGCAGCTCACCGGGACCGGCAAGGCGCAGAAAAGCTTCCGCCACGTCGAGCTCACCGCCGCCACCTGCTTCGCCGCCGAGGACGCCGAGGTCACCCTGCGCCTTCACCAGCGCCTGCGCGCGCGCCTGCCGCGCGAGGGCCTGCTCACCGTCTATGAGACCCTGGAGCGGCCGCTGCCGCCGGTGCTGGCCGACATGGAGCTGGCCGGGGTGCGCATCGACGCCGAGCTCATGCGCCGCCTCAGCCACGAGTTCTCCCTGCGCATGGCCGACCTGGAGCAGGAGGCGCAACGCCTGGTCGGCCGGCCGTTCAACCTCGGCAGTCCCAAGCAGATCGGCGATGTGCTGTTTGGCGAGATGGGCCTTTCCGGCGGCCGCAAGACCGCCACCGGCGTGTGGAGCACCGACGCCGGGGTGCTGGAAGACCTCGCCGCCCAGGGCCACACCCTGCCGCGCGTCCTGCTGGACTGGCGCCAGCTTTCCAAGCTCAAGGGCACCTACACCGATGCCCTGGCCCTGGCGGTGAGCCAGACCTCGGGGCGCATCCACACCTCCTTCGCCCTGGCCTCGACCACCACCGGGCGGCTCTCCTCCCTCGATCCCAACCTTCAGAACATCCCCATCCGCACCGAGGAGGGGCGCAAGATCCGCGCCGCCTTCATCGCCGAGCCGGGCCATCTGCTGATCAGCGCCGACTACAGCCAGATCGAGCTGCGGCTCCTCGCCCACATCGGCGATATCCCCCAGCTCAAGCACGCCTTCCTGCACGACCAGGACATCCACGCCATGACCGCCTCGGAGATGTTCGGCGTGCCCGTCGAGGGCATGCCGGCCGAGACCCGCCGGCGGGCCAAGGCGATCAACTTCGGCATCGCCTACGGCATCTCGGCCTTTGGCCTCGCCAACCAGCTCGGCATCCCCCAGGACGAGGCCGCCGCCTACATCCGCACCTATTTCGAGCGCTTCCCCGGCATCCGCGCCTACATGGACAAGACCCGCGCCCTGGTGCGCGAGCAGGGGTTCGTGACCACCGTCTTCGGGCGCAAGATCAACATCCCGATGATCCGCTCCAGATCGGTGGCCGAGCGCGCCTTCGCCGAGCGGGCGGCGATCAATGCCCCGATCCAGGGCGCGGCCGCCGATGTCATGCGCCGGGCGATGATCCGCATGCCGGGGGCGCTGAAGGACGCGGGCCTGACCGCGCGCATGCTGCTGCAGGTGCATGATGAGCTGGTGTTCGAGGCTCCCGAGGCCGAGGCCCCGGAGGTCTGCCGCGTCGCCTCAACGGTGATGGAGAGCGCCGCCCTGCCGGCGGTGGCCTTCACCGTGCCGCTGAAGGTCGAGGCCCGCGCGGCGGCCAACTGGGAAGCGGCGCATTAGGTGCGGCGCCTGGCGGCGAACGAGGGCCGGCAACTTCAGGCGCTGGTCGATGAAGCGCTCGCGGACCTGATCAAGAAACGCAAGCACGGCCGGCCGCGCGCCCACGTCATGGCCGCCTACCTTGCGAGCCATGAGCGCTTCGCGCCGCTGTACCGGAAACTGGCGGAGTGACGGACTACGTCACGTTTTGCCTGACGGAAGCGCCGCTTGTTGCCGAGAGGCAGTGTCAGCCTTCCAAAGCGGACTTCATGCCTTGGCTCCGTCAGCCACCTTGGACGCCGCCGCCAACCGCGCCTCGGCCCCGGCGAGCATGGCCTGGAAACGGGGATCGCCCCGCAGCCTGTCCAGATCGGGGTCGACCTTGGCGTGGTCCACGAAGCTGGCCGTGGTCTTGGCGAAGAACGGGTCCAGAAGCTCCAGCGCCGAGTCGGAATCTCCCAGCATGTTGGTGAGCGCGCAGGCGAGGTTGTAGCGCATGCGCAGATTGTCCGGATCGATGAGCAGGGCCCGGCGGATCCAGTCCTTGGCCCTCTCGCCCTCGCCCAGGGCGGCCAGGGCGCCGGCGCCAAAGCCCATGGCCGAGCCATTGCTGGGATCGTTGGCCAGGCCTCGTTCGGCGCGCTCGAGCGTCATCCGCGCCGCTTCGCGGGCGCCCTCGGCATCGCCAACGGCGAGGGAGGCGGTGGTCATCATCCCGGTACAGACGAAATCCGCTTCCACCGCGCTGGCGGCCCTGCCGAAATAGCGGATGGAGTCATCGAACCGGCCCTGCCGATAGCTCAGATAGCCGGCGTTGATGTTGACCTCCCAGGAGTCCGGATCCAGGCCCAAGGCGATGTCGATCTCGGCCCTGGCCTCGTCCGGCCGGCCGATGTTCCAAAAGTGGTCGCCCTTCACCGCGTGGGCCTCGGCCAGATTGGGATCCAGCGCCAGCGCCCGTTCCGCCGCCGCCAGAGCGTCGCTGCCGGCGTGGCCGAAATGGAAGTGCAGGCCGCGCCGCGCCACGGCCATCAGCGCCCAGATGCGCGCGTAGTTCGGATCGATCTCGATGGCCGCCTGGCACAGGCGCACGATCGCCTCCAGGCGCTGGACGTCGGCGCCGGTCCCGCTGATCAGGTACTGGCGAGCCATCAGATAGAGGTTGTAGGCCTCGACATTGTCGGTGCCGCGCCGCTCGATGGCGGTCTTTTCCTCGGGCAAAAGTCTCAGCTTCAGCGCCTTGACGATCGCTTGGCTGATCTCGTCCTGCAGGGCGAAGATGTCGTCGAGGTTGCGGTCCCAGCGCTCGGCCCAGAGATGATCGCCAGCGGCGCCATCGATCAGCTGGGCGGTGATGCGGACGCGGTTGCCCGACTTGCGCACCGAGCCTTCCAGCACGTGGCTGACGCCCAGCTGGCGGGCGATCTGCTGGATCTCCACCGTCTTGCCCTTGAAGGTGAAGGCGTTGTTGCGGGCCGTGACGCTGAGGGCGGAGACCTTGGAAAGGTCGGTGATGATGTCCTCGCTGATGCCGTCGGAGAAATACTCCTGCTCGGCATCGCCGCTCATGTTGGCGAACGGCAGCACGCAGATGGAGAGCTTGCGGGCGGCCAGGCTGGGCGCCGGCGCGGCGGCTGTCCCGCCGATCAAGTCGGCGACGCTGGCGACGACCTTGCGCCAGCTGGGCGAAGCCGCCTCGCCGCTCCAACCGGCCATGTCGACACACTGGATGGAATCGAACGGCATCGGCAGCCGGGCGCCATCGACGGTGAGCTGCACCAGCTTGCCGTCCTCGCGGGCGCGGTTGGCCTCGGAGAACACCCACTGGCTCTTGGCCGCTTCGGCCGACCAGATGACCACCACCGCCTTGGCCGCCGTCAGCCGCTCTTCGATCACCTCGCCATAGGCGCGGTGCGCGGGCAGCTGGTCATCGCGCCAGACGTCATAGCCCAGGGCGCGCAACGCGTTGGCCACCGCTTGCGCCTGGTCCGCCGTCGAGCGGGCGTAGGAAATGAAAACGTCGGACATGTCTCTACGACCCCACCCTTGGCCGCGGCCGTGAGCTTATCGAGGGGCGATCCGCGAGAGGCAAGGGAAAGGTCGTTTTCGAGCGTCATGGCCACTTGATGCTCTGTCATGTGTCAGGTATAACTGACACATGACATCGCGTGCCGACACCGCGACCGAAGGCGACCAGCTCCTGGCCACCCTGGCCGCCCTGGCCAATCCGCACCGGATGCGCATCCTCGCCGCGCTGGCGCTCGGCGGTCGCAACTATGTCAGCGCCCTGGCGCGCGCGATCGGCATCAGCCGCCCGCTGCTGCATCTGCATCTGCAGAAGCTTCAGGACGCCGGCCTGGTGGCGAGCCAGCTGGAGCTGTCGAAGGACGGCAAGGCGCTCAACTATTTCACCGTCACCGAATTCGCTTTTCACCTCACGCCGGGCGCGATCGCCGAGGCGGCCAAGACCCTCACCGCCAAACCATGAGACCCAAGGGGATGACCATGACCGTAACCCTCTACCTGCTCACCCTGGTGCTGCCGCTGGCGACGATCCTGATCGTCTTCGGCATCCGCGCCCACGCCTCCGTCCAGCAGGCCAAGGCGCGAGCGGCCAATGACGAGGCCTGGCGCAAGCTCGCGGAAAGCGCCTCGGCCGCCCAGTCACAGATCGTGACCAGCCTGGCCGCCATGGAGGCCAGCCTGGCTGACGTGCGCGCCCGCATGGCCGCGGTCGAGACCATCCTCAAGGCGGTGGAATAAAGCCACCCGGCCGGACCTTGCCGCGCGCGGCTCGGGGGCTCATCTACTGCCCGTGAGCGAGCCTATCGGCCCTGGCGATCTGGTTCTTTGTGTCAACGCCGCCCCGAACCATGCCACCGGCAGACCGGTGCCTTTGCGCGCCGGGGAGACCTACCGGGTGGCGGCGGTGATGGAATTCGCCTGCCCGTGCGGGCGCTCCGATGCTCTGCTGGATGTCGGCGTCGATTTCGGCTGGTGCCAGACGCGCTTCCGGCTCCTGCCCAAGCCCAAGGCGGAGGCCAGGAAGCGCCGCGCCTCGGCGCCCAGGGAAAAGGAGCGGGTGCGTTGAACAACCCGCCGCCTTAATCGCGATCTGCTTGTCGACGCCTCAGAACAGATAGACGTAGACCGGCCGCAACGCCGATATGCGACCGTAGGCCGAGGCCTTCACGCCCTTGTCGATGAAGTGCGTCTCCACCGCCTGCGCCTCGGCCAGGGAGGCGGCCGGCCAGCTCGACCAGTAGATAACGTGGCGCTGCTCGGCCTCCAGAAAGTGGGTCTTCTGGCTCAGCAGGTCGTTGGTCAGCCCGATCCGCCAGGTCGAGAGGGAGGTGCCGGCGATCTTGCGCTCGATGGCGGCGATGATGGCGTGCTTGCTGGCCATGGGCCCTTCCCCAAGAGAAGATCACCCGCGATCGAGCGCCTCGGCCCACAGCACGCATGTCGAGCGACCCGCCGCCGCCGGCGATCCAGAACTCAACGCTTTGACGCTACGCAGGGGCCGACCCGCCCCACAGCTAACAGGATAAGCCCACCGCACCTGTCGCCACCCGGGTCACGTCCGGGATCGACTTGACCTTGCCTGCGTAGACCGATGCCAGGACGAGGGCAATCGCGATCCATCTTGCTTCGGAAGCTCGGCTGTGCCCCAGCGGCCCAGATGCCACCGCGGAACTACGACGGCACGATCACCGAAGTTTAGGCCAGCCGCAGCCTGGCCAGCACCTTCGCGGTGAGCGCCGCGCAGCGGGCGCCGCCGAAGGGGAAGGCGTCGTGGAGTGCGCCGGAGAGGCTGTCTTCCAGCGCCTTCCTCAGCAGCGTCCGGGCGCGGTGCAGGCGGGTGCGCACCGTGACCGCCGTGATCGCCAACGCCTGGGCGGTTTCGGCCACCGAACAGCCCTCCACCTCGCGCAGGACGAACACGGCGCGGAAGCCGGCCGGCAGGGCGTCGATGGCCCGCTCCAGCATCCGGCGCGCCTCGGCATGCGCCACTTGGGCCTCGGGCGATGGCTGCGCCTGCGGTCTTTCCTCGACCAGCTTGAGCTCCACGTGCGGCCGGCGCCGACGCAAGCGCCCGCGCGCCTCGTTGACGAGAATGGCGGTCAGCCAGGTGTCGAGGCTGGCCTCGCCGCGGAAGCTGGGCAGGGCGGCGAAGGCGCGGACGTAGGCCTCCTGCAGCGTATCTTCGGCTTCCGCCTCGTCGCCGAGGATCCCCCGGGCGATGCGATAGAGGCGGGCGTTGCAGCGCTGCATGAGCGCCTGGAAGGCTGGGCCCTCGCCCTGGCGCTCGGCGAGGCTCATGGGCTGTTCACCACCAGGCGCATGGTCATGTCCGGATGATACCGGCAATAGACGTCGATGACTCCCGCAGTCTTAACAATCGTGGCGCCGCTCTGGCCCGGCTGCAGATCGACATCGAAGGCCCCGTTCCTCGCCGTCGCCGTATGGCGGAAGATGTCGGCGTTCTTCCACACGATCGTATCCCCGGGCATCAGTCCGCTCGGGGCCGGACCATAGGCCAGGTCCTTCATCACCACGGTGTAGGTCGCCGTGTGATGCGCGGGGGCGGCGGCGCGTTGGCAGCCAGCCAGCGCGCCGAAAGCGATCGCCACCCCGATCAGGGCCGCCTTCACTTGAGCTGGGCGGCCAGGTGCTCGGCGTGTTCCTCGTGCGAGGTGAACAGCTTGAGCCCGGTCTCCAGGAAGGCTTTCAGCTGCGCGTTGCTGGCGCTGGGGATCAAGGTGTCGCGCAACGCCCCGTTGACCGTCTTGTGGTAGGCGACCTCGTTGTCGGCGTAGGCGCGGTCGAAGGCGGCGCCGCTCAGCTTGGCCAGCTTGGCGCGCTCGGCCGTCCCGCCGTCGGCGATCTGGCGGCTGGTGGCGCTAGGCTGTGGGGTGACGTTGAGCTTCTTGACCAGGGCCAGGGCCTGGTTGTTCACCGCCGTGTGGTCGCGGACCATTTCCTGCGCGAACGCGCGCACGGCGCTGTTGTGCGATTTGTTCAGCGCCTGCTTGCCGGCGGCGATGTCGACACTGTCGGCGGTGTAGGCGATGGCGGCGATCTGCGGATCGGTGGGCGCCGCGCCGGCGGCGAGGACAGCGGCCGGCGCGGCGATCGCGGCGGCGAGCAGGATTTTGATGAGCATGGTGGGTTCCCTCGGGCGGACCGGGCCGTCGGGACAACGGCTCCGCTTCCTGATCTGATTGGATGCGCTGGCTGGCAAAAGGTTCCGGCGCGTACAAAGTTTCCACGGCCCCGCCGCTCGATGGAGCGCGCAGCGCCTGGCCAGGCGGTGGAAAGGTTGACAATTTGCAA
>DASYGN010000044.1:0-34841 GCA_035999625.1 Caulobacteraceae bacterium | reverse complement strand
GTCATCGCGCACATGCCGGAAGATCGCATCCTGATCGAAACCGACTGCCCATACCTGGCGCCGGTTCCGATGCGCGGCCGGCGCAACGAGCCGGCGTTCCTGCCCCACGTCCTGGCCAAGCTTGCCGAGATTCGCGGCTGGAGCCTCGCCGAAGCGGAAGCGCGCACCGAGGCGGCCTTTTTTGCCCTCTTCAAGCGCGTCCGACGCGGCTGATGCGTCTGGAGTTCGTGATCCTGGGTTGTGGTTCCTCGGCCGGGGCGCCGAGGGCCGATGGCGATTGGGGCGCCTGCGACTCGGCCGATCCGCGCAATCGCCGCTCCCGCTGCTCGCTGTTGGTGCGGCGCGTGGGGGAGGGGGACGCTCGCACCACCCTGGTCGTCGACGCGGCGCCCGAGTTTCGCCTGCAGACGAGCGCCGCCGGGGTCAGGCGGCTGGACGCTTTGCTGCTCACCCACGATCACGCCGATCAGTGCCACGGACTCGACGATATCCGCGCTTTCGCCCTCATCCAGCGTGAGCGCATTCCGTGCTGGATGGACGAAGCCACGAGCGCCACCTTGCTGTCTCGATTTGGCTACGTATTCCACGGTCAGGGGCCTTATCCGGCCATCGCCGACGTTCACCTGGCGCCGGCGCACGGCCAAGGCTGGGAGATTTCAGGTCCATCGGGGCCGATTCCGGTGGTCACGTTCCATCAGGGTCACGGGTGGTCGAACTCGCTCGGCTATCGCTTTGGCGATGTTGCCTATTCCAGCGATGTCGTCGACCTTCCGGAGGAGTCGTTCACGCTTCTGCAGGGGCTCGACGTGTGGATCGTCGATGCCCTGCGCTATGCGCCCCATCCGACCCACTCGCATGTGGACAAGACCCTGGCCTGGATCGAGCGGGTCAGGCCCAAGCGCGCCATCCTCACCAACCTGCACATCGATCTTGACTACGCCGAGCTGGCGGGACGCCTTCCACCCAATGTCGAGCCGGCCGTCGATGGGTTGCGCCTCGAGGTCGAGGTCGCTGAGCGAGACGCATGATTCGCTTGGCGTTTCTGGCGTCCAACAACGGCTCGGGCATGCGCGCGGTCGTCACCGCGATCGAAGCTGGAAAGCTGGACGCAAAGCCAGTGCTGGTGGTCAGCAACCGCGCTCAGGCGCCGGCGCTGGCGTTCGCCCAAGCGCACGGCATACCAACCAAGGTCCTGACGACACGAGAGGATCCGGCTGGCGCCGACGCCAGGCTGGCGGTGGCGCTGGGCGAGGCGCGACCGGACTGGGTGGTGCTTTCAGGCTATCTCCGACGCCTGGGTGCAAAGACCTTGTCGGCCTTCGCGGGACGGGTGCTCAACATTCACCCGGCGTTGCTGCCCAAGTTCGGCGGCGAAGGCATGTACGGGCGTCGCGTCCACGAGGCGGTGATCGCCGCCGGCGAGACGATCAGCGGGGCGAGCGTGCATCTGGTGGACGAGGTCTACGATCGCGGACGCGTGCTGGCGCGCGCCGAGACGCCAATTTCGGCCGCCGACACTGCCGCGAGCGTGGAATCGCGGGTGATGGCGCTGGAGGGGAATCTTCTGGTTGGCGTTCTGCGTCGCCTGGCGGAAGGTAAAACCCCGTGAGTTCAACGGCTTGCCTAGCTATCCTGATTTTCTGATAATATATCTTAGGCGCATATTTCATCTGGCTCAGCCGACTGCGGCCCAGCTCCGACGCCCCTGCTGACAGCCGCCGCATGTTTCGCTTCAGAAATAGGCGACAACCCCGGCGGACACTGCGTTGGCATCCTGGTGGTGATATTCCGGATAGACCGCCCTGGGCGCGGTCGTAGACCATTGCACGTGAATCTCGAACGGTCGGAATTCGCGCGCCACGCCAAGGCTGAAGTCGGCACGCGTGCGTCCAGTGGCATGGGAGCCGCCCGCGGTGAGCGGCGTCAGCACGCCGGCGTGGCCGTAAACTCGCCAGCGGCGGGCCGGATGGTAGGACGCGGCGGCGTCGAGATATAGGGTCGGCGCTGCTTCGCCGATGTACCGCGGCGAATAGTAGAGGTGGACGGTGACACTTTTGACGCTCATCCCGGCGTAGAGCTCAGTATAGTTGGCCGTGTAGCGGCGATCGAGATAGACCGAGATGCTGCTGTTGGAGAGGCCGAGGTCCCACGCCCTGTCGGGTCCGAGCCGGTGGGCGTATCCGGCGTAGACGATGTATCCCAGGCCCTCTAGCCCGGCGTGGCGGGTATCGACGCCGATGGCGCTCACCCCGCCGTAGATGCCGGAGGATTGGTCATAGGCCAGGCTCAGGCTCAACGTCGGCCGCTCGTCGCTGTAGCTGAGCCCCCTCACCCGATAGTCGGAATCGAGCGCGGCGCTCAGGGCCACCTGGGCAAGCGACTTGGCGTGCGGAAGCAGCGTGAACAGCGCGACGAGCAGCGCCAGCCGCCACATTCCGCCTCTACGGATGCGAGGACGCCACCGTCTGCCGGCCGCATTGGCGCAGGCTGGGCTGGACCCGGGACAGACTGGCGCAGGGCTCAATCGCTCCCCCCGGGTTGGTGATCAGTTTCAGGGCCCCGCCCGATCGTCGTTCGTCCATGAGCGCCACGAGGCCGCTCACGTGGGCGGCGGCAAAGGAAGAGCCGTTGAACAATCCCCAACCGCCACCGAGCGCTGTCGTCAATACCTCATGGCCTGGGGCGGCGAACACGCCGGCTGGCGGGTGGCCGCGGGACTGGTCGGCGACGGCGATCACCCCGGGTTGGGAGGCGGGGAACCCGCCCTCTGGCAGAGCCGGATCGTAAGCGGCGACGACGGTGATATGGCGTTTCTCGGCTACCTCGATGAGCTTGCCGAGCAGCAGGTCGGGCGGACCGGCCAGGCTGAGGTTAATCACCTCGGCCTGGTGAGCGATGGCGAACTCGAGCGCCCTGGCCAGGCTGATCGAATCGCACGCGGCGGCGGCGGCGCCTTGCTGCCAACAGGCGCGCAGGGCCAGCAGGCGCGATCCTGGCGCGACGCCGGTGATCCCCGCGCCCTCCTCCGCCCGCGCGGCGATGACCCCGGCGACGGCCGTGCCATGCCGTTCCGGCGCCGCCGGCCGATCGGAGACGAAGTTGCGGGCCAGGGCCACCTGTCCACGAAGCTGGGGATGGCCGACCTCGATCATGCTGTCGATGACCGCCACGCGCACCCCGCGGCCGGTGGCCGCAACGCGCAGGTCGCCCAGACGCCACTGACGGGTGGGCGGCGCCGGGCGGGTCGGCGCAGCCGGCAGTGCGCCGGTGGCGGCTTCGGTGTGGTAGAGGTTGAGCGGCTGCGACCAGGCGACGCCCGGCTGGCGCGAGAGTGCCTGGGCGACCACCGCGGCCGAGCGCCCGGCCGGAACTTTCAGCATGAAACAATCGACGCCAAGCAGCGGCATCGGCCAGTTGTCGACCAGCGAAAGCGCGTTGGCGCGCGCCAGACGGCTGACGATCCTGTGACGGGCGCTCTGCGAGAGGCCATCGCCGTAGGCGTCCGAATACTGCGAGTTCGGCCGGTAGTGCGCCGGCGGCATCTGGACCATCACCAGGATACGGTCAGGCCCCGGACTCTCGATCGGCGGAGCGGCGGGCGAGGAGCCGGCCAGGACCAGCGTCAGGCCGAACGCGGCCAGCAGCGCGGCAAGGCGGATCACGGCGAGCCGACCGGCTCGGCCAGCACCACCCCGTGACGAGCGCGGAGGTTGGCCAGGACCGCCTTCAACCGCGAGGGCGGGGCCTGCAGCACATAGGCGTCGGCCTCGTTGGGGCCGCCCACCAAATGGGCATCGCTGGCCCGCAGAATGCCGCGCATGGTCTGTTCGGTAATTTCGGGGCGGAAGATCACCACCAGGTTGCCGGCCGGCGGCGCGGCGCTCAGGGTGTGGTAGGTCGGCGCCGGCGGCGGACTTGACGGGAGCAGAATGACGATCGCCAGGGCGGCGGCGGCGGCCCAGCCGGTCCAGGGCGCGGCGGCGCGCCAAAGCGGTGTCCGCGCCCTCCCCTCGCTGGGCGCCGCAGCCGGCGCCTCGGCGATGGCGGCGCCCGGCAAGGCGGCGACCTCAGCGGCCAGGCGCCGTTCCAGGCGCAGTTCCACCTGGCATTCCTCGCACGTCTCGAGGTGCTCCTCGACGCGCATCTTGTCCGCCTCGTCCAGACGTCCACACGCATACCACGGCAACAGCAGTTGGGTGTCGTGATGCGGGTCCCCGAACAAGGGCACGATGTTGTCGCTCATTTGCCCCTCACAGCCAGTCCGCCAGTTCACCGGCCAGCTTGCGCCGCAAATGACGGCGGGCGTGGAACATGCGGGTCTTCACCGTATCCACCGGGCAATCCATCAGCTCGGCGATCTCGCGGTAGCCGAACTCGTGGAAATAGGTGAGATCAACCACGGCGCGGTGATCGGGCGAAAGCTCGCCGATGGCGCGCACCAGAACCTCACGGACCTGGCTTCGGCCGAGCATTTGTTCGGGTCCCGCCTCCAGGCTCGGCCGCTTTTCAGCGTCGTGGTCCTCGAGCGGCTCGTCGGCGCGGCGCAGCGCCTTGAGCGCCTTGCGATAGGCGATGGCGAAGATCCAGGTCGAGACCTTGCTCTGACCGTTGTAGCGATCCGAATTGGCCCACACGACCAGCATGGTGTCATTCAGCACCTCCTCGACGAGGTTCGCCCGTCGCAGGATGGAGAGCAGAAAGCGGCCGAGGCGCGGCTGGTAGGCGCGGTACAGATCCTCGAAGGCGCGCCGGTCACCGTGGACGATCCTGCCGACCAGCTCAACGTCGTCGCGCGCGCCCTTCCGGGCGCTCGAGTCCGATGTTCCACCGGCCGCGGCGCGCTTGCCCAGCATTGATCGTCCTTGCGCTCGGAGTTCAATTCCCCGGCGCCTGGAAACGGTTCAATGCCCTCTACGCCGTTCAGGTTGCGCACGACAGTTACGTTGTGGTCAGAAGGCCAGCCAGGCGAAGGCGCGGAAGGTGTTATTGTCCGAGGCCTTGCGCCATCACCCTCTTACCGGCGCGCCGGAAGCGCACGAATATCGTCGCCCTGTTGGTGCTATCGGGTTTTTTCTTGGCGCCCTACTGGGTGTCGTGAGCGGTCATTAGGCCCCTTCCAGTTTTCGGACATTCGCGAGGTTCCCCTTGCCCGTAGCTCGGCGGCGTCGCTACGGTTCAGCAGCGACCGAGGGTGAGGTCGCACCCGCATGTCCGACGTCTTCATCAGCTACGCGCGGTCCACCGCCAGCCAAGCCCAGCAGGTGGCCGGCCCGGCGCTGGCCGAAACCTAGGCGGCCTCGACCGATCACCCTCTCCGAACCAGGAAGCGGACGTTACGAAGGTCGGCTCAGCGTGGAAAGCCGCCGTTAGCGACGTTCCAGGAAGCACATATCAGAAGAGGCGCGGGCCTTCGGCCAACCCTCAGCGCTGCCGCTTCGGACTGCGACCCCTTGAAGCCATCATTTCTCACCGGCCTCGCGGTCTGCGAGCGTTCGCCACTTCGCTTCGTCCATGCCGACGATGAGCAGCCAGAGGGCGAGCACACCCTCGCCGACAAGGCAGGGAAGCAGCAGGTAGATGGACAGCAAGCGGGGCGCGAAGAAGTAGGCGCAACTGTTGGCGAGGTAGAAGGCGCCGGCCATACCGTAGAGCACGCCGAGGAAGCGGGGGAAGAACCTCGACCGAAAGATCACCACGCCATAGATCACGAGCGCGAAGCCGAAGAACGTCAGGCCAATATCGAAGCCGACGTCGTGCCACTTGAGCGCAAGCCGGGCCAGAGCGGCCAGCTCCGCATGCGGTATGGCCGCCAGGTCGGGCGAGCCCGAAAGCAGGGTGAGCGGCGCGAACTGGGTCCAGGCGTTCACGGCGTTGATTGCGTTCTGCGTCAGGTCCAGGACGACGGCGAGCAGCACCCAGAAGCGGGCCGTCGGCGCCAGCAGACGGTAGAAAATCAGGGTCAGCGGTACGGCAATGAGGTTGGTCATCATCTCGGCTGCAAAGCCCAGCCGAAAGAGAGATGCGTGCGCTACGATCGCCCGCGCGGTGGCCGCTGGATCGCCTTCAATGACCAGCCCCTGGCGGACCCCGATCTCCGCGAAGCCGCCGAGAAGGATAACCAGAATGTACAGGGCCCCTGCGATGCGGGCTTCAAGGCGGGGCGATATGGCGGGCTGTTTCATAAGAGCTATCTAGCATGGCCAAGTTCGCGCAGAGACGGTGTCCGCTCAGGGTCGAAAGCCGCTGTTGCCTGCGCACCCGAGAGCGGACATTCCGACGCCTAGTTGCGCGACTGGTCGGCTATCTGCTCCTCGCTGAACCTCAACTTCCTCATCCGTCCGTCGCTTTCCGCTGGGCCGGAACTTAGTACTTGATCGCACCGAGCATCACTTCGTCGGCGTCGCGCCACAGGACGTCCGGCGCCGCGAATCCCGCCTCTATCAGGAGCCCGATCCAGTTTGCGACCGACCCCTCGTCGAGCCCGCCCGAAAGTCGCGAGCCGAGCAACTCAGTGTGGTCGTAGGCTAGCAGTTGGTTGGCCCGGGACCAGAACCGCTCCCAGTTCTCCCGGCGGTAGCGGGGCGGTTGTGTCACCGTCCACGCCTCGAAGCCCGCCCGGAATGGCGTATCCGCCCGCGTTGGCTCGACAACAATGAAAGCTCCGCCAGCTCGGAGAAGCCGCAAGACATCCGTCGCGATCTCCCCGACTCGCTTTGGAGTGAACCAGTGAAGCGCGTTAGCGACGACGGCGGCGTCGTACGGGGGCGAGAGAGGTGAATGCCAATCGGCGTCTTCCAGGTCGCGCACGAACGTCTCGCCCCTCGCGCCACTTCGTCCATTCACGCCGCGGCAAATCGAGGTGAGGAACGGATCGCGGTCGACGCCATCGACGTGGGCATTGGAGAACCGCCGTTGGACGGCCCGACCGACGTCACCAGGACCGCAGCACAGGTCGAGGACGCGCAGCGGCTGATCGCCTGCCAGCGGCAGCGCCGCCGCGATCAGATCGAGGTCTCTCGCCTTCGCCTCGCCCTGCTCGGCCTGCCAGAGGGCGAGCAGCTCGTCCAGATGTCCGGCGATCCTGGCATCGATCTCATCCTGTCTGATGGGCGGGGGCTGCATTCCTCGGTCTCAGGCTCGGCGATCGCCGCCAGCATAGCGGACAATCCGAGCGGCCGCTTTGGGTGGAAAGCCGACATGGCGCTGACGCCCTGAAGCAAGCGCTGAATACGCCTAACGCCGGCGTTCAATATGGATTCGGGTGGCGTGTAGGGTCAGCCACCGCTTCATCGATCCATCAGGCATGGCGACGTCGGCGGTTTGCAGGAAGGTGGCGGGCGTGATGTCGGAAAAGACCTCGTGCCAGACGAGCTTTTTAGGATCCTTCTCGCTGCGGATGTCGACCACGAACCGCTTTCCATCCCAGCTCAGGTCAACGAGGGACATCGCCGAGGTGAGGTCGCAGCCCTTTGGCCACTGGCTGTTGCATTCCATGCCGCCGAAGCGCTTGCGGGTGGCGTCCCACCAAGTGTAGCCGACGATGAACACCTCACCGGCCGGGGTGTAGTTGTGCTCCTCCTCCATGAAGGTGAAGCCGCCAGGTCCGGCCCTCCATACCTGCACGCCGTGGCCGCGCCCGCCTTTGGGCGTGGATATCGAGTCTTGATTGTCACCGAGGGGCGCAAAGTTGTCCTCCACCGCCCAGGTCCCGGCCAGCGCTTTGGTCAGGCTCAGCATCTCCGGGGAGGGTGCTGGGGAAGCGGCCACGGATTCGCTCGCCCCCGAGAGCGCCAAAAGAGCTGTAAGAACAGGGGCGACGCACCTAGTCATGGGGTGTCTCCTTTGATTCAGAAGGCTCCTATAACCTGCCTCGTTGCCCTCGGGTGAGCGGGAAATTCGGCTCGACGATCAGTTCGAGCTAATGTCCGCTTTGGGTCGAAAGCCGCCATCAGCTCCGTGCTCGGAACCGAACGTTCTTTGCCAGGTCGACGCTCAAGACACGGTATCGCCGAGAAACTGAGCCACGAGAGCCTTCGTCCTCGGATACCGCGGCTCACGCGCGTCGCGCTCCCACCACAACAGCGACTTTGGATCGATTCCAATGAGCCGGGCCGCGTCGATTCTGCGATGCCCGCGCTCTCGGCGACGAGGTCGCAACTGCGCGTCCGGCGTATCGCCCTGCTCGGCCACTGTCTCGGGCTTGAGCGCTCTTAGAACGGCTTCTACACCGGGCATCAAAAAGGCAACGAAACTATGCCGATCCGCTTCAGGTGACTTCCCGCAAACGGCCGTCCTCCAGGGCCATCACCCTGTCCATATGCCGGGTCATGGCGAGGTTGTGGGTGGCGATGAGCGCCGCCACGCCGGTCTGACGCACCAGATCGTGGAGGGCGGCGAACACCGTCTCCGAAGTGGTCGGATCGAGGTTGCCGGTCGGCTCGTCGGCCAGCAGCAGACGCGGCCGGTTGGCCAGGGCGCGGGCGACGGCGACCCGCTGCGCCTCCCCGCCCGAGAGCTGAGCCGGCTGGTGGCGCAAGCGCTCGCCGAGGCCCAGTCGCACCAGCAGGCCGCAGGCCCGCTCGCGCGCCGCGCGTCTCGACTTGCCGGCGATCATCAGCGGCAGGGCGACGTTGTCGAGGGCGGTAAATTCCGGAAGCAAATGATGGAATTGATACACAAAACCGATCTGGCCAAGGCGCAGGCGGGTGCGCGCGCGATCCGACAGCCGCGCACAGTCGCGGCCATCGACGATCACTTCGCCGGCGGTCGGGCGCTCGAGCAGTCCGGCGGCGTGCAGCAGCGAGGATTTGCCCGATCCCGAAGGGCCGACCAGCCCGACCACCTCGCCGGCGGAGACCGTGAGGTCGGCCCCCTTGAGCACCTCCAGCTCGCCCTCGCCGGTGACGTAGGTGCGGCGCAGCCCACGCACGCTCAGCACCGGCTCACTCATAGCGGAGCGCTTCCACCGGATCGAGGCGCGAGGCGCGCCAGGCGGGCAGCAGAGTGAAGACGAACGCCGCCCCCAATGCCCAGACCGCGACCATCGCCACTTCCCGCCAGTCGATCTTGGCCGGCACATGGGCCAGGAAGTAGATGTCGGAGTTGAACACCTGGACGCCGCTGACCCATTCGACGAACCGCTGGATGGCCTCGATGTTGAGGCAGAAGAGGATGCCGGTCGCCAGGCCGACCGCGGTGCCCAGGAGGCCGATCATCGCCCCGGCCATGAAGAAGATGCGCAGGATCGCCCCCCGCCCCGCCCCAATGGTGCGCAGGATGGCGATGTCGCGGCCCTTGTTCTTCACCAGCATCACCAGGCCGGAGATGATGTTGAGGGCGGCCAGGGCGACAATGAACATGAAGATGTAGCGCATCACGTTGCGCTCCACCGCCAGGGCGGTGAAGTAGGCGCGGTTCTTCTCGGTCCAGTCGGTGACCACCGCCCCTGGCCCGGCGGCTTTGGCCAGGGCGTCCTTCAGGCGCGGCGCGGCGTCGGGATCGGCGAGGTTGATCTCGATATAATCGACCTGATCGTCGCGGCCGAAGAACAGCTGCGCCTGATTGAGCGGCATATAGATGAAGGCCTGATCGTATTCGCTCATCCCGACCGAGAACACCGCGCCCACGGTGTAGGTCTTGCGGGTCGGGGTCCCACCCATCACCGTGGCCTCGCCGTTGGGGGAAATCAGGGTGATCGGATCGCCGACGCCGACGCCCAGCATGTCGGCCAGCTTCCGGCCGACCAGCACCTGATCGCCGCCATCTTGCCCCTGGCCGAAGCCGGCCAGCGAGCCGCCCTTGATCGCTCCGGCGATGATCGGCAGGGCCTTGAGGTCCGCCGGCGTCAGGCCACGAACCACAGCGCCGGAGGCCGAGGCCGGTCCCTGGGCGAGGACTTCCGATTCCACCACCGGGAAGGCCTGGACGACGCCCGGTACGGCGCGGAGCCGCCCGACCGCTCCGGCGTCGGCGCCGACCACATAGGCGTGGCCGTTGAAGCCCAGGATCTTGGCGCTGAGCTCGCTGCGGAAGCCGTTCATGATCGACATGGTGACGATCAGGGCCGAGACGGCGAGCGCGATGGCGGCGAACGAGATCAGCGAGATCAGCGCCACGCCCCCGTGCCGGCGACGGGTCAGCAGATAGCGGATGGCGACCGAGCGCTCCCAGGCGCTGAACGGCCGCGCCGGGGCTCCGCTCAACCGCCGATCACCTCTAGGGCACGGTCGAGACTGACCTCCTGGCGCTCGCCGCCGGCACGCCGCTTGAGCTCCACCTGGCCTTGCGCCAGGCCGCGCGGGCCGATGATCAGCTGCCACGGCAGACCGATCAGATCGGCGGTGGCGAACTTCGCCCCCGGCCGCTCCTCGGTGTCGTCCAGCAGCGGCTCGCGGCCCATGGTGGTGAGCGCCTGGTAGGCGTGGCCGCAGGCCTCGTCCACGGCGCCGTCCCCTGGCCGCAAGTTGATGATCAGGGCCCCGAACGGCGCCACCGGCTCTGGCCAGATGATCCCGGCCTCGTCGTGGCTGGCCTCGATGATCGCCCCCACCAGGCGCGAGATGCCGACGCCGTAGCTGCCGCCGAGCGGGGCCACCTCGGCCCCATCGGGCGCGGTCACCAGAGCCTTCATCGCCTTGGTGTATTTGTCGCCGAAATAGAAGGTCTGGCCGACCTCGATGCCGCGCGCCGACAGCCGATCAGCGGCTTTCGTCTCCCGCTCGTAGCGCGCCGGATCATGGACGTCCTCGGTGGCCGCGTAGTGGGCCGTCCACGCCTCGACGATGGCGGAAAGATCGCTCTCGTAATCGACGTCCTCGCCGGGCACGGGGATATCCAGCAGCCGCCGGTCGAGATAGACGGCCGACTCGCCGGTCTCGGCCAGGATGTGGAACTCGTGGCTGAGCTCGCCGCCGATGGGCCCGCTCTCGGCCTTCATGGGGATCGCCTTCAGGCCCATGCGATGGAAGGCGCGCAGGTAGGCCACGAACATCCGGTTGTAGGAGGCTCTGGCGCTCGCCGCGTCCAGGTCGAAGCTGTAGGCGTCCTTCATCAGGAATTCGCGCCCGCGCATGACCCCGAAGCGGGGCCGAAGCTCGTCCCGGAACTTCCACTGGATGTGGTAGAGGTTGAGCGGCAGGCTGCGGTACGAGCGGACATAGGCGCGGAAGATCTCGGTGATCATGTCCTCGTTGGTCGGGCCATAGAGCAGCTCGCGCTCGTTGCGGTCGGTGATGCGCAGCATCTCGGCCCCGTAGTCGTCGTAGCGGCCGGTCTCGCGCCACAGGTCGGCCAGTTGCAGGGTCGGCATCAGCAGCTCGACCGCGCCGGCCCGGTCCATCTCCTCGCGCACGATCTGCTCGATCTTCTTCAGCACCCGGTGGCCGAGCGGCAGCCAGGCGTAGATGCCCGCCGCCTCCTGGCGCAGCATGCCGGCGCGCAGCATCAGCCGGTGCGAGGCGATCTGAGCCTCGGCTGGGGTCTCGCGCAGCACGGGCAGGAAGTAGCGCGACAGGCGCATGCGGTCTCCTATTGGGAAGGCCGCGCCAGATAGCCCGCCCGCGCCGCGGTTGGCAAACCAGGGCGGTCTGCTCAGCGTTCGCCGGCTAGATCTTCACCCCAGGCGTGAAGCGCACCGGCATGGTCTTGGGGCCGGAGATGAAGGTGGACGCCAGCCATACCGGCGGGGCCCGGATCTCCAGATCGCGCATGCGGGTCAGCACCTCGATCAGGATGGCGTCGATCTCGATCCGCGCCAGATGCTGGCCGAGGCACACGTGCGGGCCGCCGCCGAAGGCGACGTGTGCGTTGGGCGTGCGCGCCAGATTGAGCGTGTCGGGTTGGTCGAACGCCTCCGGATCGCGATTGGCGGCCCCGAAATACATCACCACCTTGTCGCCCTCGGCGATCTTCGCCGCGCCGATGCGTGCATCGCGCGTGGCGGTGCGGCGCATGTAGATCACCGGGCTGGTGAAGCGCAGCAGCTCCTCGCGCGCGCCGGCCAGGCGGCTTGGCAGGTCGGCCTTCAGCCAGGTGGCCTGGTCCGGGTTCTGGTCGAGGGCCCAAAGGCCGCTCGCCAGCAGGTTGCGGGTGGTGTCGCCGCCGGCATCGACCAGCAGCAGGAAGAAGAGCAGGAACTCGTTGTCGGTCAGGCGCCGAGCATCGACCTCGGCGGTCAGCAGGCGCGAGGCCAAATCATCGCTGGGGCGGGCCCGCTTGGCGCTGATCACCTCGCCGGCGTAGGCGAACATCTTGAACACCGCCTCGCGCCCGGCGTTGGGCGGCAGGGTGTCGGGGGCCGAGTGGATGATCTCGGTCAGCTTGTAGAGCTCGCGGCCATCCTCGAGCGGCAGGCCCATCAGCTCGGCGATGACATAGGAGGGCATCTCGCCGGCGACGTCGGCGACGAAGTCGCACTCACCGCGCTCGATCACCTCGTTGACGATCTGCCGCGCCAGGGTCTGGAGGCGCGGCTCCCTGCCGCCGGCGGCGGGACGGGTGAACTCGGCGCGGATGAGCTTGCGGAACGCCGTGTGTTCGGGCGGATCCATCATCAGCATCATCTTGGCTTCGCCGAGCGCCGTGCCGATATCGCCGTCGGGGATCATGATCGTCGGCTCGGACGAGTAGGTCTGGAAATCATGATCGACCGCCCAGACGTCGGCGTAGCGGGTCAGGGCCCAGAAGCCCCTGCCCTGCGGCTCTGGATGCCGATGGACCGGCGCCTCGGCGCGCAGCCGGCGGTAAAGCTCTACTGGATGGCCAGCGGCGAAGGTCTCGGCGTCGAGCAGCCGATCGAGGCTCATTCGCCCGCTCCCCTCACCCCCGGGATCTGCGGCAGGCTGACCAGGTGGAAGTGCAGCACCAGCCACAGCAGAGCGAAGAGGATCGCCGCCACCCAGGTGGTGGTGATGAACTTGCGCTTCAGATTGGGATTGACCGGCGAGGACGGATCGCCGCCGCCGGGGGTCTCGACCCCTTCCTCCCAATGGCTGCGCACGCCCAAGGGCAGGATGGCGAACAGAGCCGTCCACCAGATCACCAGATAGGCCGCGATGGCGCCTTCGAGGTTCATCTCAGTGGGCGCTTTCCGGCGTCTCCATCAGCTCCACCAGCACCCCGCCCATGTCCCTGGGATGGACGAAGATCACCGGCACGCCGTGGGCGCCGATCCTGGGCTCGCCATTGCCGAGCACCGTGGCCCCCTTGGCGCGCATGTCGTCGCGGGCGGCGAGGATGTTTTCCACCTCGAAGCAGACGTGATGCTGGCCGCCGCGCGGGTTCTTGGCCAGGAAGCCGTGGATCGGCGATGCCTCGCCCAGGGGCTCGATGAGTTCGATCTGGGCGTTGGGCAGATTGACGAACGACACCCACACCCCCTGCTCGGGCAGCGCCTTCTTGGGGGTGATGTCGCTGACCCCCATGACCTCGCGATAGAGCTTCCACGAGTCCTCGATCGAGGGGGTGGCGACCCCGACGTGGTTCAATTTTCCGATCATTTCGTGGGCCTATCACCGATGGCGCGGCGACGAAAGATTCAGACCCTCAGCACCGTGGTCTCGACCACCGGGCGCCGCTTCCACAGGCGGAAGGCGGCTTTCTTCAGCGTGCGCGAGACCATGGCCTCGACGGCCTCGTCGCTGACGCGGTCCTCGACCGACAACCGGGCCAGGCCGCGCTCGGCCTCCTCGGCCAGATCGCGGGCGATCTCCTCGGGCGAATAATCCTCCGCCGAGGGCATGCCCAGGGTCCGCACCTCCGGCCCGGCGAGCGTCCGGCCCCGGCCGTCGATGGCGATCGAAACGCTCAGCACGCCGTTGAAGGCGGCGTGGCGCCGCTCGCGCAGAGCCTGGCCGTTTTCCGGGGTGACGATGCCGGCGTCGACGAACAGGCGTCCGGCGGGGACTTCGTCGACCACCATGGCCCGGCCGGGAGCCAGGCGGATCATGTCGCCGTTGCGCGGTGCGATTGCTTCGGGCGCCTGCATGTCCTTGGCCAGCGCCACATGCTCAAGCAGATGGCGCCGCTCGCCATGGGTGGGTACGGCGATGCGCGGCCTCGCCCACTGGTACATGCGCCGAAGCTCGTCCCGGCACGGATGGCCGGAGACATGGATGCCCGGGTGGTCGCGCTCGGTGTAGAGCCGCACCCCCAGGTCGGCGAGCTTGTTCTGCAGGTTACGGATCGCGACCTCGTTCCCGGGAATGATGCGCGAGGAGAAGACGCAGGCGTCGCCGGCGCCGAGGCTCACGTGGGGGTGGGTTCCATCGGCCATGCGCGAGAGGGCGGCGCGCGGTTCGCCCTGGCTGCCGGTGCACAGATAAAGGATACCCTCGGGCGGGAAATAGCCGGCCTCGTCGTCGGAGACGAACGGCTGGATGTTGGCCAACAGGCCCACCGACCTCGCCGCCGCCGCCATGCGGATCATCGAGCGGCCGACCAGGCACACCCGTCTCCCCGCCGCTTCCGCGGCCAGGATGATGGTCTCCATGCGCGCGACATTGGAGGCGAAGCAGGCCGCCGCGACCCGGCCCTTGAGGCCGCCGATCAGGCTCGCCAGGGTCTCGCGGACGCTGGCCTCGGAGCCGGCTTCACCCTCGACGAAGACGTTGGTGGAATCGCACACCATGGCCAGGACGCCCGCCTCGCCGAGCGCGCGGATCGCCGCCTCGTCGGTGGGGGCGCCGGTCAAGGGATCGGGGTCGATCTTCCAGTCGCCAGTGTGAAGGATGGTCCCCAGCGGCGTGCGGATGGCCAGGCCATTGGGCTCGGGGATCGAATGGGTGAGCGTGATCAGGTCGATCTCGAAAGGGCCGAGCCGAAAGCTGCCGCCCAGGGGGACCTCGGTGATCCGCGCCTCTTCCAGGAGGCCGGCCTCGCGCAGCTTTTCGCGCAGGAGGAAGGCGGTGAACGGCGTGGCGTAGAGGGGCGCGCCCTTGAGCCTCGGCAGCAGCCAGGGAACCGCACCGATGTGATCTTCGTGAGCGTGGGTGAGGACGATGCCCAGGATATCGTCGGCATGCTCCTCGATGAAGGTGGGATCGGGAAGGATGACCTCGACCCCGGGCGTCGTCTGATCGCCGAAGGTGATCCCGAGATCGACCACGATCCACTGCCGCGCGTGCGGCGGGCCATAGCCGTAGAGGTTGAAGTTCATGCCGATCTCGTTGCTGCCGCCGAGCGGCAGGAAGACCAGCTCGTCAGCCTCCTCAATCATCGCCGGCCGACGCCTGGGTTGCGGTTGAACACGTCCAGGAGGCCGCGGATGGTGAGGTCGGAATCGAAGTGATCGATGGCCTGGGTGGCGCCATGGAACAGGGAGGCCACACCGCCGGTGCCGATCACCGTCAGCGGCCAGGGACTCTCGCGCTTCACCCGCTCGACCAGCCCTTCGATCAGGGACACATAGCCCCAGAAGATGCCGGACTGCATGGCCGAGACGGTATCCTTGCCGATCACCTGCGCCGGGCGCTGGATGGCCACCCTGGGCAGGCGCGCGGCCGCCTCGTGCAGAGCCTGCACCGAGAGGTTGATGCCGGGCGCGATCACCCCGCCTTCGAAGGCGCCGTCGGCGGCCACCAGGTCGAAGGTGGTGGCGGTGCCCGAATCCACCACCAGCAGGGCCCCCGCATAGGCGCTGTGGGCGCCGATGGCGTTGACCAGGCGGTCGGCGCCGGCCTCGGACGGCTTGCCGATCCGAACTTCGATGCCGAGTTCGGCGTTCTCGCCAATCACCATCGGCTCGAGATGAAGGTATCGGCGGGCCAGATTCCTCAACGAGAACAGGGACTGCGGCACCACGCTGGAGATGATGCAGGCGTCGATCTCCTCCATGCCGAGCTTCTCCATGGCCAGGAGTTGGGCCAGCCACACGGCGTACTCATCGGCGGTGCGCAACGGATCGGTGCCGGCGCGCCACTGGGCGGTCCAGGTCTCGCCGTCATGAACGGCGAACAGGGTGTTGGTGTTGCCCTGCTCGATGGCCAGAAGCATGCTCGACCCCCTCCCCTCAGAAGAATACATCGCCGGCGGTGATCCGCCGAACCTGGCCGTCGGCCAGGCGAAGCTTCAACGCGCCATCGCCGTCCAGACCCTCGGCGAGGCCCTCCAGGGTCTCGTTCGGCAGCCGCGCGACACAGCGCTCGCCAATGCCGTGGGCGCGAGCCGTCCACGCCTCGGCGATGAGGGGAAAGCCGCTGCGCTCCCAGACACCGCGCCAGCGCTCCAGGGCCTCCGACAGGGTCGATAATGCCTCCATGACCGCGGGCGGGGGCGTCCGCATATGGGCCGCGAACGTGGTGGCGGCTCGCTCGGAGACCTGGGGGGCGCTGGCTAGGTTGACGCCGATCCCCACAGCCACCCAAAGCCCGTGGTCGGCGCGCGCGCCCGATTCCACCAGGATGCCGGCGGCCTTCACCCCGCCCAGCATCAAATCGTTGGGCCATTTGAGGCTGATGGCGGCGCCGGTGACATAGACGGCGGCGAGATCGGCCACCGCCAGAGCGGCGACGAACGAGACCTGCGCGGCTTCGATCGCCGGACGGTCGGTGGCGAACAGGTAGGTGGCCGCGAGGTTCCCGGGGCCGGTTTCCCAGGATCGCCCGCGCCGGCCGCGTCCGGCGCTCTGGCGCTGGGCGGTGATCCACAGGGGTCCGGTCTCGCCGGCCGCAGCCCGGCGCCTGGCCTCGGCGTTGGTCGAATCCACCTCCTCCAGCGCGAGGATCGGTGTGGCCGTCACTAGCGTTGGACGAGCGCGGTCGCTGCGGCGCGCGCCGCCGGATAGAGGGGGATAAGAGCGATCATCACCGCCGGAAAAGCGAACAGGGCGCTGGCGTAGGTCAACGCCACCGCTCCCCTGGCCGGCGGATCGGTGGCCGCCGGGGCGGGATCCAGCCACATCACCTTGATCAGCCGCAGGTAGTAGAAGGCGGCGACCACGCTGCCCACCAGGGCGACCACGGCGGGGATGGCGAGGTTCGATCCCATCGCCGCCTGGAACACGAACACCTTGGCCCAGAAGCCGCTGAACGGCGGCAGGCCGATGGCCGACAGGCAGAAGGCGGTCATCGCCAGGGTGAGGCCGGGTCGCTCGCGCATCAGGCCGGCGAAATCCTCGAAGGTCTCCATCGGCCGGCCATCCCGCGTCAGGGCGGTCAGGCAGGCGAAGAAGCCGGTGACGTCGATGACATAGAGGACCATGAACAACAGCGTCGCCTGCACGCCGCGGGGGCCGGCCGCGGCCAGACCGACCAGGGCGTAGCCGATGTTGGCGATCGAGGAATAGGCCCACAGGCGCTTGAGATTGTGCTGCGCCAGACCGGCGAAGGCCCCGACGGCGACGCTGATCAGGGCCATCGCGATCAGCACCTGGCGCCACTGCAGGGCGGCGTCGCCAAACGCCTCGCTGAGGATCCTGGCCAGGAGCACCATGGCGGCCAGCTTGGGCGCGCCGGCGAAGAAGCCGACGATCGGCGTCGGCGCGCCTTCGTAGACGTCGGGCGTCCACATATGGAACGGCGCCGCCGAGACCTTGAAGCCGAGGCCGCAGATCAGGAACACCAGGCCGAAGAGAACGCCGGATCCGGCTCCGCCCTTGGCCGCGCGGGCGATGGCCTCGAAGTGGGTCGAACCGGCGAAGCCGTAGATCAGCGAGGTCCCGTACAGCAGCAGTCCCGAGGACAGGGCGCCGAGGACGAAATACTTCAGGCCGGCCTCGGACGAACGCGCATCGTCTCTCTGGAAAGCAGCAAGGATATAGAGTGATAGCGACTGTAATTCGAGCGACACATAAAGCGAAATGAGATCGCCGGCGGCGACCATCATGCCCATGCCCAGCGCGGCGAGAATGACCAGGATCGGGTACTCGAAACGCTCGCCTCCGCGCCCGGCCAACCAGCGCTGACCGACGGGGATGAAGGCGGCGCTGGCGAGGTAGATCACCACCTGGGAAAACGCCGCCCCGGTGTCGGCGATGAGGCCGCCGTCGAACGCCCGACCGTGGGGCCCAAAGACCGCCGCCGCCGCCGCCGCCAGCAGAGCGAGCATGGAGGCGGCGACGAACACCGGCCCAGCGCGGCGGGTGAACGCGCCCCACAGCAGCAGCACCAGCGCCGCCAGGGCGAGGATGATTTCCGGTGTGGCGAGTTGCAGGGAGGCCGCCAGCGTCATCGTGGGCCTTCCCGCGCGGCCTGGAAGGCGGCGACCAGGTGATCGACCGAGGCGCCGGTGAAGTGGAACACCAGCCCAGGCTGCAGCCCGAGCGCCAGGGTGGCGATGATCAGTGGCGCGAAGATCAGCACCTCACGCCGCTCCAGATCGAGGATTCCGGCCAGGGCCGGATTGGCGAGCTGGCCGAAGACAACGTTCTTGTACACCGTCAGGGCGTAGAGGACCGAGAAGATCACGCCGCTGGTGGCCACGAACACGGTCCAGGTGCTGACGGCGTAGGCCCCGGTGAGCGAGGTGATCTCGCCGATAAAGCCGCTCGTCCCCGGAAGGCCGACATTGCCCATGGTGAACAGCATGAACACCGCGGCATAGATCGGCATCCGCCCGACCAGCCCGCCATAGGCGGCGATCTCTCGGGTGTGCATGCGGTCGTAGACCACGCCGACGCACAGGAAGAGGGCGCTACTGATCACCCCGTGGCTCAGCATCTGGAAGATCGCCCCCTGCTCGCCCAGCGCATTGCCCGAGAAGATGCCGAGCGTGACGAACCCCATGTGGGCGACCGACGAATAGGCGATCAGCTTCTTGAAGTCGGTCTGCCGGAACGCCACCAGCGAGGTGTAGACGATGGCGATCACCGAGAGGGCGAAGATCAGCGGCGTGAACTGAACGCTGGCGTTCGGAAACATCGGCAGCGAGAAGCGCAGAAAGCCATAGCCGCCCATCTTCAGGAGAATGCCGGCCAGGATCACCGAACCCGCGGTGGGGGCCTCGACGTGGGCGTCAGGCAGCCAGGTGTGCACCGGCCACATCGGCAGCTTGACCGCGAACGAGGCCAGGAACGCCAGCCATAGCCAGGTCTGCACGCCGGGCGAGAAATGGTAGGCCAGCAGGGCCGGGATCGAGGAGGTGTGGGCGATGACGATCATGGCCAGGATCGCCGCCAGCATCAGCACCGAGCCCAGCAGGGTGTAGAGGAAGAACTTGAACGCCGCGTAGACCCGGTTCTGGCCGCCCCAGATGCCGATGATCAGGAACATCGGGATCAGCTGACCCTCGAAGAACAGATAGAAGACGATCAGGTCGAGGGCGCAGAAGACACCGATGACCAGCGTCTCCAGGACCAGGAAGGCGATCATGTACTCGACCACCCGGTCGGTGATCACCCGCCAGCTGGCGATGACGCACAAGGGCAGCAGAAAAGCGGTGAGCAGGACGAACAACACCGAGATGCCGTCCACGCCCATGCGGTAGTGGAGGCCCGCGAACCAGGCCGCATCCTCAGTGAACTGAAAGCCGCTGACGCCGGTCTTGAACGCCACCACGAGCAGGACTGACAGCGCGAACACCGCCACCGTGACCGCCAGGGCGATCACGCGCGCGGCGGCGTCACGGTCCGCCTGGGTGGGTCCGGCGAACTGGCGCGTCAGCAGGATCGCGCCCACGCCCAGCATCGGCAGGAAGGTGATGAGGCTCAGCATCGCGCCCTACCGCACGAAGGCCCAGAGGGCGAACGACAGCAGGCCGGCGATCCCAATCAGCATCACGAACGCATAGTGATAGACATATCCGGTCTGCAGGCGACCGGTGGCCCTGCCGGTGGCGTAGGAGAGCGCCGACACCCCATCCGGGCCCAGTCCGTCGATTAGCCGCTTGTCGCCGCCCTTCCAGAACAGGTCGCCAAGCACCTCCGCCCCACGCACGAACACGGCGTGGTAGAGCTCGTCGAAGTACCACTTGTGGTAGAGGAACGACCAGATCGGTCCCTTCCGGGCGGCGATCCGGGCCCCCGATCCTTCACGGGCGACATAGAACCACCAGGCGAGCGCGAAGCCGATGGCGGTGACCGTGAGCGGCGCCCAGGCGACCCAGATCGGCAGCGCCTCGCCGGCGCCCGCCCCGGAGATGATGGCCCCGCGCCAGAACCCGGCCTTGTCGGGTCCGATGAACGCTTCGGCGAATACGCCGCCGGCGAACACCGCGCCCATCGCCAGGACCAGGAGCGGGACCAGCATCACCCACGGTGCTTCGCGCGGCTCCAGGGCGTGCTCGTGCCCATGCTCGTCGTGCCCGGCGGGCCATTTGGCGTGGCCATGGAAGGTCATGAACATCAGCCGCCACGAGTAGAAAGAGGTCAGCCCGGCGGAGATCACCCCGACCACGAAGGCGAAGTAGGCGGTGGCGCTGGCGTGTCCGGCGGTGAAGGCGGCGTTGATCAGGGCGTCCTTGGAATAGAAGCCCGAAAGGCCAAGATCGAGGCCAGGGATGCCGACGCCGGTGATCGACAAGGTGCCGGCGAGCATCATCGCGTAGGTGAACGGGATGCGGCGGCCCAGCGCCCCCATGGCGCGCATGTCCTGCTCGTGGTGCATGGCGGTGATCACAGCGCCCGCGCCCAGGAACAGCAGGGCCTTGAAGAAGGCATGGGTAAACAGGTGGAACATGGCCGCCGAGTAGGCGCCGACGCCGGCCCCGAAGAACATGTAGCCGAGCTGGGAACAGGTCGAGTAGGCGATCACCCGCTTGATATCGTTCTGAGCCAGGCCGACGGTGGCGGCGAACAGCGCCGTGATCGCGCCGACCACCGTGACCACGGCCTTGGCCGTCGGCGCCTGTTCGAACATCGGCGAGAGCAGACAGACCATGTAGACGCCGGCGGTGACCATGGTCGCCGCATGGATGAGGGCGGAGACCGGGGTCGGACCCTCCATGGCGTCGGGCAGCCAGGTGTGGAGCAGGAACTGGGCCGACTTGCCCATCGCCCCGATGAACAGCAGCACGCAGGCCAGATCCATCAGCGGCCAGTCGTGGCCGGCGAACTTCCAGGTCAGATGCGCGTGGCTGGCGAGCTGCGGAAAGATCTCCGCGAAGCGGATGGTGTGGAAGGCCCAGAACACGGTCATGATGCCGAGGGCGAAACCGAAATCGCCCACCCGGTTGACCACGAAGGCCTTGATGGCGGCGTTGTTGGCGCTCTCCTTGTGGTACCAGAATCCGATCAGCAGATAGCTGGCTAGGCCCACCCCCTCCCAGCCGAAGAACAGCTGCATGAAGTCGGCCGCGCTGACCAACGCCAGCATGAAGAAGGTGAACAGCGAAAGATAGGCGAAGAACCGCGGCTTGTGCGGATCCTCGGCCATGTAGCCCCAGCTGTAGACGTGGACGAGGGCCGAGACGGTGGTCACCACCACCATCATCACCACCGACAGGGAATCCACGCGCACCGACCAGGCCGAGCGGAAGGCGCCGATGTCGATGAACGGCGCCACCTGGAGGGTGAAATGGTCTGGCCACGCCCCGCCGATCACCTGGCCGAAGGTGATCCACGCCAGCAGGCAGGAGACCAGGAGCAGGCCGGTGGTGACCGACATCGCCCCGCGGTCGCCGATCTTGCCCACGCCAAGGCCGGCCACGAGCGCGCCCAGCAGCGGCGTCAGCACCACCAGCAGGACAATCAGCTGAGGGGTGGCCACGCCGCGCTCAGCCCTTCATCACCGAGGCGTCATCGACGGCGATGTCACCCCGGTTGCGGAAAAACGTGACCAGGATGGCCAGACCGACCGCCGCCTCGGCCGCCGCCACGGTGAGCACGAACAGGGCGTAGATCTGTCCGGTCACGTCATGCAGGTAGGCGGAAAAGGCGACCAGGTTGATGTTCACCGCCAGCAGGATCAGCTCGATCGACATCAGGATGACGATGACGTTCTTGCGGTTGACGAAGATGCCGAGAACGCCGGTGGTGAACAGGATCGCCGCCACGGTCAGGTAGTGGGTCAGCCCGATGCTCACAGCTCCGCTCCCTGGCCGGACTTGATCGACACCACGCGCAGCCCCTCTGCCGGGACCCGCGCCACCTGGGCGGCGATGTTCTGGCGCCGGATGTTGGTGCGCAGCTTGAGCGTCAGGACGATGGCCCCGATCATCGCCACCAGCAGCACCAGGCCGGCGGCCTGGAAGAAATAGATGTAGTCGGTGTAGAGCACCTGCCCGATGGCCTGGGCGTTGGTCATCCCGGGCGGTTGGGCCGCCGGCCCCAGCGAGGCCATGCTCGCGCCCCGCCTGGCGATGTTGGCGGCGACGATGATCATCTCCACGGTCAGGAGCGCGGCGATGGCGGCGCCGATGGGCAGATAGCGGGCGAAGCCCTGCCGCAGGGCGGCGAAGTCGACGTCCAGCATCATCACCACGAACAGGAACAGCACCGCGACGGCGCCGACGTAGACCACCACCAGGATCATGGCGAGGAACTCGGCCCCGAGCAGAACGAAGAGGCCGGCGGCCGAGAAGAAGGCGGTGATCAGGAACAGCACCGAGTGGACCGGATTGCGCGCCGAGATCACGGCCACGCCTGAACCCAGCGTGGTCGCGGCAAGCACATAGAAGGTGATGGCCTGAAGCACCATGGCCCGGCTGTGGTCTCCTTGATACTTCAGACCCCCGCCCGAGGGGCGAGGGTGGCACGGCTCTTAACGGTAGGGGGCATCGAGTTCCAGATTCCTGGCGATCTCGCGTTCCCAGCGGTCGCCATTGGCCAGCAGCCGCTCCTTGTCATAGTAGAGTTCCTCGCGGGTCTCGACCGAGAATTCGGTGTTCGGCCCCTCGACGATGGCGTCGACCGGACAGGCCTCCTGGCACAGGCCGCAGTAGATGCACTTGACCATGTCGATGTCGTAGCGGGTGGCGCGCCGCGAGCCATCGGCCCTTGGCTCGGCTTCGATGGTGATCGCCTGGGCCGGGCAGATGGCCTCGCACAGCTTGCAGGCGATGCAGCGCTCCTCGCCATTAGGATAGCGGCGCAGGGCGTGTTCGCCGCGAAACCTGGGCGAGGTCGGCCCGCGCTCGTTGGGGTAGAGCACCGTGGCCTTGGGCCTGAACATGTAGCGCATGCCAAGGACGAAGGCGCCGACGAAATCCATCAGCGCCGCGCCTCGGATAGCCTGTCTGACCCGTTCCAGCATGGCCTACCTCGGCGCGCCGATGTTGCATTGGTAGTTCGACAGTTCGCGTTTGTCGTAGCCGTCACGCAGGGCCAGCTGGCCGCCGTCGGCGTGGCACTTGTCGGTCGCGGCCTTCAGGGTGTCGTAGCTGGCCACGCCGGGCGGCAGGGCATAGCTGCCGCCTTCCACCGGGGTGGTGCAGGCGCCCAGCAGGGCCAGGGCGAAAACGCCAACCGCTCTCATGGGCCGAACACCCGATAGGCGCCAACCAGCAGCACCGCGGCGATGGAGGCCGGGAGAAACACCTTCCAGCCGAGGCGCATCAGCTGGTCGTAGCGGTAGCGTGGCACCACCGCCTTGGCCATCGCGAACAGGAAGAAGAAGAACACGATCTTGGCGAAGAACCACAGGAAGCCGAAGAAGCTGGTCGCGGTCGGCGCCCAGGCCTGGGTGAAGGGGGTCGGGAACGGGGCCTGCCAGCCGCCGAAAAACAGGATGCTGATCATCCCGCACATCAGCACGATGTTGGCGTACTCGCCGATCATGAACAGCAGGTAGGGGGTGGAGGAATATTCCACCTGATAGCCGGCGACGAGCTCCGATTCCGCCTCCGGCAGATCGAACGGCGGGCGGTTGGTTTCGGCCAGGGCGGAAACGAAGAACACCACCGTCATCGGGATCATGACCAGCGCCATGGGCAGCCTGGCCAGGCCGCCGCCGCCGAGGATGTTCCAGTTCCAGAAGCCGCCCGCCTGCTTCTCGACGATGGTCTGCAGGTTCATCGACCCGGAGAGGATGATCACGGTGACGATGACGAAGCCGATCGAGACCTCATAGCTGACCATCTGCGCCGCCGAGCGCAGGCTGCCCAGAAACGGATATTTCGAGTTCGAGGCCCAGCCGCCCATGATGATCCCGTAGACGCCGAGCGAGGAGATGGCGAACAGGTAGAGTATGCCGACGTTGATCTTCGCCGCCACCCAGCCGGGGGCCAGCGGCATCACCGCCCAGGCGGCGAAACCCAGGGTGAAGCTGACCAGCGGGGCGAGCAGGAACACCGTCTTGTCGGCCCCATCGGGGATGACGATCTCCTTGAACACGAATTTGAGGAAGTCGGCGAACGACTGCAGCAGGCCGAAGGGCCCGACCACGTTGGGACCCTTGCGCAGCTGCACGCCGGCCCAGACCTTGCGATCCGCCAGCAGCAGAAACGCCAGCGACAGCAGGATCCAGACCACAATGGCCAGGATCTGCAGCACCGTCAGCAGCGTCCAGCCGCCGGGCGTGGTCCAGAAGCTCGCCACCCGCCTACTCCGCGGCCTGCCGAAGGCCAGCGGCCAGGGCGGCGCATTCGGCCATCGTCGGGCTGGCCCTGGCGATCGGGTTGGTGAGGTGGAAGGCTGTGATCGGGCTCCTCAGCGGGGCGTCGCCGATCGGCCCCGCCGCGCCCAGCTTGGCCAGGTCGAGCTTGGCCGGCGTGGTTCCCGGCGCATAGCCGATCTGGCCGAAGCTCGGGTGGTTGGCGAACAGACGCTCGCGCAGCTGGTCGAGGGTATCGTAGGGCAACGGCGAGCCCAGCCGCTCGGAGAGGGCGCGCAGGATGGCCCAGTCCTCCTTGGCCTCGCCCTTGGGATAGACCGCCCGCTCGCCGCGCTGCACCCTGCCCTCGGTGTTGACGTAGAGGCCGGCCTTTTCGGTGTAGGCGGCGCCCGGCAGGATGAGGTCGGCGCGATGGGCGCCGCGGTCGCCGTGGCTGCCGAGATAGATGACGAAGGCGTCGGTTTCGGAAAGGTCGATCTCGTCGGCCCCGAGCAGGAACACCGCCTCGGCCGCCCCCCTCTTCAGCATCTCGCCCGCCGGCTTGCCGCCGCGCCGGGGAACGAAGCCCATGTCGAGCCCAGCGACGCGCGAGGCCGCGGTGTGCAGCACGTTCCAGCCGTTCCAGCCGGCGCGCACGATGGCAAAGCGTTCCGCGATATCGGCCGCGGCCCTGAGGATCGCGGCCCCATCCGGCCTCGAAAGCGCCCCCTGCCCCAGGATGACCGCCGGCCGTTGCGCCTTGGCGAGCGCTTCGCCGAAGGCGCCCTCCAGCTTGGCGCCGGCCACGCCGTCGCCCAAGACCTCATAGGGATAGGTCAGATCAGCGCTCTCGCCGATCAGGCCGATCTGGACCTTGCCGGCAAGCCACATCTTGCGGATGCGCGCGTTCAGCACCGGCGCCTCGAGCCGCGGATTGGTGCCGATCAGCAGCAGGGCGTCGGCGTCTTCCAGTCCGGCGATGGTGGAGTTGAACAGCCAGCTTTCGCGCCGCCCGCCGCCGAGCACTGAGCCGTCCTGGCGGCAATCGAGACTGGCCACGCCTAGCGAGCGGAACAGATCCATCGCCGCCTTCATCGATTCGGCGTCCTGCAGGTCGCCGGCGATGACCGCGGTGCGGTCGGCCGGAGCGCTCTTGATCCGCTCGGCGCCGACCGTCAGGGCCTCCGACCAGCTCACTGGCCGGAGCCGGCCGTTGCTGCGCAGCATCGGCCGATCGAGACGCTGGCGGCCAAGGCCGTCGCAGGCGTAGCGGGTCTTGTCGGAGATCCACTCCTCGTTGATGGCGTCATCGACCCTGGGCAGCACCCGGAGCACCGCCGGACCGCGCGAATCGACCCGGATGGCGCTGCCCAGGGCATCCATCACATCGACGCTTTCGGTCTTGGTCAGCTCCCAGCTGCGGGCGTTGAAGGCGTAGGGCTTGGAGGTCAGCGCGCCCACCGGGCAGAGATCGATGATGTTGGCGGAAAGCTCGCTGGTCACCGCCGCGCCGAGATAGGTGGTGATCTCGACATCCTCGCCGCGGGAAATCAGGCCGATCTCCGGGACTCCGGCCACCTCGGTGATGAAGCGCACGCAGCGGGTGCACTGGATGCACCTGGTCATGATCGTCTTGATCAGCGGACCCATGAATTTCTCTTCCACCGCCCGCTTGTTCTCGGCGTAGCGGGTGGCGTCGCGGCCATAGCCCATCGACTGGTCCTGCAGATCGCACTCCCCGCCCTGGTCGCAGATCGGACAATCCAGGGGGTGGTTGATGAGCAGGAACTCCATCACCCCCTGGCGGGCCTTCTTGACCATCGGCGAGTTAGTGATGATCTCCTGGCCATCGGCCGCCGGCAGGGCGCACGACGCCTGGGGCTTGGGTGGTCCCGGCTTCACCTCCACCAGGCACATCCGGCAGTTGCCGGCGATGCTCAGCCGCTCATGGTAGCAGAAGCGCGGAATCTCCTCCCCGGCCAGTTCGGCGACCTGCAGCACGGTCATGCCGTTTTGGAACTCGACGTCCTTTCCGTTGACCTTGGCGACCGGCATTGGGCGTTCGGACGATCCTTGGAGGGCGTGCGGGCGATAGCCCGCTACTCGGCGGCGATCAAGCTGGCGCCAGGGACGTTGGCCTTGCGCACGCGATACTGGGCGATGCGCGCTTCGATCTCGGGACGGAAGTGCATGAACAGGCCCTGGATCGGCCAGGCGGCGGCATCGCCCAGTCCGCAGATGGTGTGGCCCTCCACCTGGCTGGCGACATCGAGGAGCATGTCGATCTCCTTGGGCTCGGCCTCGCCGGTGACCATCCGCTCCATGATCCGCCACATCCACCCGGTGCCTTCGCGGCACGGCGTGCACTGGCCGCAGCTCTCGTGCTTGTAGAAGTAGGACAGCCTGGCGATGGCGGCGACGACGTCGCACGACTTGTCCATGACGATCATGCCCGCCGTGCCCAGCCCCGACTTGCGAGAGGCCAGATCGTCGAAATCCATCAGCGCCTCTTCGGCCTGGTCGGCCGGGATGAGGCGGACCGAGGCGCCGCCGGGGATTACCGCCTTGAGATTTCCCCAGCCGCCGCGCACGCCGCCGAAGTGGTCCTCGATCAGCTGGCGCATGGGGATGGACATCGCCTCCTCGACCACGCACGGCCGGAGCACGTGGCCCGAAGCGCTCATCAGCTTGGTGCCGGAGTTCTTCGGCCGCCCGAAGCTGGTGAACCAGTCGGCCCCCCGGCGCAGGATTTCCGGGACGACGGCGATCGATTCAACGTTGTTGACCGTGGTCGGACAGCCATAGATGCCCGAGCCGGCGGGGAACGGCGGCTTCAGCCGCGGCTGACCCTTCTTGCCCTCCAGGCTCTCCAGAAGGGCCATCTCGTCACCGCAGATATAGGCCCCGCCGCCGTGGGTGACTTTGATCTCGCAATCCCAGCCGTGAAGATTGCCGGGCCCGACCAGCCGCGCCTCGGCGGCCTCGACGATCGCCGCCTCGAGCCGCTCGCGCTCCAGGACATATTCGCCGCGGATGTAGATGTAACAGGTGCGGGCGCGGATGGCGTAGGACGCCACCAGGCAGCCTTCCAGCAGCCGGTGGGGATCGGACCGCATGATCTCCCGGTCCTTGCAGGTGCCGGGTTCGGACTCGTCGGCGTTGACCACCAGATAATGCGGCCGCTCGCCCTCCTGCTTGGGCATGAAGGTCCACTTCAGCCCGGTGGCGAACCCGGCCCCTCCCCGGCCGCGAAGCCCTGACGCCTTGATCTGATCGCACACCCACTCGGGCGAGACGCTGAGCATGTCGGCGGTGGCGTTCCACACCCCGCGGGCCCTGGCCCCCTCCAGCCGCCAGTCGCGCAGGCCGTAGAGGTTGGTGAATACCCGGTCCTTGTCTTCGAGCATGCCGACCATCTCTAGCCCTTCGCCTTCGCCGCCAGCGACCTGGCCATGGCCACCCGTCTCATCAGCGCATAGGCGATCAGGCCCCAGCCGAAGACGGCGATGCCCACGCCGACGCTGACCAGCCAGATCGGCGCGCCGGGCATGAACCGTCCGGCGACCATCACCGCGACGCCGACCAGGCAGGCGATCATGCCGGCCTCTCGGGTGCGGCGGTGATAGGCGCGGATGGCGGCGATCTGGTCTTCGTCCAGGCTCGGTTTGGGAAAGCTCGGCGTCTCGCTCATGGCGCCGGCTCCGGAACGTTCGGCAGACGCTTGATCGGCGCCGCGCGCGAGCCGTCGTAGAGGCTCTCGTCCTTGAGGCTCAGCGGTCCGCCGACCGGGGCGCAGCCCTGCCGGCCGATGGCCGAGCCGGGTTCGGGCGTGCGGCCGGCGGCGAATTCGCCGATCAGCGCCGCCAGGCTCTTGGCGGTCAGGTCTTCGAAATAGGCGTCATTGATCGCCACCATGGGCGCGTTGGCGCACGCGCCCATGCACTCGACCTCCTCCCACGAGAAGCGGCCGTCGGCGGAGGGGGTCGCCACCGGACCGATGACCTTTTCCAGCACCTCCTTGAGCGCGCCCGCGCCGCACAGCATGCAGGGCGTGGTGCCGCACACCTGGATATGCGCCTTCGTCCCCACCGGGGCGAGCTGGAACATGGTGTAGAAGGTGACGTTTTCGAACACCCGAATCACCGGCATCGCCAGCATTTCGGCGATCACGCGCAGGGCCGGCTCCGACACCCAGCCTTCCTGCTTCTGCGCCAGCCACAGCAGCGGAATGACCGCTGAAGCCTGCCGGCCCTCGGGGAACTTGGCGATCCACCAGCGCGCCTTGTCCAGGGATTCGGCGGTGAAGGCGAAGCTGGCCGGTTGCGCCTCGGCCAGACGGCGAACGCTCATCGGTCGATCTCGCCGAAGACGATGTCCAGCGAGCCCAGGATGGCGCTGACATCGGCCAGCATGTGGCCGCGGTTCATCCAGTCCATCGCCGCCAGATGCGGGAAGCCGGGGGCCCGGATCTTGCACCGGTAAGGCTTGTTCGAGCCGTCGGCGATCAGATAGACGCCGAATTCGCCCTTGGGGGCCTCGACCGCGGCGTACACCTCGCCGGCGGCCACATGATAGCCTTCGCTGTAGAGCTTGAAGTGGTGGATCAGCGCTTCCATCGAGCGCTTCATCTCGCCCCGGCGCGGCGGCGACACCTTATGGTCCGCGGCCAGAACCAGACCCGGAGTTTTCTTCAGCATATCAATTGTCTGCTGCATAATTCTGATCGATTGCCGCATTTCCTCGAGGCGGCACAAGTAGCGGTCATAGCAATCACCATGCACGCCCAGCGGGATGTCGAACTCCAGCTCGTCGTAGCATTCGTAGGGCTGGTTGCGGCGCAGGTCCCAGGCCACCCCCGAGCCACGCAGCATGGGTCCGGTGAACCCCCAGGCCAGGGCCTGGTCCTTGGTCACCACGCCGATATCGACGTTGCGCTGCTTGAAGATGCGATTGTCGGTGATCAGAACCTCGATCTCCCCGAGCACCCGGGGGAAAGACCGGGTCCAGGTTTCGATATCCTCGATCAGGGCCGGCGGCAGGTCCTGGCGCACGCCGCCGGGCCGGAAGTAGTTGGCGTGCATGCGCGCGCCCGAGGCGCGCTCATAGAACACCATCAGCTTTTCGCGCTCCTCGAAACCCCAGAGAGGCGGGGTGAGCGCGCCGACGTCCATCGCCTGGGTGGTGACGTTGAGCAGATGATTGAGGATCCGGCCGATCTCGCAATAGAGGACGCGAATGAGCTGCGCGCGGCGCGGAATCTCCAGCCCGATCAGCCGCTCGATGGCCAGGACGAAGGCATGCTCCTGGTTCATCGGCGCGACGTAGTCGAGGCGGTCGAAGTAGCCGATGTTCTGGGCGTAGGGCCGGGCCTCGATCAGCTTCTCGGTGCCGCGGTGGAGCAGCCCGATGTGCGGATCGACGCGCTCGACCAGTTCTCCATCCAATTCCAGCACCAGTCGCAAAACCCCATGCGCCGCTGGGTGTTGTGGCCCGAAGTTGATGGTGAACTTTCGCCCGGCGGGTTCGCTCACATCGCTTTCGCTGGCCGGGAAATGGCCCTCCGCGGTCACGGCGCCGACTCCGGCTCGCCGGGGCGTTTGACGGGGTAGCCCTGGCCTGGCTCAACGTAGCTCGCCCCCTCCCACGGCGAGAGAAAATCCCAGCTTCTGAACTCGACCGATTTGACCGGCTCGTAGATCACCCGCCTTTGTTCCTCGTCGTAGCGGACCTCGACCCGGCCGGTCATCGGGAAGTCCTTGCGCATCGGATAGCCGGCGAAGCCGTAATCGGTGAGCAGCCGGCGAAGGTCGGGATGGCCGGAGAAGAACACCCCGTACATGTCGAAGGCCTCGCGCTCGAACCAGTCGGCGGCCGGGTAGACTCCGGTGACCGAAGGCACGGCGCTGTCTTCGTCGGCCTCGACCTTGATCCGGACGCGGCGATTTTTGGTCAGCGACAGCAGGTGGTAGACGATATCGAACCGCTTGGCGCGCTGGGGATAGTCGGCCCCGCAGATGTCGATCAGCTGCTGGAACTGAAGCCCTGGATCATCGCGCAGCGTCTCGAGAAGCTTATCGATCCGTTCGGCGTCGGCGGTGACATTGAGATCGCCAAAAGCGACTTCGTAGGTCGAAGCCGCGCCGCCGCCGGCGGCGATGATCGCCTCGCCCAGCGCTTTCAAGTCATCGTCCGAAACCCGCCAGCTCATCGCTCGATGGTCCCGGTGCGGCGGATTTTCTTCTGCAGCTGCAGAACGCCATAGACCAGCGCCTCGGCGGTCGGCGGGCAGCCGGGCACATAGATGTCCACCGGAACGATGCGGTCGCAGCCGCGGACCACCGAGTAGCTGAAATAGTAGTAGCCGCCGCCGTTGGCGCAGCTGCCCATGGAGATGACATACCGCGGCTCGGGCATCTGGTCGTAGACCTTGCGCAGGGCCGGCGCCATCTTGTTGGTCAAGGTGCCGGCGACGATCATCACGTCGGACTGGCGCGGCGATCCGCGCGGGGCGAAGCCGAAGCGTTCCAGATCGTACCTGGGCATCGAGGCGTGCATCATCTCGATTGCGCAGCAGGCCAGCCCGAAGGTCATCCACATCAGCGAGCCGGTCCTGGCCCAATTGATCAGATCATCGGCGGCGGCGACCAGGAATCCCTTGTCGGCCAGGTTCTGATTGACGCCATCGAAATAAGGGTCGTGAACCTTTGGGTCATAGCCTTCGACAGCGGCGCGGCCGCTGGACAGTGCGGCCGGCTTGGCGGGGGTGATCACTCCCATTCCAGGGCCCCCTTTCTCCACTCGTAGACAAACCCCACGGTGAGAACGCCGAGGAAAACGGCCATGCTCCAAAAGGCGTACTGGCCGACCGCGCGCGGCAACTTCATCAGGACCACGGCCCAGGGAAACAGGAAAGCCACCTCCAGATCGAAGATGATGAACAGGATCGACACCAGATAGAAGCGGACGTCGAACTTCAGGCGCGCGTCGTTGAAGGCGTTGAAGCCGCATTCATAGCTCGACAGTTTCTCCGGGTCCGGCGCCTTGGGGGCGATGATCGCCGCCGCCAGGATGAAGGCCAGGCCCAGCGCCCCGGCGATGGCGAAAAAGATCACGATCGGAAGATACTGGAGAAGATAGGCGTTCATGTCGGCTTTCAGCGGGCGATTCCGCCCCGCGCGCCGCTTCTAGACCAAGGCGACGGGCGGTTCAAACCATCGCCGCCGCGGCGCCAAGGCCCTCCCCCATTCGACCGTAGATCACCGTAGATACGGTGGCGATTCGCTTCCCGCGACTTCCCCGATTGGGTCTGGACATGGGTGGATTCATTCGCTCGAGACAAGCTTGGAACATAAACCGAACATTGCAATTTGTCAAAGTTGGGTTAGTCCTGGTTGACGCGCCAAAGCCGGCGACCTATCAGACCCTCCCCTCGCCTGGACCCTTTTTCCTGGGCGAGCCCCGCGCGGGTGTAGCTCAGTTGGTTAGAGCGCCGGCCTGTCACGCCGGAGGTCGCGGGTTCAAGTCCCGTCACTCGCGCCATTCCACCGCTCAGGCCAGCGCCGCCTCCGGCCGGAGCGAAGCGCGGATTTTTCCCGGCGCTGATTCCGGCAGGGCCAGGACGCCGGCCAGGAAGATCAGGCCGGCCACGAAGCGGTAGTAGGTGATCATCATCGGCTGACCGGTCCCATGGACCAGGGCCGCCACCAGGAACTGGGTGGTCCCGCCGAAGCCAGCGATGGTCAGCGCATAGACGGTCCCCACCGCGGTGCAGCGCATGCGCGCAGGGAAGGACTCGGTGATCGCCGTGTACAGGGCGCCCCCGGCCAGGTTGCCGGGAATCCCCACCACCACCACGGCCGCGTAGATGGCGAGAAGGCTCGGGTGGCGGACGATCACCCCGTAGGCGGGAATGACCAGAAGCGCCGCGATCGCCGCTCCGGGGATCATGATCGCCCGTCGCCCGTAACGATCGGACAGCCAGCCGCCGAGCGGGACGAAGATCACCGCGCACGCGCCGCCGGTGACACCGATGCCGAACGCCGCCGATGGCGGCAGATGCAGGCTGTCCATGGCGAAGGTGCTGAGGTAGTGGCCGGTGTAGGTGATCATGGTGCCGCCGGCGAGGATCGTCGCGCTGACCAAGGCCAGGCGCCAGGGAAAGGGACCGCCGGCCGCCGGCCCCTGCTCCCGCGCCGGCGCGGTCTCTTCGATCCGCCGCCGGACGATGAGCCCGAAGGGCACGATCAGCAGCCCCAGACCGAACGCGGCCCGCCAGCCCCAGGCCTGGAGATCGGACTTGGACAGGGCGAGCGAGAGGCTGAGCGCCACCAGCGCGGCGGTCAGCGCCGCCAGGTTCTGGCCCACCCCCTGCATGGAGCCGATGAGGCCGCGCCGGCCCGGTTCGGCGCTTTCGACCAGGTAGGCGGTGCTGGGGCCGTATTCGCCGCCGAGAGCGAAGCCCTGGATCAGGCGGGCGATGATGACGATGATCGGCGCGGCGATGCCGATCTGGCGCCAGGTGGGGGTGAAGGTGACCGCCAGCGTGCCGACGGCCATCAGGGCGAAGGCGATCAGCATCGCCGGCTTGCGCCCGATCCGATCGCCGATGCGGCCCAGCACCACCCCGCCGATGGGGCGGGTGACGAAGCCGATGCCGAAGGTGGCCAGGGCCAGCAGCAGGCTGACCACCGGTCCGCCGGCGGGGAAATAGGCCCTGCCGATGAAGATGGCGAAGGTCGAGTAGATGATGAAATCGTAGAATTCGAGCGCGTTGCCGGCGGCCACCGCGGCGACCTGAAGGGCCCGGCTGGCTGGTTTCGACATCAGGTCCTCAAGGTCAAGCCGCCGTCGGCGGCGATCGCCTGGCCAGTGACGAAGGCGGCCTCGTCGGAGGCCAGGAAGAGAGCCAATCGGGCCACGTCGATGGGTTCGCCCAGCCGCCGCAGGACCGCCTTCCTGGCCCAGATCTCGGCGATCCTGGGGTCGGCGAAGCTTTGCTGGGTCATGCCCGTCCTGATAGCGCCCGGCAGGATGGCATTGGCGGTGACGCCATGCTTGCCGAGCTCCAGGGCCAGGGTGCGGGTCAGGCCGACCACGCCGGCCTTGGCCGCGCAGTAGGCGGCAAGGCCATAGTCGGTGAATTCGGCCATCACGCTGGCGGTGGAGATGATCCGGCCGGCCGGCGATTTCACCAGATGGGGAATGGCCTCCCGCGTGAGGCGGAAGACGGCGCGCAAATCCACCGCCTGGATGCGGTCCCAGGCTTCGTCGGTCATCTCCGCCGCCAGCACCGAGGCCCCGATGCCGGCGTTGTTGTAGAGGATATCGAGCTTGCCGAACTCGGCCAGCGCCGCCGCGACGATCCGCGCCGGCGCGTCATCCACTGAGACATCGGCCTCGAACGCCTGGATGGATGAGGAAACGGAGGAGGTCAGATCGGTCCCCGGCCGATCGACGGCCAGCACCCGCGCACCCTCGAGGGCGAACAACTCGGCGCTGGCCCGGCCGATGCCGGACGCCGCGCCGGTGACGATCGCGGCTTTTCCGCTCAGCCGGTCCATGCGCTACTTGCCCCCCGGATCAATGGAACAGGAAGCGCGATGATGATCAAGCTCACCTTCGCCCTCACGCGCCGCGCCGAGCTCACGCGCGCGGCATTCCAAAGCTACTGGCGAGAGCAGCATGCGCCCCTGGTGGCCAGCGTGCGCGAAATCCTGCGCATCCGCCGCTATGTCCAGGCCCACAGCCTGCCGGCCGAATCCGAGGCGGCGCTGCGCGCCGCGCGGGGCGGCCCCGAAGGCTTCGATGGCGCCGCCGAACTGTGGTGGGACAGCCTGGAGGACGTGATGGCGGCGAGCGCCGATCCGGCCGGAATCGAGGCCGGCCGCCGGCTGCTGGAGGACGAGCGCAAGTTCATCGACCTTACCCGCTCGCCGCTTTGGTGGTCGGAGGAGAAGGTGATCTTCTGAGGCGGCGCGTTGGTGGGCGGCGAGGGGTTCGAACCCCCGACCTCCTGGGTGTAAACCAGGCGCTCTGACCGGCTGAGCTAGCCGCCCGCTCCCCCACCGCCGGTCCTTAGCTCAGGGCCTTCTTGAGCGCATCCCCGGCGTGGAAACGGGCGGTCACCGAAGCCGCGCGGCGCACGGCCGCCCCGGTCCTGGGATTGCGCGCCGGTCCGGCCGGGCGGCGGACGGGAGTGAAGACCCCAAAGCCCACCAGCCGCACGTCGCGCCCGCTCCTGAGCGCCTCAGTGATCGTCTTGAGACAGGCGTCGAGCGCATCTCTCGCCTGAACCCTGTTGAGCCCCGCCTGTTCGGCGATTGCGGTCACGAGGTCGGCCTTGGTCATCCCTGTCCCACCCTTGCTCACGGCGGCAACGATTAGGCAGGGCTCAGGCGCCGGTCAAACGCCAGCAGGCGCAAATCCGGCCGCCCGCGAAGA
>DASYGN010000043.1:0-116949 GCA_035999625.1 Caulobacteraceae bacterium | reverse complement strand
CTCTGTTTGCAGGCGAGGACGACGTGAGCGCAAAGCGGGTGCTGCTGATCGTCGGCGGGGGCATCTCCGCCTACAAGGTGCTCGAACTGGCCCGCCTGCTACGCAAGGCCGACATCGCCGTCGCGCCGATCCTGACCGAAGGCGGATCGAAGTTCGTCACGCCGATGGCGCTGGCGGCGCTGGCCGGAGCCCCCGTGCGCCGCGACCTCTTCAGCCTCGAGGACGAGGCGGCGATGGGCCACATCGAGCTCTCCCGCTCGGCTGACCTGGTGGTGGTCGCGCCGGCCACCGCCGATCTGATGGCCAAGACCGCGAACGGGCTGGCGGACGATCTCGCCTCCGCCGCGCTGCTGGCCACCGACAAGCCGGTGCTGATGGCGCCGGCCATGAACGTGCGCATGTGGCTGCATCCGGCGACCCAGCGGAACCTGGCGCGGCTGCAGGCGGACGGCGTGACCATGGTCGGGCCGGACGAAGGGCCGATGGCGTGCGGCGAGCACGGTCCGGGCCGCATGGCCGAGCCGGAAGCGATCCTGGCCGCGATCAGCGCGGCGCTGGGCGGCGGGCGCCGCCCCTTGGCCGGTCGCCATATCCTGATCACCGCCGGGCCGACGCAGGAGCCTATCGACCCGGTGCGGGTGCTCACCAATCGATCCAGCGGCAAGCAGGGCTACGCCATCGCCGGCGCATGCGCGGAACTGGGCGCTCGCGTCACCCTGGTGAGCGGTCCGACCGCGCTGGCTTCACCTCCGGGCGTCGAGCGGCGGATGATCGAAACCGCCGAGGAGATGCTGTCGGCGAGTCGCGCCGCGCTCCCGGCCGACGCGGCGATTTGCGTGGCGGCGGTCTCCGACTGGCGCCCGGACACCGTTTTCGGGGTCAAGCTCAAGAAGGGCAAGCACGGGCCGCCGGCGCTGCGGCTGGTGGAAAACCCCGACATTCTGGCGAGCCTCGCCGCCGCCGGTCCCGATCGTCCGCGCCTGGTGGTAGGCTTTGCCGCCGAGACCGGCGATCTGGAGGCCAACGCCAGGGCCAAACTCGTCCGCAAGGGCTGTGACTGGATCGTCGGCAACGATGTCAGCGAGGCGGCAATCATGGGCGGCGACGACAATACGGTGCTGGTGATCGATGGCGCGGGCGTCGAACGCTGGGCCCGCGCCTCGAAGATCGAGATTGCCCGGCGCCTTGCGGCCAAGGTGGCGGAGGCGCTGGCGTGAGCGTCTCCGTTCGGGTGATGCGTCTGCCACATGGCGCGGACTTGCCCTTGCCGGCTTACGAAACGCCGGGTGCGGCCGGCATGGACCTGCGCGCCGCGGTGGCTGAGCCTCTGGTCCTGGCGCCGGGGGAGAGAGCGGCGGCGCCCACCGGCCTGATCATCGCCTTGCCGCCAGGCTACGAGGGTCAGGTGCGGCCCAGATCGGGGCTCGCCCTGCGCTCGGGGGTGACCGCGCTCAATACCCCCGGCACCATCGATGCCGACTATCGCGGCGAGGTGAAAGTGATCCTGATCAACCATGGCGCGGCGCCAGTGACCATTTCCCGCGGCGAGCGCATCGCTCAGCTGATCATCGCGCCGGTGGTCCAGGCCGTTTGGGCCGAGGTCGAGGCGCTGGACCCGACCGGCCGCGGGGAGGGGGGTTTCGGCTCGACCGGAGCCAGCTAGAAGCCGAGCACGTCGTTCATGCCATAGAGGCCCGGCGGTCGGCCGCTCACCCACAGCGCGGCGGCGAGGGCGCCCTTGGCGAACACCGCGCGATCGCGAGCCGAGTGGCCAAGGGTGATGATCTCGTCCTCGGAGGCGATCAGCACCTGATGCTCGCCGACAATGCCGCCGGCGCGCAGGGAGGCGAAGCCGATGGTTCCCCCGACCCTCGCCCCCGGCTTCCGATCCGCCACCGCGGCCCCGCGACCGCGCGCGGCGGCGTCGCCGAGCATCAGCGCCGTGCCGGAGGGCGCGTCCGCCTTGCGGCGGTGATGGGCCTCGAGGATTTCGATGTCCCAGTCCTCGGGTCCAAGCCGGTCGGCGGCCTGTTCCACCAGTGCGGCGAGCAGATTGATCCCGAGCGAGAAATTACCCGACTTGATGATGGCGACGCGGCGGGATGCGTCCTTGATCGTCTGATCCTGTGCGGCGGTGAAGCCGGTGGCGCCGATCACCAGCGCCGGGCGCCCCTGCGCGCCGGCCCGCGCCGCAAGCGAGGCGGCAGCCTCGGCGGTGGAAAAGTCGATGATCACCTCGCACTCGGCTAGCGCGTGCTGCGTCTGGTCCACCCGCCCGTAGGCGGAAACCAAGGCGATGTCGTTTCGATCGGCGACCAACGCCGCCACCGTCCGGCCCATGCCGCCGCGGGCGCCCGCCAGTCCAAGCTTCAGAAACGCATTGGCCATCGCGGTTCCCTGCCGCCAAGCTTTGGGCCGGTCAACCTCGCCGTGTTGTCCGCGCCGTATGCGGCCGCTAGGGTGGCGCCCATGGGCGACGCCGAATTCAGCAGCTTCACCGACGACGAGGCGCTCGCCTTCCACAAGCACCCGACCCCGGGGAAGGTGGCGATCACGGCCACCAAGCCGATGGCCACCCAGCGCGATCTCTCGCTCGCCTATTCGCCGGGCGTCGCCGCGCCGGTGCTGGCCATCGCCCGGGACCCTGACCTCGCCTACGACTATACCTCCAAGGGCAATCTGGTGGCGGTAATCTCCAACGGCACCGCCATTCTGGGCCTGGGTGATCTCGGCGCGCTGGCGGCGAAACCGGTGATGGAGGGCAAGTCGGTGCTCTTCAAGCGCTTCGCCGACGTCGATTCCATCGACATCGAAGTCACCGCCCGCGACCCCGACGAGATCATCACCGTGGTCAAGAACATCGGCGTCACCTTCGGCGGCATCAATCTCGAGGACATCAAGTCTCCGGAGTGCTTCCGCATCGAGACCGAGCTGCAGGAGCTGCTCGACATCCCGGTGTTTCACGACGACCAGCATGGCACGGCGATCATCTCCGCCGCCGGGCTGATCAACGCCTGCCACGTGACCGGCCGGCGCCTGGAGGACGTGAAGCTGGTTCTGTGCGGGGCCGGCGCGGCCGGCATCGCCACCCTGGAGCTGGTCAAGGCGATGGGCGTCAAGCCCGACAACTGCATCGCCGTCGACATGACCGGGGTCATCTGGCGCGGCCGAACCGAGGGCATGAACCAGTGGAAGTCGGCCCACGCGGTCGACACCGACGCGCGCACGCTCGCCGATGCGCTGAAGGGCGCCGATGTCTTCATCGGGCTTTCGGCCAAGGACGTGGTCAGCAAGGACATGGTGCGGACCATGGCCAAGAAGCCGATCATCTTCGCCATGGCCAATCCCGACCCCGAGATCAAGCCCGAGGACGTGCACGCCGTGCGCCCCGATGCGGTGGTGGCCACCGGGCGCTCCGATTATCCCAACCAGGTCAACAATGTCCTCGGCTTTCCCTACATCTTCCGCGGCGCCCTGGATGTCCGCGCCCGGCGCGTGAACATGGAGATGAAGATCGCCTGCGCCCGCGCCCTGGCGGCTTTGGCGCGCGAGGACGTGCCCGACGAAGTGGCCGCCGCCTATCACGGCAAGCAGCTCAAGTTCGGGCGCGATTACATCATCCCGACGCCCTTCGATCCCCGACTGATCCACTACATTCCACCCTGCGTCGCCCAGGCGGCGATGGACACCGGCGTGGCCAGGACGCCGATCCGCGACATGGACGCCTACCGTGACAGCCTGGCCAGGCGTCTCGATCCGGCGGCCGGCTTCCTGCAGAAGATTTCCGGCGCGGTGCTGTCGGGGCCTGCCAAGCGCATCGTCTTCGCCGAGGGCGAGGAGCCGTCGGTGATCCGCGCCGCCTACGCTTTCCAGGCCCAGGGCCTGGGCCGCGCGGTTCTGGTGGGCCGCGAAGAACTGGTGGCCGAGAACATGCGTCTGGCCGGCCTCGACCCGGCGGAAGCCAAACTCGAGGTGATCAACGCCCGGGTGTCCAAGCACAACGCCGAATTCGTCGAGTTCCTCTACCGGCGCCTGCAGCGGCACGGCTATCTCAAGCGTGACGTGCAGCGGCTGATCAATCAGGACCGCAACTCCTTCGCCGCCTCCATGGTGGCGCTCGGCTACGCCGATGGTCTGGTGACCGGGGTGACGCGCAACTTCGACCAGGCGCTGGAGGAGGTGCGGCGGGTGATCGACCCCGCGCCCGGCGGGCGCATCCTCGGCATGTCGATCGTGCTCGCCAAGGGCAAGACGGTGTTCATCGCCGACACCAGCGTCACCGAGATGCCGGAGCCCTGCGACCTGCTGGAGATCGCCTCGGAGGCCGCGCGGACGGTGCGCCGGCTGGGGTTCACGCCCCGGGTGGCGTTCATGTCCTATTCGACCTTCGGCAACCCGGCCGGACAACGCTCGCAGCGGGTGCGGCAGGCGGTGGCCATGCTCGACGCCAGGGCCGACATCGATTTCGAGTACGAAGGCGAGATGCCCCCGGAGCTGGCGCTCGATCCGAGCCTGACCGGGAACTATCCGTTCATGCGCCTGACCGCCGAAGCCAATGTGCTGATCATGCCGGCCATCCACTCGGCGTCCATCTCCACCAAGCTGGTGCAGGCGCTGGGCGGAGCGACCGTGGTCGGTCCGATCCTGGTCGGGTTCTCCAAGCCGGTGCAGATCTGTCCCCTGTCGGCGTCGGTGTCGAAAATCCTGACCCTGGCTCAGGTGGCGGCCTATGACAGCCCCCTCACCGAGAGCCTGCGCCTGGTCTGAGGGTTGACTTCCCCCGCCGGCTGAGGCTTTTGCGCCGCCCCGCGCGGGGCGCGGTCACTCGAGCTTGATGGGGATCGGACCATGCCTCCGGCGGCTGAAGCCGAGCGCGACCTCGCCGGCGCGCTGACCACGATCGGCATCGACTTTGGCACCACCAATACCGTGGTCTCGCTGATCGACACCGCCGGCGAGGCGCGCCTGATCCGCTTCCACGCGCCAGACCGCGAGTGGGTGGCGTTTCGCTCGGCGCTCAGCTTCCATGCCGATCCTGACGAGCCCACTCGCCGCATCATCGAGGCCGGGCCCTTCGCCATCGACGCCTACGCCGAGGAGCCTCTCGAAACCCGTTTCATCCAATCGTTCAAAAGCTATGCCGCCAGTCCGCTGTTCCAGGAAACCCGGATCCTGGGCCGGCGCTACGCCTTCGAGGACATGCTTTCGGCGTACATGCTGCGGCTGATGGCGCATGCGATCGAGGGGCCCCCGAAAACCTCGCCGCGGGCGATTATCGGCCGGCCGGTGGAGTTCGCCGGCGCCAGCCCCGACCCGGAACTGGCGCTGCAGCGCTATCAGGCCGGCTTTTCTCGACTTGGCTATGGCCAGATCCGCTACGCCTTCGAGCCGATCGCGGCGGCGTTCTTCTTCGCCCGCAAGCTGACCCAGGATGCGGTGGTGCTGGTGGGCGATTTCGGCGGCGGGACCAGCGATTTCTCCATCGTCCGCTTCCACCGCGAAGGGGGAAGGATCAGGGCCAGAGCGCTAGCCAACGCCGGCGTTGGCGTCGCCGGCGACGCCTTCGACTACCGGATCATCGACGCCCTGGTGTCACCCGAGCTCGGCAAGGGCTCCAGCTACAAGACCTTCGATCACATTCTGCCGATCCCCAACCGCTATTACGCGGCGTTTGCACGCTGGGAGCAGCTGGCCTTGCTGCGTGCTTCGGCTGACATGCGCGACATCCGTCGCCTGCGGCGCGAGGCGCTGGAACCTGACAAGATCATCCGCCTGGTCGAGATTCTGGACGATAATCACGGCTATCGCCTCTATCAGTCGGTGTCGCAATTCAAGGAAGCGCTGTCGGCCGCCGAAGAAGCCACCTTCCGTTTCGCGGCCGGCTCCATCGACCTGGAAATGACCGTGCCGCGAGCTGCGTTCGAAGCCTGGATTGCGCCCGAACTGGCCGCGATCACCCGCGCGCTCGACACTGTGCTGGAGCGGGCGGGCATGGCCGCGGCGGACATCGATCGCGTCTTCCTGACCGGCGGCTCATCGTTCGTTCCCGCGGTTCGGCGCATTTTCGCCGAGCGCTTTGGGGCCGGGCGGCTGGAAAGCGGGGCCGAACTGGTGTCGATCGCCACCGGGCTCGCCTACATCGGACTCGAAGAGGACCAGACCGGTTGGTCCGAGCCATGGACCGATAGCAGCAAGGCTTGACGCCGCGTCGGTCTTTCGGCGGCGCGCGCGGAAGGCTAAACCCCGCCGGTCACATTAGGAGAAGTCAGGTCTATGAAGCTCGATTCCACCGTTGCCGCCGTGGTCACCGGCGGCGGTTCCGGCCTTGGCGAAGCCACCGCCCACGCCCTCGCGGCCCAGGGGGTGAGGGTCGCCATCTTCGATATGAACGAGGCCAAGGGCGAGGCCGTGGCCAAGGCCATCGGCGGCGTCTTCTGTCACTGCAACGTGACCTCCGACGCGGAAGTCGACGCCGCTTTCGCCAAAGCCCGCGCCGCACATGGCCAGGAGCGGATCCTGGTCAACTGCGCCGGGACCGGCAATGCCGCCAAGACCGCAGGCCGCGACCGCAACACTGGCGAGATCAAGCACTTCCCGCTGGCCCATTTCGATCTGATCATTCAGATCAACCTGATCGGCACCTTCCGCTGCATCGCCAAGAGCGCCGCCGGAATGCTGACCTTGACCCCCCTCGAGGACGGAGAGCGCGGGGCCATCGTCAACACCGCCTCGGTGGCGGCCGAGGATGGCCAGATGGGTCAGGCGGCCTATTCGGCCTCCAAGGGCGGCGTGGTCGGCATGACCCTGCCGATCGCGCGTGACCTGATGAGCGAGGGCATCCGGGTGAACACCATCCTGCCGGGCATCTTCGACACGCCGCTGATGATGGGCGCGCCGGTGCATGTGCGCGAGGCGCTGGCGGCCTCGGTGCCATTCCCCAAGCGCCTCGGCAAGGCCGAGGAATACGCTCAGCTGGCGCTGACCATGATCACCAACAGCTATTTCAACGGCGAAGACGTGCGCCTGGACGGGGCCATCCGCATGGCCCCGCGCTGAGCAGCGGGGTTACGGCCTCGGCCGCTGGATCTTTCCTGCCAGGTTGGCCAGCACCTCGCGGGCGTCCATGGCCCTGGGATCGCTGGCTGGCTTGGGGCCGTGCTGCATGACGATCTCGGCGCTCGCCTGATACTTTTGCACCGTGTCGATGGTCGCGCCGCCCCAGCCGTCCCACGGACCCCAGCCGAAGCCGCCCCACCAGCGCCACCGGGCGCGCCAGAAGCCGTATGGACCGGGTCCGTACATTGGATCCACATAGGTGCGCCGATCACGCTCGGTGTGCCGCTCGACGGCCTCGAACCAGTCGTAGCCCTGACCAACGGTGAGTTCCGCGGCGCGATACAGCAGATAGGTCTCGACGGTCTCGCGAGGCGTCACCGTATTGCCCTGAAACGTCACCTGAAAATGGTTGGCGTCGAGACGCTGGTCGGTAAAGCCGCCGGTCGCGACGGTTCCATGCTGCAGGGGTTGATAGGGCGTCGCCGTCTCGCAACCGCCCACACCCAGGGCGAGGCCGATGGCCGTCAACGCGGCCGCGGTTCTGATGTTCATCTTCGTCCAGTCCATGCGCGCCGATACGCTTCCGGCGCGAGATACAGTCCCTCGATACATGACTCTCACGCCCGGCCCGGGGCGTAAAGGTCTATTGCCCTCGCGCGGCCAGCGGTTCAACGCCCGCCGGATTGCGCGAGCGACCAGATGATCCGGCCGAGCGAGCCGAACAGCAGGATGGCGGTGGCCAGGGCCTGGATGCCAAAGCCGGGCCCGCGCGCCGCGGCGGCCTTGGTATAGCCGGCGAGATAGAGCACCCGACCGACGATCCACAGCACCCCGACCCCAGCCGCCCACAGGTCGCCGACATAGAACGAGAACAGCCACAGGGAGACCAGGAACAGAGGCAGCCATTCCAGGGTGTTGGCGTGAATGCGGAAGGCGCGCTCGAACTCGGGATGGCCGCTGACCGCCGGCGCGACGATGTTGTACTTCGATCGACCCTGACCGACCCGCAGTCCCATGTAGAAATAGACCAGTAGCGCCAGCACCGTGACCAGCGCCGTCCATGGATGTGCCAGCATCATCACTCCCTCGTCAGCTGCGGCGCGGTGAAGATTGCATACGTCGCCCGCGCTTGGGAAGCGCCGCGCTCGGGTGGGGTCTGTTAGGCTTTCCTCTGACTGATTCGGGCAGAACGGTGCTCATTTTCCTCACCCTCATTGGCTTGGCGCTGGGTGGCGCGGCCGGTTACGCCCTCGCCCGGCGCGTCAGGACGTCTCGGCCGGCGATCGTCGGCGCGCTCGGGGCCTTCGATGCCTGCCTGATCGATTTCGACGGCGAAGCTGCGCACGCGGTCGGCGGCGTCGAGGCTCTGCGCGCCCTGGCCGGTGAACTGGGCCAGCAGCCGGCTGACGTCACCTCGGTCCTCGCCAGCCTCGCGGCGCGCAACGCCACCTTCGCCGCCAGCCTCGATGCTCTTCGCGACAGCGGAGCCGCGTTCGATCTCGATCTGCCGGACGATTGGCGGGCCGAGGGCCGGACATCGGGGGCGATCGCCCACCTGCGCCTCTCGAAGCTGGTGGCGAAGCTGGCGAATCCCGCCACCGAGGTGGTCACTCGCTTCGCCGATGCGCGTTCCGAGCCGAGCTGGATCATCGAGGCGAGCGGCGCGCTCGTCTGGGCCAACCGGGCGTGGCTCACTACGGTTGGAGCGGCCGACCTGGATTCGGCGCGCGAGCGCGGTCTGTCGCTGGATGGCGAGGCTGATCGGATCGGCCGCGAGGCCGCGATGACCGGCCGCCCGCTCGAGATCGTGCGCTGGTCGCGCGCCGGCGGCGAGGCGCGCGCGTGGCGTTTTCGCGCCCGGGCGATCGAGGGCGCCGCCGCGGGCGTGTGGGCCGATGATGTCACCAGCGCCGAATCGCTGGCCAAGCAGCTCGGCGGCCAGGAGGCCGCTCAGGACGCGACCCTGGAGTTGATGGCCGACAGCGTCGCCATCTTCGGGCCCGATCGCCGGCTGCGATTTCATAACGCTTCCTTCGCCCGGCTATGGGATCTGGAACCGGCCTGGCTGGCCGACGCACCAAGCCACGAGCAGTTGCTGGACCATCTGCGCCGTCTGGGCCGCCTGCCCGAGCAGACCGACTACGCCAGCTTCCGCGCCGCCGAGCTGGCCCGGCACGAAACGCGGAGCGATGCCGAAACTATCTGGCGCCTGCCCGACGAGCGCACCCTCAAGGTCGCCAGCCGGCCTCACCCGCGCGGCGGGCTGGTCATGGTGTTTTCGGATGTCACGCCAGAGCTGCGCCTGCGCTCACAGTTCAACCATCTGCTGCAAGTCCAGCAGGCCACCTTGGACAAGCTGTCCGATGCCGTCGCCGTCTTTGGCGCCGATGCCCGCCTGCGGCTGCACAACGAGGCGTTCGAACGCTTCTGGTCGGTGACCGGCTCGGCGATAGCCGCCGGACTGGATTTTGACGCCCTGGTCGATCTCGCCAGGCGGCGGGTGCACGATCTGCAGTTCTGGCGCGACCTGAAGGCCAGGATCACCGACCCCGACCCCGCCGCCCGGACCCCGATGCTCATCCAGATCCTGACCGCCGACCGGCGCGTGGTCTCCCATCAGTCGCGGCCGCTGCCGGACGGCGCCACCTTGATCAGCTTCACCGACATCACCGACGCCAGAGACCTGGAGCGCGCCCTGGCGGAGCGCGAGGCGGCGCTCAGCGACGCTGAAAAGCTGAAGAGAGAGTTCGTCGGCAGTGTCTCGTATGAGCTGCGAACGCCCCTGACCACCATCCTGGGGTATGCCGAACTGCTGGAGCATCAGGATCGCGCCCTCGACCCCAGGGCGCGCGCGCACCTGGCCTCGATCCGCATCGCCGCCGCCCAGCTCGCCCGCTCGATCGACAACGTGCTGACCATGGCGCAGTTCGACGCTGGCGACATGGCCGCCGAGATGGGCGATGTCGATGTTGCGCGGTTGATGCATAGCGCCGCCCAGCGGTGGGGCGAGGCGGGACGCGCCGCCGGGGTGGCGATCGAGGTGGGCGCCGGCGAGTCTGTCGGCCTGATCCGTGGCGACGCCAATCGCCTGGCCGAGGTGCTCGATCACCTGCTCGAAAACGCCATCACCCATACCCCCGCCGGCGGCAAGGTGACCATCGGCGCCGAGCGGGCGCAGGGCGAGCTGCGCTTGCAGGTCTGCGACACCGGCCGCGGCATCCCCTTCCACGTCCAGGCGCACATCTTCGATCGCTTCAGCGGCCATGACCGGGCCGCCAGCGGTCTTGGCTTGGCCCTGGTCAAGGCCATGGTCGAGCTGCACGGCGGCTGGGTGGCCCTGGAGAGCGAGCCCGGCGCGGGAGCCACGTTCACCTGCCACCTGCCCGAAGCCCCCGAGGCGCCGGAGGCCAGGCCCGAGTTGTTCTAGGCCGACCGGAAAATCCCTTTGCACGCGCCGGGCGATTGCCGCTACTTAAGTCAAACAACTGTTTGGAGCGGCTGATGATCAAGACCCGGTTCACCGAGCTGTTCGGCGTCGACCATCCGATCGCCCAGGGCGGCATGCAGTGGGTGGGCCGCGCCGGCCTCGTTTCGGCGGTCGCCAACGCCGGCGCGCTGGGCTTCATCACCGCCCTCACCCAGCCGACGCCGGAGGACCTGACCCGGGAAATCGCGCACTGCCGAGAGCTGACCAACAAGCCGTTCGGGGTCAACCTCACCATCCTGCCGGCGATCAAGCCGCCCCCCTACGCCGAGTATCGACAGGCGATCATCGAGGCCGGGATCAAGATCGTCGAGACGGCCGGCTACAAGCCGCAGGAGCACATCGACGCCTTCCACGAGCATGGCATCAACGTGATCCACAAATGCACCTCGGTGCGCCACGCCCTCTCGGCCGAGCGGATGGGCGCCGACGCGATTTCCATCGACGGCTTCGAGTGCGCCGGTCATCCGGGCGAGGACGATGTGCCGGGCCTGATCCTGATTCCGGCGGCGGCCGACAAGGTCAGGATCCCGATGATCGCCTCGGGGGGATTCGGCGACGCCCGCGGACTGGTGGCCGCGCTGGCCCTGGGCGCCGACGGCATCAACATGGGCACGAGGTTCATGGCCACGGTCGAATCGCCAATCCACGAGAACGTCAAGCAGCAGATGGTCGCCAACGACGAGCGGGCGACCGATCTCATCTTCCGCACCATGCGCAACACCGCCCGGGTAGCCAGGAACGCCATCAGCCAGCAGGTGGTCGAGCTGGAGCGCGGCGGGGCCAAGTTCGAGGACGTGCGCGAGCTGGTCGCCGGGACCCGCGGCAAGGTGGTCTATGAGACCGGCGATCCCGACCACGGCATCTGGTCGGCGGGCATGATCCAGGGGCTGATCAACGACGTGCCGACCTGCGCCGAACTGATCTCGCGGATCGTCGCCGGGGCCGAAACCATCATCCACAGCCGGCTGGAGGGGATGATCAGGACGCGCGCGGCGGTGGCGGCGGAGTAACCGCCTCAGGCGAGGGACTTCAGCACCGCGCCCAGCTCGTCCACCCTCTCGGGGCTCGTCGCCCACGAGCACATGAAGCGCACCGAGCCGTCGATGAACCGATAGGCGAACCAGCCCGCCTCACGAAGGGCGGCGAGCCGCGCCTCGTCCATGTCTACGAACACCGCGTTGGCTTCGACCGGATGGACGATGGGGAAGGGCGCCAGCGCCGCCAGCCGTCTGGCCATGGCGTTGGCGTGTTTCGCCCGCGTCAGCCAGGCGCCGCTCTCCAGCATGCCGATCCACGGCGCGGCCAGGAACCTCGATTTGGAGACCAGTTGGCCGCCGTGCTTGAGCCGGGCGCCGAACCGCCGGCGAGCGGCCGGATCGATCAGGACAATGGCCTCGGTCGGCGTCGAGCCCGCTTTTGTCCCGCCGAGGATGATGATGTCGGCTTTGTGCGCCAGCGCCTTGAGATCGAAGCCGGAAGCGGCGGCGTTGGCCAAGCGGGCGCCGTCGATGTGGATCTTGAGCCCGGCTTTCCTGGCCGCTCCCGTCAGGGCCGTAAGCTCGGCGGCGGAATAGATCGCGCCAAACTCGGTGGCGTTGGTGAAACTGACTGCCGCCGGAGACTGCCAGTGCGGGTTGTCCGGCTGGGCCAGGGCCCGCTCGAAGGCTGCCGGATCGATGCGTCCGGACGCTCCGGGCAGGGAAATGACGCCCATGCCGGCGCCGAAGAAACCGGGCGCGCCGGTCTCGTCGGTGGCCACGTGCGAATGTTGGTGGGCGATCACCGCTTCGTGCGGCGCGGCCAGCGCCGCCAGGGTGAGGGCGTTGGCGGCGGTGCCGGAGGCGGCGAAACGCACCTCGGCGTCGACATCGAGCAATGCACAGATCAGCCAGCTTGCTTGGGCGCAAACCTCATCTTCGCCATAGGCGGCGGCGTAGCCGTGATTGTACCGACCGATCGCTTCGATAACCTCCGGCATCGCCCCGGCGACGTTGTCGGAGGCGAAGTCATGGCGCGCCATCGGTGGCCTCGATGATCTCGCAGAACGTCTTCAGGTCGATGTTGCCGCCCGAGACCACGGCGATGATCGGCCCTTGGCCCGCCTTGCCGGTGAGGGCGGCCGCCAGCGCCAGCGCGCCGGCGCCCTCGGCGATTACGCGCGATTTTTCGGCCATCAGCCGCATCGCCCGCCGGGTCTCCTCCAGGCTGACCACGATACAGCCCTCAACCAAGGGCTGCAGCCGCTCCCACATGCGCGGAAAGAGACTCTGGCCTCCCGCGCCGTCGACGAACGAAGCCTTCCATTCCGGAAAGGTCTGCGCCGAACCGGCGGCGAGCGAGCAGGCGAGGGGGGCGGCGGTTTCCGGCTCGGCCCCCCAGATCTTGACCGAAGGCTTGATGGCTTTGATCGATGCCCCAAGCCCGGCCAGCAAGCCGCCGCCGCCCACCGCGCCGATGACCGCCGCCGCATCGGGTGCGTCCTCCAAAATCTCCAGGCCCATCACCCCATGGCCGGCGATGAAGTTGTGGTCGTCGAAGGGGTGGATGAAGGTCCCCTCGACGCCGGGATAGGCGCGTTCTTCGAGCGCTTGCCAGGCGCGCGCATAGGGAACCAGCACCAGCCTTGCTCCCAGCGCCTTCATCCGTTCCAGCTTGGCTACCGGGGCGGTCTCGATGGCCACCACGGCGCAGGGGACGCCGGCCGCTCTGGCGGCGTAGGCGACGCCCTGACCGGCGTTGCCGGCGCTGATCGTCCACACGCCCCGGCGCCGCTCGGCCGCGCTCAGCATGGAAACGGCGTTGGCCGCACCACGCAGTTTGTAGGCGTTGATCGGCTGCAGGTTCTCCAGTTTGAGCCGGATATCCGGGAGACCGGGGCCGAGTTCCAGGCGGACGAGCGGAGTGCGCAGGATCGTCCCGGCGATGCGGACGCGGGCGGCCTCGATCTCGGCGAGGTCGATTGGGCGTACCGGTTCAAGGTCCATGGTTCAGAGCCCGCTCGCCCAGGCGCGCACGTCATCGACATAGAGGTCAGGCTCCTCCATGGCCGCGAAATGGCCGCCGCGCGGCTGATCGGTCCAGCGGGTGATGTTGTACGAGCGCTCGGCCCAACTCCTGGGCGGCGGCGGCAGGATGGTCTCGCCAGGAAAGTTGGCGAAGGCGGTCGGGGTCTCGCACCGGTTCCCTTCGGCCAGCCCCGCGCCGCCGCTTTCGATCAGCGCCCGATAGTACCAGGCGCCCGTGGTGAAACTGTCGGTCATTACGTAGATCATCGTGTTGGTGAGCAGCTGGTCGCGCGTGAACACCGCCTCGAAGGGTTTCTGCCGACGATCGCTCCAGTCGTAGAAGCGCTCGATGATCCACGCCGCCTGGCCGACCGGATTGCCGGCCCCGAGCCACGCCACCGATTGCGGTTTCGAGATCTGCAGGCGGAAATAGGCGCCGAGCGTGTCCATCGACATAGCGGATTTCGCCAGCCAGGCCTTTTCTTCGTCTGTGGTCGCACCCGTGCTCGGGCGCAGCGCCAACATGTTGAGGTGAATGGCCGGAACGCGCGCGGGATAGTCGATGCCAAGGCAGGTGGTGATCAGCGAGCCCCAGTCGCCGCCCTGGGCCAGATAGGTTGGATAGCCGAGAACCTCGGTCATCAGGGTGTTGAAGAGGCGCGCCGTAGCCCTTTGCCCGAACGGGCGCGCCGGCTTGGAAGAAAATCCGAACCCGGGCAGGGAGGGAATGACCAGGTCAAAGGCGTCGGCCGCGTTCCCGCCATGGCGCGATGGCCAGGCGAGCTTCTCGATCGCCCCCCAGAACTCATAGTGGCTCCCTGGCCAGCCGTGACTGATGAGCAAGGGGCGTTTGCCGCCCGCCTCACCGACGACATGGGCGAAGTGCAGGTCGAAATCCTCGATCCTGGCGGTGAATTGAGCGAATCGGTTGAGCTCGCCCATCGCCGCGCGCCAGTCGTAGCCGTCGGCCCAGTAGGCGCAAAGCTGGCGCAGGAACGCGCCATCGCAGCCGTAGGCCCAGCCGTCGGCGACGTCCGGTGTCGGCGGCCAAGGATAGTTGCGAACCAAGCCCAGCACGCGTTCGACGTCCGGCTCGCTCCATTGCACCTCGAATGGCTTGATCGCCGCCATCGCTATCTCCCTTCGCGAAACGGCGAAGCCTCAGGCGCTGCCGCTGCGGCCGTCAAGTCTCGATGGCCCAATGCCGCTTTTTGTCAGCGCCAGGGTGAGGCCGCGCACCAGCCGCTCGACATCGAACGGCGGGCTCAACATGCCCGATAGATGCAGCATGATCGGGCCGTGCAGCGCGGCCCAGTAAAGGTGGCCGACATAGTCGGGGTCGCCATCGAAGAGGCCGGCCTCAGCCAGATCGCGCAAGTAGGCGCTCATGGTCGCGTGCGAGCGTTCGCCGGCCCTGACCAGGTCGGGATACTCGTCGGCGCTCGGCTGACGGATATCGAACATCAGCCGATACGCCTCGGGATTATCGAGCGCGAAACGGACATAGGCGGCGCCGATAGCCGTGGCTCTGGCGTTGGCGTCGCTCGCCGGAGCGGCCCGGGCCGCCTCCAGCGCTTGGGCATGACGGTCGAACGCCCGCGCCCGCACCGCCGCCAGGATGGCATCCTTGTGCTTGAAATAGCGATAGGGGGTCATGGTGCTGACCCCGAGCGCGGCGGCGATCTGGCGAATGGTCACCGCGTCCGCCCCGTGCACGGCGAACAGGTGTTCGGCGACATCGCACAGCCGATCGCGAAACCGCTCTATCTCTGCGTCAGTGAGGTTCTTCGGCACCGCGAGCGGCTCCCGGTTTTCGCTTGGCGACAGATTATTTTTACGCTATAAATTTACAAGGTAATTCTTCGGAGGTCAGCCATGGACGGTTCGCAGAAGGTCAATCCGTTTCTCGCCGGCAACTATGCCCCAGTGCACGACGAGACGGATCTCGAGTTGGCGGTCAGCGGCCAAATGCCCAAGACTTTGGCGGGCGCCCTCTATCGCAACGGTCCCAATCCGCAGTTCGCGCCCAGGGACGAGCACCATTGGTTCGCCGGCGATGGCATGATCCATGGCTTCTTCATCGAAGACGGCGCCGTGCGCTATCGCAACCGCTACGTTCGCACCCCCAAGTGGCGGCTGGAGAACGCCGCCGGGCGGGCGCTGTTCGGGACCTTCGGCAACCCGTTGACCTCCGACCCCTCGGTGCTGGGACAGGATGGCGGGGTCGCCAACACCAACATCGTCTGGCACGGCGGCAAACTGATGGCCCTGGAGGAGGGGCATATGCCGACCGCCCTCGACCCGGTCAGCCTGGAGACGCGCGGATATGTCGAGGGCTACCGAGGGTGCGTCACCGCCCATCCCAAGCTCGATCCCGAGACCGGCGAGATGGTGTGGTTCGCCTACTCCTCGGGCGAGGGGCTGCTCAACGCCACCATGAGCTACGGGGTGACCAACGCCGCCGGCGAGGTGGTCCGCCGCGATGATTTCCAGGCCCCCTTTTCGAGCATGGTGCACGACTTCCTTGTCACCCGGCGTCATGCCCTCTTCCCGGTGCTGCCGCTGACCGGCTCGCTCGAGCGGGCCATGCGTGGCGGTCCGGCCTACGCTTGGGAGCCGGACAAGGGCGCGTTTGTCGGCGTCATGGCTCGCGACGCGGACGTCAGCCAGATCCGCTGGTTCGAGACCGATCCCTGCTACGTCTTTCACCCGATGAACGCCTGGGAGGAGGGAACGCGCATCTTCGCCGACGTGATGGAATATCCGGTGGCGCCACTGTTCCCGAACGTCGATGGCGGTCGTGGTCAGGACACGGCGGCGCGCCTGATGCGCTGGACCATCGACATGGCGGGCGCATCCAATGCCATCAAGCGCGAGCCCCTCGACGATCTGCCGGGCGAATTTCCGCGCTTCGACGAGCGCCATGCCGGCCTTGCCTATCGCCACGGCTGGTTCGCGGCCAGGACCGGAGAGGGCTCGATCGCCGGCTTCGACGCCATCGCTCACGTGGATCTCAAAACGGGCGCGCGCTCGATCTACAAGCCGCCGGCGGGCGATGTTCCCGGCGAGCCGATCTTCGTGCCGCGCTCGCCCACGGCGGGCGAAGGGGACGGCTATCTGCTGAGTGTCGTCTATCGCGGGGCCGAGGACGTCAGCGATCTGATTGTGCTCGAAGCGGCCGACATCGCCGCCGGCCCGATCGCCCAGGCCCGGGTTCCCCGGCGCGTGCCGTTCGGTTTCCACGGCAATTGGCGCGGCGCCTGATCGCGCTTGCCAGCTACGCCGGTTTGTTGTGAGTGAGGCCCGCGGACAGTGGGAGGACAGGTCATGGCGCCGGTGGAACTGAAGGACGTGGGCAACCTGATCGGCCAGGAGATCGGGGTCTCCGATTGGCTGGAGATCACCCAGGACCGGGTCAACGCCTTCGCCGACGCCACCGGCGATCATCAGTGGATCCACGTCGATGTGGAGCGGGCCACGCGCGAGATCGGCGGTCCGATCGCCCATGGCTATTTAACCCTGTCGCTGATCCCGCATCTGTCGGCAGGTCTGCTGCCAGTCACGGGCGTCACCCGGGGCATCAACTACGGCTCCGACAAGGTGCGCTTCACCAGCATGGTCCGGATCGGCAAGCGCATCCGCCTCAGGCAAAAGCTGCTGGCGGTCGAGCCCAAGTCGGGCGGAGTTCAGCTCAAGAACCTGTGCACCATCGAGATCGAGGGCGAGGAGCGCCCGGCCTGCGTGGCCGAGACCATGTCACTTCTGTTCGCCTGAACGATCCCTTCCGGCGGTGTCGGCCGCGTAGCCCGAAGCGGTCTGAACGACCGGCTGCGAAGGCCGCGCCGGCGCGTCCAGCAGGCTCAGGGTGTCGCGGATGAACTGCGCCTGGGTGACGATGCCGATGCCGAGGTTCAGATCGCCCTTCTCCACCTGCTGAGTAAGCATGCCGGCGATGAACCGCTTCGCCTGGCCATCGGGCGCCGCCGGCTCCTGGTCGAACCATACCGGACCGCCGGAGTTGCCTGGGAACACGCGGAAGTCGAGCAGGAAGGTCGGATAGGCCCTCGACGGTCCAAGCGGATACGACGCTACCCGCCCCGAGCGGAGGATGGGGAAGCCGGCTGGATTGGCCGACAGGCCCTGCGGAAACCCGAGCGTCATCATCTCCTCGCCGGGCGCCAGTTGGTATCTGGCCAGGGTGTCGTCGCCAGCCAGCCAGCCGATCGGGATGGCGGCCCTGGCGAACGCCGGCGGCGCGTTGATGACGATGGCGGCGACGTCGCGGTCCGGATTGCGGGTCCAAAGCGGCCTGCCGCGGGCGCGGATCGGGAACTTGGCCGGCGCGAAGCTCCAGCTTCCATTCGGACCCTGGACCCGATAGCCGATGGTCGCCTCATCGCCGGACATACCTTCGAACACATGGTCAGCGGTGACCAGCACCACGCGCGGCCGGCCGTCCGGCGTTGGATCGGAAATCAGAAACCCGGTGGCGACGGTGCGCGTGCCATTGCCGATCGGTTGCTCAAGCTGAACCGTGGCCGACATCAGGTCGACCGCCATATCCGCGATCATCGCCACCCCTTGGCATTCGCAATGACTCAACTATGCCAGATTTGACCGCATTGAAGTCGGCGCACAAGCTGACAGTGTGCCTCAGGCAGTGGGGGAGCAATTAGGCGGAAATGATGGCGGCCGCAGGCCATGATACGGTCGCATTGATCACCGGCGCCTCCTCCGGCCTCGGGGAGGGCTTCGCCAAAGCCCTGGCCGCCCGCGGTCACAATTTGGTGTTGGTGGCGCGGCGAATTGATCGGCTGGAGGCGCTCGCCCGCGAGCTCGAGGCCACCCACGGCGTCAGGGTGCTGCCGCTCCGGGTCGACCTGGCGCGGAATGGCGCCGAAACTGAGGTTCTGAGTGGAGTCGAAGCGGCGGGCCTGGTGGTCGATACGCTGGTCAACAACGCCGGATTCTCGATCCCGCAAAGCTTCGCCGCCGTGCCCTGGGAGGCGCAGCGCGCCTTCCTGATGACCCTGGTGGTCAGCGCCTGCGGTCTGGCGCACGGCGTCCTGCCGGGCATGATCGCCCGGGGCTCCGGCGCGATCATCAACATCGCCTCGCTGGCCGGGTTCGCGCCCGGCGTCGCCGGCCATTCGCTCTATCCTGGGGCCAAAAGCCTGGCGATAAAGTTTTCCGAGGCCCTGGACGCCGAATACCGCGCCGCCGGCGTCAGAATCACCGCCGTGTGCCCGGGCTTCACCCGCACCGAATTCGCCGAGGCCAACGGCACTCAGGCGGTGATGGACGCCTCGCCACGCATGTTCTTCCAGACCGTCGAGCAGGTGGTTCAGGCGGCGCTTGAAGGCAACGCCGCCGGCAAGGCGGTCGTCGTTCCCGGCTGGCACAACCAACTTGCCGCCGCCCTGTTGCGCTACCTGCCCCAATCGCTGGTCAGGGCGGCGATCATGGCCGGCTCGAAGAAATACCATCTCCAGGCGGAGGCTTAGGTGTCGTCTCATTTCGATATTGTGATCATCGGCTCGGGCGCCGGCGGGGCGACCCTGGCGCAGCGGCTGGCGCCGACCGGCAAATCGATTCTCATCCTCGAGCGCGGCGAGCATCTGCCCAGGGAAGCGGAGAACTGGGACCCGCGCGCGGTCTTCATCCAGCATCGCTATCGCACCCAGGACCGGTGGTACGACCGCGACGGCCATCCCTTTACTCCCAACAGCTATTATTGGGTCGGCGGCAACACCACCTTCTACGGCGCGGCGCTGATGCGGCTTCGGAAACGCGACTTCGAGGCGGTTGAGCACGCCGGCGGGATTTCACCCGCCTGGCCGATCTCCCTGAGCGATCTGGCCCCCTACTACGACGAGGCCGAGCGCCTCTGGCAGGTGCATGGGGCGAGAGGCGAAGATCCCACCGAGAACGGCGACGAGCCGCCCTACGCCTGGCCGGCGATCACCCACGATCCGACTATCGCCCAGCTGAAGACCCATTGGGAGAATGCCGGCTGGCGGCCGTTTTCGCTGCCGCTCGGCGTCAAGCTCGACGAAGCCCACCCGGTCACCTCGACGTGCATCAAGTGCAAGACCTGCGGCGGCTATCCCTGCCTCCTGCGCGCCAAGTGCGACGCCCGCACCCTGGCCATCGAGCCCTTGATGGGCATGGCCAACGTCACCCTGCTGCCCGGCCACAGGGCGGTGAGGCTGGAGACCGATCCTGGCGGCAGGACCGTCACCACGGTGGTCTGCCAGACCGAGCATGGCGAGGAACGCTGGAGCGGCGATATCGTCGTGGTCGCGGCCGGCGCGGCCAACACCGCGGCCTTGTTGCTGGCCTCGGCCAACGGCGCCCACCCGGCGGGCCTGGCCAACAGCTCCGATCAGGTCGGTCGGAACTACATGTTCCATACCCTCACGGCGATGGTCTCGCTCTCGCCGCGCAAGGTCGAGGTGACCTTTCCCAAGACCCTGGCGGTCAATGACTTCTATTATGGCGATCCGCGCGGCGGATACGACAAGCCGATGGGGCACATCCAACTTCTGGAATACATGAGCGGCCAGACCCTCGAGGGGGAGATTTCCGACTGGTTTCCGCCGGCGCTGGTGCCCGACGCCCTGGCCGGAGCGATGGCCGAGCGGTTGCTCTCCATGCTGGTGATTTCCGAGGATCTGCCGCTGGCGGAGAACCGCGTGCGCCTGGGTGGCGATGGGCGCCTGATCCTGGAATACCAGCACAACAACCTGGAGGGTCACGAGCGGCTGGTGAACACCCTATGCCAGTCCCTGGCCGGTTTCGTCGACGAGTCGCATGCCATCTCCCAGCATCGGATGGAGCTGCATTCGCTGCTGCCGCTCTATGGCACCGCTCACCAGCTTGGCACCGTGCGCTTCGGCGCCGATCCGGCCAGTTCGGTGCTCGACCCCTGGTGCAAGGCCCACGACCTCGACAACCTCTATGTGGTCGACACCTCCTTCTTCGTCAGCTCGGCGGCGGTCAACCCGACCCTGACCACGGTCGCCAACGCCATGCGCGTTGGCGATCATCTGATCGAGCGGCTGGGCTAGGGAAATGGATCAGGCGTCACCTAATCCGTCGTCGTTGGCGCTGGCCGGCGCGCGCGCCGCCATCGGCCGCATCCCGCTGGAGAACATCTCCACCCTGGCCAGGGACGGATTTGGCGACCCGAGCATCATCCCCCTGTGGTTCGGCGAGGGCGATCTGGCGGCGCCGGCCTTTATCGGCGAGGCCATGGCCCGGGCCGTCGCGGCCGGCCATGTCTTCTACACCCACCAGAACGGCATTCCGGAGCTGCGGGTCGCGCTGGCCGCCTATCAGAGCCGGCTGGCGGCGCGGGCGGTGAACCCCGATCGGATCACCGTCACTACGAGCGGCATGCACGCCCTGGTGATGAGCGTCCTGCTGACCGCCGGGCCTGGCGACAATGTCATCGTCATCGATCCGGTATGGCCGAACATGGCTGGGGCCGCGCGTCTCGCCGGGGCCGAAGTGCGCTCGGTGCGCATGGACCAAGGCGAAAGCGGCTGGAACCTCGATCTGGGCAAGCTCGCACGCGCCATGGACGAGAGGACGCGGCTGGTGTTCTACGCCTCGCCCGGCAATCCCACCGGGGCGATGATCCCCATCGATGTCCAGCGCGAGATGCTGGCGCTCTGTCGGCGGCGCGGGACGTGGCTGATCGCCGATGAAGTCTATAACCGCATGGTGTTCGGGGCCAACGCGGCCCCGACAATCCTCGATCACGCCGAAGATGAAGACCGCCTGATCGCCGTCAACAGCTTCTCGAAGTCGTGGGCGATGACCGGCTGGCGCCTGGGCTGGATGGTCCATCCGCCATCGCTGGGACCGACCCTGGCGATGGCGACCCAGTACACCACCAGCGGCGTCGCCACCTTCATCCAGCACGCTGGCGTGGCCGCGGTCACCGAGGGCGAGGCGTTCGTCGCCCACATGCGCGCCTATTGCCAGGCGGGCATGGCGATCGTCTGTGATGCTCTGGAACGATCGCCCAGGGTTCGGATGGGGCCGCGCCCGCGCGCCGGCATGTACGCCTTCTTCGAGGTCGAGGGCCTGCCGGACTCCCGCGCCGCCTGCCTGGAAATCCTGGAGAAGACCAGGGTCGGCGTCGCCCCCGGTGTATTCTTCGGGCCGGGCTCGGAGAGCTTTTTGCGCATTTGCGTGTGTCGCTCGCCCGAGAGCCTGCGCGAGGCCATGGCAAGGCTGTCGCCACTGCTGAGCTGATCGATCACTGAATTTTCACGCCTTGGAGCGATCAATCGAAGGACGGGGCGCCGACACGATCACTTAAAGGGAGCGCTCCATGAGCGGCATCCGCGAGCTTTTCGTCACCCGCCTCTACGAGGGCTCGATCGCCGGGGCGCCGGACTTCGCCGTCTTCCGGCAGGAGTTGGAGGCGGCCTGCGCCATGCTCGCCAACGAAGACCGCGCCGGTCAGGCGTGGTGCAAGACCAACGGTTACAACGGCTACACCTCCTACGCCTCCCTCGATGATTTGCCGCGGCGGGCGACGGTCTTCGGCCTGCTCAAACGGCGACTGGATCGCCACGCGGCCATCGCCGCCCAGCGGTTTGACCTCGACCTTGGCGCCGGCCGGCTCAATCTCGACAGTCTGTGGGTCAGCATTCTCCGGCCAGGCGCCGGCCATTCCGGGCATGTGCATCCCAACAGCGTGCTGTCCGGGGTGATCTATGTCAGCGCACCCAGGGGCGCGGGGGCGCTTCGCCTGGAGGACCCGAGGCTGCCGATGATGATGGCCGCGCCGCCGAGACGCCGCGACGCCCCCGAACCCAGCCGCGCCTTCGTCTCGATCACCCCCGGCGATGGTGTCCTCGTCATCTGGGAGAGCTGGCTGAGGCACGAGGTGCTTCCAGGGACTGGCCGCGCGCCGCGCATCAGCATCAGCTTCAACTACGCCTGGCGGTGAGAACAGCGGTGAGTATAACTCGCGATGTCCGGCCTGACGATTTTCCGGCGGTGGCCGCCATCTATGGCCACCATGTGGTTTCGGGTTTCGGCTCGTTTGAAGAAGCCGCGCCGTCGGCGGCGGAGATGGCGCGCCGCGCCGAGGGGGTGTTGGCGCTTGGGTTGCCCTATCTGGTGGCGCAGAGCGATGCGGGGGTGATTGGCTTCGCTTACGCCTCCGCGTTTCGCCCACGTCCGGCCTATCGCTACACCGCCGAGGACAGCGTCTATGTGGCCCCCGAGGCGATCGGAAGAGGCGTTGGCCGCGCCCTGCTGCAGGCGGTCATCGACCGCTGCCAAGCCAGGGGCCTGCGCCAGCTGATGGCGATCATCGGCGATAGCGGCAACCAGGCGTCGATCGGCCTGCATCGCGCCCTCGGCTTCGAAATTCTCGGCGTCGGCAGAAGCATCGGCTTCAAGCGCGGACGGTGGCTGGATATCGTCTGGATGCAGCGGGCGCTTCTGGATGGCGATGGCTCCAGGCCCGCCGGCGGCGGCCTGACCCTCAGCGGCGGCTGAACAGCGGCGTCATCGTCACCACACCATTGGCGGTGTCGCCGGCATGACCGAGGCGTCCATCGAGACCGAAGGCCTCCTCCATCGTCCGCAGCAGCGAATAGTGGCTGTAGGGGGTCGGATCGGCCAGGCTGCGCGGCCCGTGGTTGGTGATGACAATCGTCGGGATATGGCCGCCGCCGAAGTTGGATGGCGCTCCGGGCGTCACTCCGCAACAGCCTTCGCGCGTTCCCCCGGCGCCCTCGTCGAAGGTGATGACGATGGCGAAGTTGGCTCTGGACCGCCACGCCTTGGTGGCCTGGATGCGGCGCACCAGATCGCCGGCCACCTTGTCGCCCCGCTGGATGAGCGGATCCAGGTGCGAACAATCGAACGGGACTTTCGGCCCATAAAGTCCATGCATCTCGTTGCACTGGTTGGGGACGATGAGGGCGAAGTTGGGCAGGCGTCCCGACTGCAGATCTTTGTCGAGCTGATCGAAGCCGACGATTTTCTCGGCCCGGCGCGGATCGGCCTGGACCTCGGCGAAGTTCAGGAAACCCGAGTGCTTCGATGCGTAGTAGGTGGTCCAGCGGCCACCGCCGATCTCGGGATCATTGGAGGTGAAGGCCAGCGAGCCCGGGGCCGGCAGATTCTCATAGTAACCCTTCCAGGTGAGGCCCTTGGCCTCGAGCTGGGTCCCCAGATTGGGCGCATGCACGGTATGGTCCGGATAGCCGGGTCGCGCCGCCCCGAAGCAGCCTGGATCCTGGTCGCCAGCGTGACAGGTGAAGCCGTCGTCGTCGTTGATGCCGAAGGTGTCGCCGCCCACCAGGGCGACATAGTTGGCCTCGCTCGGATGCACCTCGGCGAAGAACTGGGTGGCGTTCCCATAAGCCTTGGCGAGCGCGGCGATGTTGGGGGCCAGCGCCGGATCCATGATCTGGGCGAAGTTCTTGTTTTCCTCGACGATGACGAAGATGTGCTGGTAGCGGGGGACGCCGGCGGCGCGCGCTCCAGCGGGCGCCGCGGCCAGCATGACAAAGGCGGCGAGGACGGCGCGCCAGAGCCTGGCTGGGGAACTAGGACTCGAACCTAGAATGACGGTACCAAAAACCGCAGTGTTACCATTACACCATTCCCCATCAGCGATGCGCCGGACGCGTGAGCGCGGTGGATTAGCAAAGGCCCTCCCGGTGCGCAACGCCGCCGCCGGCAGGCGCTGTTGCGGCCGATTCCGCCCTCCTCTATAAGGCCGCCTCCTCATCGGAGTGTGGCTCAGTCTGGTAGAGCACCGCGTTCGGGACGCGGGGGTCGCAGGTTCAAATCCTGCCACTCCGACCAATACCTTGCACATTAATCCACGGCGCCCGACCGCTATTCGCGCTAAGGGCGGCGAAGCGGTGGCAAGGAACCCTCCATGAAGCACTTCCTGTTGACGGTCGCGGGCGTCCTGGTCGGCCTCGTCCTGTTCGCGATCGCCATGCCGCTCATCCTGCTCAGCCTGGTCGCCGCCGCCGCCCATCCAGCCGCCACGCCGCAGCGGACGGTGCTCGACTTGGACCTTCGCGGCGGCCTCACCGACCAGCCGCCGCCGTTCTCGTTCCTGGGCGCGCGCGGCCAGAACGTGATGACCATCATCCAGACCCTGCGCCGGGCCGAGACCGATGATCGGGTCAAGGGCCTTCTGGTCCGCCTGCCGGAGGCCGGCATGGCCCCCGGCGCCGCCGACGAACTGCGCGCGGCGTTTCTCGACTTTCGGGCCCACGGCAAGCCGATCATCGCTCACGCTCAGGGGCTCTACGCCGAGGGCCTGGTCACCTCGACCTATGAGCTGGGCGCGGCCTCCGGCGATCTCTGGCTGCAGCCTTCCTCGGCCTTCCAGGTCACCGGCATCGCCAATGAGGATCTGTTCTTCAAGCGCCTGTTCGACCGCTATGGCGTGATCGCCGATTATCAGCAGCGTTATCAGTACAAGACCGCGGTCAACCCGTTCCTCTACGACAACTACACCCCGGCCCACCGCGAATCCGAGCTGTCGTGGATGCGTTCGGTGTACGACACCGCCATCAACGACGTCGCCGCCGATCGTCGGCGGCCGGCGGCGCAGATCGAATCGCTGATCGAGGCCGGGCCGTTCGGGGCCGACGAGGCGAAGGCCAAGGGTCTGATCGACAACGTCGGCCAGGTGAGGGACGCGGAGACGACGCTCCTCGCCGGCGCCGGAGACGGGGCCAAGCTGATCGAATTCAACCAATACGTCGCTCAGCTTCGCGCCCGATCGGGCCTCGATGTCGGACCCAAGGTGGCGGTGATCTCGGCCGAGGGCGCGATCGTCACCGGCACGAGCGGCGGGCCCAATCCTCTGGCCGGCGAGCAGACCATCCACTCCGATGACCTCTCCAAGGCCTTCTACGACGCCATCGACGACAAGAACGTCAAGGCGATCGTGTTCCGCATCTCCTCGCCCGGCGGTTCGGACACCGCCTCCGAGCAGATCCTGGCCGCGGTGCGCGCCGCCAGGGCGGCCGGCAAGCCGGTGGTGGTCAGCATGGGGACCTATGGCGCTTCGGGCGGATACTGGATCGCCTCCCAGGCCAACGAGATCATCGCCGAGCCGTCGACCCTCACCGGCTCGATCGGCGTCTTCGGCGGCAAGTTCGTTCTCGGTCCGGCGCTGGCCAAATGGGGCGTCGACGTGCACGGACTCAGCATCGGCGGCGACTACGCCGGCTCGTCGGGAACCGGGGCCCCGATGACCGCCTCGCAAAGGGCGGCGTTCGCCGCCTGGATGGACCGCATCTACGGGGGTTTCGTCGCCAGGGTGGCCGAAGGCCGCCGCCTGCCGGTAGCCCGGGTGCAGCAGATCGCCCGCGGCCGGGTGTGGACCGGGGCCCAGGCCAAGGCATTGGGGCTGGTCGATCAGGTGGGCGGTTTCTACCTCGCCGTGGAGCGCGCCAAGGCTCTCGGCGGCCTGAGCGGTGCGGTGCGGCTGGAAGCCTTTGGCGGCGGCGGTTCAGCGTGGGAGGCGCTGCAGCATATGCTGGGCGCGGACGCCCGCCTGGCCGGGATCGCCGCCGATCTCGAGTCCGAGCCTGAACTTCGGGCGCTGATCGGCGCGGCCGACGATGCGCGGCTGCGCGCGAAAGGGGCCACGGTGCTGGCGCCCTCGCCGTTCCGCTGATTTGGAACTTCGATCCCAATTGCGCGCTCCGAAGCGTTGCAATGGTGCGCCAGCCTGTGCTTTCTGCCGGGCTGGGGTTGATCAGGGGTGCGGGACCGCCTTGCGGCGCCCGGGCTGAGCTATTCATGGTGTCACTGTGGTTGGCGAGCAGGAGCGCCCGAGGGTTTGCGGCTATCGCCCAGACCGCGGCGGCTCTGACAGCTTCGCTGGCGCTGGGCGCCGACGCCGGCGCCACCAGCCGCCACGATACGCCAACGTCGCTGGTCGAGCGCGCGATCCTGGAGGGCCTGGAGCCTGCGGGCGGCGGTCCCTTCGCCGCTGACGCGAGTCTGCATCTGCGTCTGAGTGTCGATGATCGGCCCTATCCCCTGTTCGCCCCGGGCGGCCCGCCCGCGGCGCCGGTGGCCGTAGGCGACCTGCTCCGGTGCCTGTTCGAACCGCGAATGGCGCAGTTCGAGAATTACCTACTGAACCTGTCGCCTGCGCCGTCACCCCGCGAAGGGGAATACTTCGGCGATTGTCCGGCCTCGGACTTCACCCTCGGCGACCGCATGGGTGGGCCTCTGCTTCTCTCAGCCCCGGTCGGCGCGGTCAGGATCAGCTCGGGGTTCGGGATGCGCCTGCATCCGATCCTCGGCTTCACCCGCATGCATGAGGGCGTCGACTTCGCCGCCTCCCTGGGCGCCCCGGTGCTGGCCGCCGGAGATGGGGTGGTGGAGGAGGCGCGTTGGGCGGGCGAGTATGGCCGCTGGTTGAAAATCCGCCACGGTTCGAAGTTCGAGACCGGATACGCCCATCTCTCCGCCTGGGCTCCGGGCATTGCGCCGGGCGTCGAGGTAAGGCGCGGTGAGGTGGTGGCGTTCGTGGGCGCCTCGGGCCTGGCCACCGGGCCACACCTGCATTTCGAGGTGATCAGGGGCGGTCGCCGGATCGATCCGCAGTCGCTTGAGCGCAAAGGCGGTTCGGCCGGCGCGCGGTTCGTCACCTGAGCACGATGCGTTTTGGCGGAAACGCCTGATCGTTGACCCGCTTTTTCCGAGCGCGCTCCTAGGGGCTGGGCGGCGGCGCCGTGGGCGCTGGCTCCGGAGGCGGCGGCGCCGGCGCATCGGTGGCTGAGGGATTGTTGTAGCTGAGGGCCTTGCCGAGCAGGGCCGACTTGGCGATCAGCTCGCGGGCGTTGGAGGCGCACCGGTCGGGCAGGGCCCAGGTGAGCCACGCCCTGGCCAGTTCTCGCCTGGTCTTCATCTCCGCCGGATGCCAGATGCTGCGCCCGAGGTTGATCGCCTCCACCCCCCGCGGCGCGATCGCCTCCGGGCTGGCTTGCTCGGCCGACTGGACCGCATGGCCGATGACCTTCAACTCGGCCCGCGCGGCCGCCATGTCATCGGCGTAAGGCTCCTTCTCGTCGGGTCTGGAAGTGCCGAACATCTTGTCGATGGCCACCAGGTCGGGTTTCACCCGGTCATAGACGTCGAGGTACTCGCTGAGCGCGCCGTAGCACCACGCGGCCAGGGGATAGTCCTGTTGCGGCGCGCCCGGCGGCAATGGCTCGCCAACCGGCGCCTCGGTCGCCGGCTCGGCGGCCATGAGCGAAACCGCGAGCAAGATGGCTGGAACAAACATGAAGCTCTCCAAGGCGAGGGGGCCTTTTACCGCCGCTGTTTTGCGGCGATCAACCTCGAGGGCAAGGCGGAAACTGCAGCATCGAGCCGAACGTTGATCCATCGCCCTGCGACGCCAGGGAGTGTTGAGCCCGGCGTCCGGGCAGTTGACGCGGCTCGATCGCAGGTCGAAGACTGCGGCGCTTTTTGCTTACGGAGGGCAGAAATGGCCCAAGCCGGCCAGGTTTGGGGGGCGAAAGACGCCCGTGGCGGTCTCGCCTGGGTGGCGGCGTCGGTCGCCTGGGCGGCGGCGGGTGTCGTCGGCGCGATACTGACCCTGATCCTGGCGGCCGCGGTGGTCGCTGCGGCGGTGGTCGGTTCCGGAGTCCTGGGTCTGGCCTCGCTGGCCATGCGCGCCGGCCGCGTGGGCCGCGCCAGGGACAAGGGCCTCATCGAAGCCCATCACGTCGGCGGCCATTCGTGGGTCGCCTATGGCTGGCGGGGACGCGACTGAGCCCCAGCCCATTCCCAGTGCCAGGGTTCGAACGGATAGTTGACGAAGCCAAAGCGGGCGGCGTTGGCCACCAGCCATCGATAGGCGGGAGTTTGCGACTCATAGAGCCGGTTGGCGTCGGCGGCGGACTCCGGCGGGAACCCGGGCGCCGAGCCCAGATAGAGGTCCATGGCCAGGCCGGTCCGATGGGCTGAGCAGCTGGCCCTGGTCAGACGGCCGCAGCCGCCGGCGGCGCAGCGCAGCGCGTCGGCGGCCGGGTCGCGGAACCCCGAGAAGATGGTGAGCAGGCGCGGATCGCCGGCGATCGCCGGCGATTCCCTGCGCGCGGCGGCGACCATGGCGCGCCAAGCGACCAGCGCCTGCGGGCGAAGGCGGATCGTCATTCCCTCGTAGCCTTCCTGTGGCCGGAGCGTGAGCAGCTCGGCGGCCGACGCGGCCGGGGGACAGGAGCCGGGTGCGCTCGCGGCCAGGAACGGGCGCCGCTCGAGCCAGGTCAGGCGCAAGGCGTCGAGGGTGGCCGCGTCCATGGTCCCGCTCGCCGGGCCGCCATGCGCCGAGCGCCAAGCGGCCAGGGCGGCGGCGAAGGCCGGCGTGTCGGCCGCGCAGGCCGTCCCGATCTCATGGCCGGTGAGCGGCGCATAGATGGCCCAGCCGGTTTCGGGTCGGCCGAATACCGACCACCTCGCCTGGTTCAGCGAAGAGGCGTTGTCGCGGGCGGCGGCGGCGAACGAGGTTGGATGGGCGCAATCGCCGGCCACGGCGAGGGACCTGTAGACCGGCGTGGCCACAGGCGCCGTGGTGGTGACTGTCACCACCCCTCGTGTGCAGCTTCGCCACACGGCGACGGCCATCAGCGCGATGATGCAGAGGACGATGACCGTCTGAAGCGGGCGGTTCATGGCCCGGAGATGGAACCTGAGCCGGCGCGGGACCCTTCGAGGTCAGGGGCGCCAGTGGATGAAGCGATGAACGGTGCTCGTAAGATCATGATCAGTCTGGCGTTCGGCGGGCTCGCGGCCTGCCAGCCCGCGCCAGTCCATAAGCCGTTGCCGGCGCATCAGGTTGCCGCACCCACGCCGCCGCCGGCGCCGCCGGTGGTGTCCGCTCCGCCGCCGCCGGTGATCTCCGCGCCGGCGCCGGATCCGGTCGCCCCTGACGCCCGGATCATCGAGACGGCGACTCCGGGCCCGCCGGCTGAGAAAGGACACTTCGATCCGGCCATCGTACGCCTGGAGGTGCTGCTCGACCGCGCCGGTTTCTCGCCCGGGGTCATCGATGGTCGGGAAGGGACCAATCTCCAGCGCGCCGAGGCGGCCTATGCGGGCGTGCATCGCTTGAACGCGCCCGACCTCCCGGGGGCGATCCTGCAGTCGCTCACCGCCGCCGACCGGGGGCCGGTGACCGAAGTCTATGTGACTACTGCGGCCGACACCGCCGGTCCGTTCATCGGTCCGGTTCCCACCAACTATGAGGTCATGGCCCGGCTCCCGGCCTTGGCCTATTCGGACCCAGAACAGTTGCTGGCGGCCAAATTCCATATGGGCCGCAAGCTGCTCGAGGCGCTCAATCCTGGCGTCAACTTCGCCAATCCCGGAACCAGGCTGCTGGTCGCGGCGGTGCGGCCGAGCCTGCGCGCCTACGCCGCCGCCAAGGTGGTGGTCGACAAGACCCTGGGCCAGGTGCGCGCCTATGATCGCCAGGGCAACCTCGTCGCGCTTTATCCGGCGACGGTGGGCAGCACCGAACGCCCGGCGCCCAGCGGCGTCTTCGCCGTCAAAGCGGTGGCCCGAAATCCGATCTATTTCTATGACCCCAGACGGCTGACCTTCACGCCGAGCGGCGCCAAGGGCGAACTTCGCATCGCGCCTGGACCGAACAATCCGGTGGGCACGACCTGGATCGCGCTCACCATTCCCACCTATGGCATCCACGGCTCGCCCGAGCCGGAGGCGATCGGCAAGCGCCAGTCGCACGGCTGCGTGCGGCTGACCAACTGGGATGCCGCAGAACTTGGCGGGGCGGTGAAGAAAGGCGTGGAAGTCGACTTCGTCGGCCGCGAACGGGCGTCATAGCGCCATAGCCGCAGCGACGCCGCTTGCCCCACGCTCGAGCTTGCCTCTACGATCGCGGTTCAGCTCAAGCGGAGGATGGCATGCTTGGTATCGTCGCCACGATCAAGGTTCAGGACGGCAAAGGGGAGGAGTTCGAGGCCATCTTCGCCGAACTCGCCGGCAAGGTGCGGGCCAATGAACCCGGCAACCTGCTCTACCAGCTGACCCGGAGCCGCGGCGACGCCAACACCTACAAGGTGCTCGAACTCTACCGCGACCAGGACGCCCTGACCCACCACTCCGGCACCGACCACTTTCGCGAACTCGGCCGCAAGATGGGACCGTGTCTGGCTGGGCGGCCGGAAGTCGAAATCCTCGACGCGATCGGCTGAGGCCGCGCCCTTCGCTCAGTCGCACGACACCTTGGCCGGCAGATAGCGCTGCTGGGCTGCGTCCCAGCGCCAGCCATCGCAGTCATAGCCCGGCGGCGCCGGAGGGCCATAGTCGGGGAGGTCGTCCAGGGTCTCGACCGAAGGGGCGAAGTCGTAGCTGGGGAAGAAGTCCGCGCCCCAGAACGGATCGCCCCACCAGCCCCAACCCAGTCCCCAAAAGCCGCAGCAGCCACCGCTCCACCACCAATGCCGGCCATGCCAGTCATGATCGCCAAACCCGCTCCCGCGCCAAGTCCCTGAATTCCAGCTCCGGCCGCTGAAACGCCCGCTGGAGAGGCCGTTTGTGGGCCCCCTCGTGGGGCCGCCGAAATGGCGGGTTCCGGCGAAGTGGCCGCCGCCACCCATGTGACCGCCACCCATGTGACCGCCACCCATGCCGCCGCCGAAGTGGCCGCTGTGCATCTGCGCCCAAGCCGGCGGGGCGGCGATGGCGATTGCGGCGGCCAAGCCCAAAGCCGCCGATCTGCTGGACATGGTCATGCCCCTTCGAGAGTCAGAACCCCAATTTAGCGCCAATCTTACACGCCCCGGCCTGAACGACGGCTGAACGATCAAGCGTTGAAATTCAGCTTCAGGCCCGGGCGCGGCCAGCGGCATTTGTACAGCTTGCCGGTCGACGAGCAGGTCACCCACGCATCGCGCATGTCGGCCCCGCCGAAGCAGATGTTGGTGGTGACAAGGTCCGGGAACGGAAAGTGCTCGATCGATCCGTCGGGGTCGAAAGCGGTGATGCCGCCGTTGATGATCGTCGCCACGCACACCTTGCCACCCGCCTCCACCGCCAGGCTGTCGAGCAGCTGATAGCCCTCAAGATTCTTCACCACGCGGCCAGGCGCGAACCCCGGCGAGGGAGCAGCCTCGCCTGGGCGGGCGAGGTCGACCGCCCAAAGGCGGCCAAGATGGGTGTCGGCGACGTAGACGATCTTCTCATCGGGCGAGAGGCCGACGCCGTTGGGCGAGATCATGTGGTCGCGCACCCGGGTGATCTTCGAGCCATCGGCGAGGGCGTAGTAGAGGCCGCCGTAGTTCCGTCCCCTGGACGTCGAGGCGCCGTGGTCGGTGAACCAGAAGCCGCCCTGGCGGTCGAACACCAGATCGTTGGGGCTGAAGATGATCTCGCCGTCACAGCTGTCGTAGACGGTCTCCGCCTTGCCGGTGGCGATGTCGACGCGCTGGATATAGCCGCGCTCGTGCGTGGGTGGCGTCGGCCCGGGAATGGTCAGGCCATCCTGCTTCAGCCACTGGAACGAGCCGCCGTTGTTGGTCACCCAGATCGCCCCGTCCGGGCCGATCGCCGCGCCATTGGGGCCCCCGTCGCACTCGGATACGGTGGTCTTGGCTCCATCGGGCGAGACCCTGGTCAGGCGCCCGCGCTCGATTTCGGTGAGAATGACCGAGCCGTCGGCCATGGCGATCGGACCTTCGGGGAAGCCCAGGTCATCGGTGACGAGTTGAATATCCATGCCGCCTCTTCAGAAATTCGCTAGTGGGTGGCGGAGGTCAGATGCGAATTTCTGAATCTCCAGCCAGATTCGGCACGCTACCGTTCCAGAACCCGGAAGACAAAGGCGTGGTCGTCGTCATCGCCCGCGGCATGGGCCTCGCGCCGCACCTCGGTCCACGCCGCCTCGTCGAAAGGTGGGAAAAAGACGTCGCCCTCGGGTGATGCGGCGACCTCGGTCAGATAGATGCGCCGAGCCCGCGGCAGAGCCAACTCGAAGAGCGCCAACCCGCCGATGACGCACACCTCCGGGACGCCATCCTCGCCAGCCTGTTCCTTCGCCATCTCCACCGCCTCGGAGAAGTCCTCGCACACAATGGCGCCAGCGGGCGCGAAGCTGCCATCGCGGCTGAGGACGATATTGAAGCGGCCGGGCAGCGGCTTTTTCTGCAGGCTGTCCCAGGTTCGCCGCCCCATGATCACCGGCTTGCCCATGGTCAGGGCGCGGAACAGGGCCATGTCGGATTTGAGCCGCCAGGGGAGAACCCCCGCCCGGCCGATGACCCCGTTGGCCGCCCGCGCCACTGGCCCCAAGGTCAAGCCCACCATCAGACGGCGATGGGCGCCTTGATCGCCGGATGTGCGCGATACCCCTCCAGGGTGATGTCCTCCGGCTCGATCGCGAACAGGCTCGCCTGGGGAGCTAAGTGCAAGTTCGGAAAGGGCAGGGGCTCGCGCGAGAGTTGAAGGCGCGCCTGGTCGAGGTGGTTCAGATAAAGGTGCGCATCGCCCAGGGTTATCACCAGATCGCCGGCGCCAAGGTTCGTCTCCCTGGCCATCAGATGGGTCAGAAGCGCGTAGCTGGCGATGTTGAACGGCAGGCCCAGGAACACGTCCGCCGAGCGCTGGTAAAGCTGACAGGAAAGGCGCCCGCGGGCGACGTGGAACTGAAACAGGCAGTGGCAGGGGGGCAACGCCATGGCCTCGACATCGGCCGGATTCCACGCCGACACGATATGCCGGCGGCTGCCCGGATTGTCTTTGATCGCCTCGGCCACGGCGGTGATCTGGTCGATCACCCGCCCATCGGGCGCCGCCCACGAACGCCACTGCTTGCCATAGACCGGCCCTAGCTCGCCGCTCTCATCGGCCCATTCGTCCCAGATGCTGCAGCCGCGCTCCTGCAGCCAGCGGACGTTGGTCTCACCGCGCAGGAACCAGATCAGCTCAACGACGATCGAGCGGAAATGCACCTTCTTGGTGGTCAGCAGGGGAAAGCCGCGCGCCAGATCGAAGCGGAGCTGGCGGCCGAACAGGCTGAGCGTCCCGACGCCGGTGCGATCATCACGACGCTCGCCGGCGGCGATGATCTCGGCCAGCAGATCGAGGTACTGCCGCTCGGCAGTCTCCGGCGGATACGGATCGGGCGCGGCGCTCATCGAAGGAACTCTAGACCGAATCGGCGGTCGCCCGGGAGATGGGGCGCGCGCTCATCCACAGCAACTTCGCTTGACGAGGCCGGCAAAACTCTGTGCAACGCGGCCCCGCCCAGCCCGCCCTTACCCGGAGTCCACTCATGCGCGTCTACTACGATCGCGATGCCGACCTCGCCCGCCTGCTCGACAAGAAGATCGCGATCGTGGGCTACGGCTCGCAGGGCCACGCCCACGCGCTCAACCTGCGCGATTCCGGGGTGGGGCAGGTCGCGGTGGCCCTGCGGCCGGGATCGGCCTCCGCCGCCAAGGCCAAGGCTGAGAACCTGGAAGTCAAAGGCGTCGCCGAGGCGGCCGCGTGGGCCGATCTGATCATGGTCCTGGCCCCGGACGAGCTGCAGCGCGGCATCTACGAGAACGAGATCGCGCCCCACATCCGGGACGGCGCGGCGCTGCTCTTCGCGCACGGTCTCAACATCCATTTCGGGCTTATCGAGCCCAAGGCCAGCGTCGATGTGCTGATGGTCGCCCCCAAGGGTCCGGGTCACACCGTGCGCAGCGAATACCTGCGTGGCGGCGGGGTGCCGTGCCTGATCGCGGTCGCCAGGGACGCCACCGGCAATGCCCTCGACCTTGGCCTGGCCTACGCCTCGGCCATCGGCGGCGGCCGCTCGGGGGTGATCGAGACCACGTTCCGGGAGGAATGCGAGACCGACCTCTTCGGCGAGCAGGCAGTGCTCTGCGGGGGGCTGGTGGAGCTGATCCGGGCCGGGTTTGAAACCCTGGTCGAGGCCGGGTACGCCCCGGAGATGGCCTATTTCGAATGCCTGCACGAGGTGAAGCTGATCGTCGATCTGATCTATGAGGGCGGCATCGCCAACATGAACTATTCGGTCAGCAACACCGCCGAATACGGCGAATACGTCAGCGGCCCGCGGGTGGTGACCGGTGAGACCAAGGCCGAGATGAAGCGCATCCTCGACGACATCCAGTCGGGCCGGTTCGTCAGGGACTTCATCGCCGAGAACCAGACCGGTCTGGCGGCCTTCAAGGCGTCGCGCCGGCGTAACGCCGAGCATCCGATCGAGGAGGTCGGGGCCCGGTTGCGCGCGATGATGCCCTGGATCGCCAAGAACAAGCTGGTCGATCAGGCGCGCAACTAGGGCGGCTTGTCAGGGGCCGCGGGCCATGGCAAAGCCGGTCCGTCGACCTTGGGAGCGACAAGCGATGCCCGGCGTCAGCATCAGCCGTTGAGCGCTTAGGGCTGTTCAGCCCTCAGCCGTGACCGCCCGTCGGAGCCTCTGGTTCCGGCCCTTCCAGCGCGTTTCCTCCACGAGCCTTCAAAAATGGCATTTTTCGCCAACGACGCGGTCAACCGCGTCAACCTTCACTACGGCATCCAGGCCCTGGCCCAAGGCGCAGGCGGGGTGTTCTTCCTCGTCTTCCTGCTGCGCGCCGGCTTTTCCGCTCCGGCCACGCTGGCGATCATGGCGGCGATCTATACCGCGCGCTTTTGGTTGCGCCCCGCGCTGACTCCGTTGTCCGTGCGCTTCGGCCTCAAGGCGGTGCTGATCGCCGGCGCCTTGGGGATGGGATTGCAGTATCCCTGTCTGGCCGCCGTGCACGGCCCGGGCTGGCCGCTGGTGGGCCTGATCGCCGCCTCGGCGCTCGGCGATGTGCTCTACTGGCCGAGCTTCAACGCCTACTTCGCCACCGTCGGCGACGCCCATCATCGCGGCCACCAAATCGGGGTGCGTGAGGCCTTGGCGGCGGCGATCGGCATCGTCGCCCCGCTGCTGGGCGCGGCGGGTCTGGTGACCATTGGGCCGGGACCGACCTTCGCCATGGTCGGCCTGGTGCAAGCGGCCTCCGCTCTGCCACTGTTGGGCGCGCCGGACGTGCCGGTGAAAGCCAGGGCGCCGGGCGCCTGGCGCGCCTCGCGCGATCTGGTGTTGTTCTACGTCACCGACGGCTGGTTTGACGCCTGCTGGCTTTTCGTCTGGCAGATAGGGCTGTTCATGAGCCTCGGCCGTAGCATCTCCGCCTACGGCGGGGCCATGGCCCTGGCCGGTGTGACCGGCGCTGCCTGCGGCCTCCTCATTGGGCCGAGGATCGACGCCGGCCGCTGGCGGATGGCGATCACCATCGCCTACACGCTTGCCGCCGCCATCGTCGCCGTGCGCGCCGCCAGTCTCGCTGTCCCCTGGCTGGCGGTGGCCGCCAACGCTCTGGGCGCCTTGTTGATCCCGATCATTTCCCCGACCATCGGCGGGGCGACCTACAATCTCCTCAAGGCCTCGCCCTGTCCGTTGCGTGGTCAAGTGGCCGGCGAAGCGGGCTGGGACATCGGTTGCGCCGCCGCCTGCTTGACCGCCGCGGGCATGCTGAGCCTGGGCGCGCCGATCGGCTATGCCATCCTGCTTGGATTTCTGGGCGTGGGCGCCGGCGCAACACAGCTCTGGCGCATGTACCGGCAGCTAGAGCCAGGCAAGATCCGCCTCGCCGCGTAGGATCGCCTCGGCCTCGGGCGTATGCTTGGCGCCCTGGCGTGGATGCAGGACCAGCGCCGGCAGCACCTTGAGCGGCGCGCGCCCCGCCTTGACCGCCCGCACCAGCACCCGGCCGGCTGGCGCGTCGGCGAAGGGATGCACCGGGCGCACCTGGACCGAACCGGCTTTGGGCGCCAGCAGGGCCAGCAGGTCGCCGAGCCGGTCGGCGCGGTGGATGATGATCGCCGAGCCGCCCTCGCGCAGCGCGCCGATCAGGAAATTGATCCAGGCGTCCAGGCCTTGCTCGGCGATCCATGCCCCGCGTTTGGCGGGTGCGGGGCCCCGCAGGCTCTTCTCGCTATCGAAGAACGGCGGATTGGCGAGCACCTGATCGAACCCGACCTGCTGCGGCGGCGCGCCGACATCGCCGGCGCCCACGCTCACCCGCGTTTCGAGACCGTTGAGGGCGATGTTCCGCCCCGCCAGCGCCAGCGCTTCCTGATCGCGTTCGATGCCGACAAATCGCACCTCCGGCCGGCGCACGGCCGCCGCCAGCAGCACCGCGCCGGCCCCGCATCCGGCCTCCAGCACGCGCGCCCCAGGGCCGGCGTCGCAAGCCGCGGCCAGCAGGGCGGCGTCCATGCCGGCGCGATAACCTTCGCGCGCCTGGCGCAGGCGCAACCGTCCGTTCAGAAGCGCATCCTCGGTCTCGTTCGCCACTCACACCTCCGGCATCGCGGCTTGACCGTGACCTATCGCGCCAGCATTGTCGCACCGCAACGGCGGCCGGCGCGTTGAAGCCAATGGTGTCAAGGACCTCAGCGTTGGAAGCAGCCAGAGCCGTTATCGATCGCCCCGAGGGCGCCATCGACGCCCTGATGGCGCGAGCTGCGCCCGACATGAGGCGGGTCGACGCGCTGATCATCGAACGGACGGGGAGCCCAGTGGCGGTGATCCCGGCGCTCGCCGACCACATCATCAACGCCGGCGGCAAGCGGCTTCGGCCCCTGCTTACCATCGCCGCCTCGCGTCTGGCCGGCGGGCGCGAGGAGGGCGTGCTCAAGCTGGCGGCGGCGGTCGAATTCATCCACACCGCGACCTTGCTGCACGATGACGTCGTCGACGCCTCGCACCTGCGGCGCGGCAAGACCGCGGCGCATCTGATCTGGGGCGCCCCGCCGGCGGTGCTGGTTGGCGATTTTCTGTTCGCCCGCGCCTTCGAGCTGATGGTCGAGACCAACGAGATGCGGGCGCTGGAGATCCTGGCGCGGGCCTCGCGGGTGATCGCCGAGGGCGAGGTGCTGCAGATGAGCCGCGCCCGCGACCTGGCGCTCGATCAGGCCACCTATCTGGAGATCATCTCGGCCAAGACCGCGGCCCTGTTCGCCGCCGCCGCCGAGGCGGGCGCGGTCTCGGCCGGCGCGCCGCGGTCCAGGTCCCAGGCGCTGCATGATTTCGGTCTCAACCTCGGTCTGGCCTTCCAGCTGGCTGACGACGCCCTGGACTACGGCGGCGCCACCGAGCTGCTGGGCAAGAACGCCGGCGACGACTTCCGCGAAGGCAAGGCGACCCTGCCCCTGATCCTGGCCATGAACCGCCTGCCGGATCGCGAGCGAGCGTTTTTCGAGCGGGTCATCGGCCGCTGCGAGCAGACCGCGGACGACTTCCGCCGTGCCCGCGAACTGCTGCTGGCCGCCGGGGCGCTGGACGCGACCTTGGCGTTGGCGGCCGACTACGCCGGCCGGGCCAAGCGCGCGCTTGACGAGTTCGCGCCAGGCCCGTGGCGCGAAGGCCTGGAGGCCCTGGCCGATTTCGCGGTGCATCGGCGGGCCTAGTCCTCCGGTCGGATCATCTTCTCCGGCCGCACCCAGTCGTCAAACTGCGCCTCGGTGACGTAGCCCCCGCCAACCGCCTCTTCGCGCAGCGTCGTCCCGTTGACGTGAGCCGCCTTGGCGATCTTGGCGGCGGCGTCGTAGCCGAGGTGCGGCGCCAGCGCGGTGACCAGCATCAATGATCGGCTGAGCGCGGCGGCGATGTTGTCGAGCCGGGGTTCGATGCCGACCACGCAGTGCTCGGTGAAGCTGACCGCCGCGTCGGCCAGCAGCCGGGTCGACTGCAGGAAGTTGTAGGCCATCACCGGGTTGAAGACATTGAGCTCGAACTGGCCCGAGGCGCCGGCGAAGGTGATCGAGGCCTGGTTGCCGAACACCTGGGTGCAGACCATGGTCAAGGCCTCGCACTGGGTCGGATTGACCTTGCCGGGCATGATTGACGAGCCGGGCTCGTTTTCGGGCAAAGCCAGTTCGCCAAGGCCCGAGCGCGGGCCGCTGCCGAGGTAGCGGATGTCGTTGGCGATCTTGAACAGGCTGGCGGCGACGGTGTTCATCGCTCCATGGGTGAAGACCATGGCGTCGTGGGCGGCCAGCGCCTCGAATTTGTTCGGCGCGCTGGTGAACGGCAGGCGGGTGATCGCGGCGATCTTTTCGGCCACCATTTCGGCGAAGCCGACCGGGGCGTTGAGGCCGGTGCCCACGGCCGTGCCGCCTTGCGCCAGCTGCATCAGCATCGGCAGGCTTTCCTCGACGCGGGCGACGCCGTTTTCGACCTGACGGGTGTAACCGCTGAATTCCTGTCCGAGCGTGATCGGGGTGGCGTCCTGGGTGTGGGTGCGGCCGACCTTGATGATGTCGGCCCAGGCCTGGGCCTTGTCGTTGAGGGCGTTGCGCAAGGTCTGCAAGGCCGGGACCAGGCGATGGCTGATCTCCTCGGCGGCGGCGATGTGCATGGCCGTCGGATAGGTGTCGTTGGACGACTGGCTCATGTTGACGTGGTCGTTGGGATGGATCGGCGTCTTCGAGCCCAGCGCCCCGCCGAGCATCTCAATGGCCCGATTGGCGATCACCTCGTTGGCGTTCATGTTCGACTGCGTGCCCGAGCCGGTCTGCCAGACCGCCAGGGGGAAATGGGCGTCGAGCTTGCCCTCGATGACTTCCTGCGCCGCGGCGAGGATCACCTCCCCGAGCTTCGGGTCGAGCTTGCCGAGCGCCATGTTGGTCTCGGCGGCGGCGCGCTTGACGATGCCGAGGGCGCGGACGATCGGGGCCGGCTGCTTCTCCCAGCCGATACGGAAGTTGCGCAGACTGCGCTCGGTCTGGGCTCCCCAATAGCGGTCGGCGGCGACCTGGATCGGACCGAAGCTGTCGGTTTCGGTGCGCGTCTTGCTCATTCAACGGCCTCCCCGGCGCGCGAATTCCGGACTGTGGAATCGGGCCCCGACGTCGATCTGCGGCTCGGATGGCGGGCGCATGCCCTCGGCCCGCTCGCGCCTGGCCACGCAGGCTCGGACCTTCTTGCCCAGGACCACGAAGTCGGGCGATGCGGCCGCCGATTCGAGCACGCATTGGTCGAAGAACGGATACTTGTCGCTTTCCCCGCAGCCGAAGGACGATCGATCGCGCCGCGCGGCGGTGATCACCAGCCGATCGGGCTCGGCCAGCGCCGGGACGAAAACGCCCGAGTAGCAGGCGGAAACCACCACCACGCTCGGCCGCGATCCGCAGGCGCCGTCGACAACGCCGGCGAGCGCGGCGGGCGCCAGCAGGCGATCGCCAAGCACCGCGCCGTCCTCGGAGCCATGCGAGGTGAGGTAGACCAGGCACCCATCCCTGGCCCGCGAGGCCAGGCCGCGCAGTGTGCGAGCGATGTCGTCAAGCCGCGCCGGCGCGGCGTCGGGATGACGGTCCGGCTCGACCGAGAACTGGGCCAGATTGGCCGGAGAGACGCCAAGGCGCTCGAAAGTCCGCGAAAGGTCGCGCCTGGCGTTGTCGAACGCCTCGGTGTGGCTGCGCACATGCGCGCCTTCATTATCGCCGGAGATGACCACCGCCGCCCAGCCCTGCAGCGACGCGGCGGCCGCCACCGGGCGCGCCGCCAGGAGCAGGGCCGCGATGATCCACCAGGCGCGCCGCATCCGCCTCATTTGTAGTTGGCGAACGGCGTCGGCAATGCGGTTCCCGTGGCCTTGGCGAGAATCCGCCCCTCGCCATCGAAGATTTCGCCCTCGGTGAAGGCGATGGTCTTGCCCCAGCGCACCACCTTGCCCACGCCGCGCAGCTTGCCGGGCATGGCCGGGCGGAAGAAGCTGGTCTTCATCTCCACCGTCGGGGCGACGTGGCTCATGCCGGAGGCCACCATGCAGGCCACCGACATGCACTCATCGAGCATGGCGCACAGATAGCCGCCTTGGATCTGCTTCATGGGATTGGCCATCACTTCGGCCCTGGCGTCGAATTCGATCTCGACCAGACGTTCGCTTTGACTGACCCGCAGCATCCTGAAGCCGAGGGTCACCGAGCTGGGCGGCGAGCGCCGCGTGCTGGTGAACCGCGCCAGCAGATCCTCATCGGAGGGCGCCTCCGGCGCGGCGGCGCTCATCAGGGTCTACTTTTTGCGGAACTGGTCGAGCGAAACGACCTTCGGGCCCTCGCTGGCCTCGGCTTCAGCCACTGGCTCCGCCCTCGGCGCGGCGCGCGCGGCCGGTTGGGAGGGGGTGAACTGCAACAGGTACTGCACGCTCGGGTCGTAGAACCTGGTCATCGCCGCGTAGGGGACATTGAGATTCTTCGGCTGGCCGCTGAACTGCAGAGTGACGGAAAAACCGTCCGGGCCCGGGGCGAGGTCCCAGAACTGATTCTGCAGGACGATGGTCATCTCCTCCGGATAGCGGGCGAGCAACTCCTCGGGCAGGACCACGCCTGGAAAATCGGTCCGGAAGCTGACGTAGAAATGGTGGTCGCCGGGCAGCCCCCTTGGCGTCGCGGCCCGTTCCAGGGCCCCGCGGACGACCCCGCGCAGAGCATCCTGCTGCAGGGCTTCGTAGCCGATCCGATCCTTGGATTTTTCGTCCCGGGCCATCGCTGCAAAGTTACCTCTCGCCGCGGCCAAGGCCAAGGGCGGCGGGCGAAGCGGGCGAAAATTAAGCTGGGCGATGGAACGGTGGGGAGCTTCTGTTGCCAGGCGCTCCCCGAGCCCCGCCTGAGGCTGCTAAGGCCTCAGGACTTCAGAGGTCGAACACGACCGCACCGCATTACGCGGCGAGGGCATGCTCTTGAGCGAAGTTATCGTTCGCAGTTAGTTTTTCGGCCCGAAACGGTGAGCCACGCCGAGAGAAAGCAACGCCTTTAGACGTCTGTCGATGCTGATCGGCCCCATGGCGCTCCGCCGATAACGCGGAGCGAGGAATTGGTGGAGCCGCCGGGAATCGCACCCGGGTCCAGTCCGGTTATTACGCGCGCGTTTATCTCCATAGTCAGGACCGAAGTCCGAACTCCTCAAAGATAGGCGCTGCACGCGCCGACGTGAAGAGCAAGCTGACCGATCGGTTCATGGCCGGTTCATTGCCGATCGCGGACAAAACCTCCGAGGGAAGGAAGGGAGACAAGCAATGAAAACACTTCCTGCGCTGATTGCGGGCGCGGCGGCGGCGACCGCTCTCGCCGGCGGCGTCTCGGCCGCGTCCTTGTTCGACGCCGGCGGCGCGCGACTGGCCATCGGTGTTTACGATTCTGCCCAGCCGCCGGTCCTGGAAAAGACCCAATGGGTCTGGGGTGGGCGCAACTATTGCTGGTACCCGGAGGGTTGGCGTGGACCCGGCTACTACTGGTGCGGCTACGCCTGGCGGCGGGGCTGGGGCTGGGGCGGCCCGTGGGGCTGGAACGGCTGGTACGCCCGAGGTTGGCGTGGCGATCACGACGGTTGGCGCGGCCGTGAAGGCTGGCGCGGCCGCGAAGGTTGGCGCGGCCGCGAAGGTTGGCACGGGCGTCAGGGCCGCGGCCATGGCTGGAACGGCCACGACCAGGGTCGTCACGAGGGTCATCGCCGCTGAGTTCATGGTCAAGCTGGTCTTGGAACCGCCAAGGTTCCGGCGAACTATGGGAGAGGCGAATTGCAAAGAGGAGCCTCTCCCATGACCATCTTGCGACAATCCCTGGCTTGCCTTCTGGCGGCGGGCGCCATCGCTGGGCCTGCCGGCGCCTGGGCGGCCGAGCCGACCGGCGGCGCGTTGATTTCCGACGTCTACAGCGCCAGCGATCCGGTGAGCCTGGTGCAGGCCCAGTGGATGTGGCGCGGCCGCAACTACTGCTGGTACCTCAATGGCTGGCGTGGTCCGGGCTACTATTGGTGCGGCTACGCCTGGCGGCGCGGCCTGGGCTGGGGCGGTCCATCCGGCTGGCACGGCTGGCGCTACGATCGCGGCCACGACCAAGGCTGGCATCGCGGCTGGCGCAACCAAGGCAACCGCGACCGCAACGGCGACTGGCGGGATCGGAACCGCGACCGGAACGGCGACTGGCGGGATCGGAACCGCGACCAGCGCGACCAGAACCAGCCGCCGCCCGATAACGGCTACCAGCCGCGCTAGAAACCGCCGGGCGCCGATCGGCCAGCCACAACATGGCTGATCGGCGCGCCAGGGGGTGTAGTCTCCTCACGCGAGGAGGACGCCATGGACGCGCCAACTGGGCTAGCCGAGGTCTTCGATGCGCAGGCGCACATCGCCCGCATTCGCCGCGACGGCTACACCATCATCGAGGGCGTTCTCGACGCCGAGGGCCTGACCCGTTTTCGCGCCGCGCTGGCGCCCTTCGTGGGTCGCTGGCGGGGGCGCAATCGGTTCGAGGGCCTGAAGACCGAGCGCGTCTACACCCTGGTGGCGCGCGGCAAGGTATTCCAGGAGATCGCCGTCGATCCACGCATCCTGGCCGTGGTCGGCGGCTTCCTGGCGCCGGGTTTCCTGCTCAGCGCCAGCCACGCCATCGCCATCCACCCTGGCGAGGCGGCCCAGTCGCTGCACTTCGACGATACCTTCTACCCGTTCCCAAGGCCAAGGGCGCCGCTGGGGATCAGCGTCATCGGCGCCGTCGACGCCTTCACCCCCGAGAACGGCGCGACGATCGCCATCCCCGCCAGCCACGCCTGGGGAGAGGATGCTGTGGACCGCGCCCGCAGGGGCGATGGAAACAGGATCGCCCTGACCATGCCGCCCGGCGCGGCGGCGGTGTTCGCCGGCACCCTGGTCCATGGAGCGGGCGCCAATCGCAGCGACGCCGTGCGGCTCGGCTACACCAATCAGTATTGCCAGCCCTGGGCGAGAACCCAGGAGAACTGGTTCCTGGGCGTCCCGCGCGAGCGCGTGGCGGCGATGGCGCCCAGCCTGCAGGCGCTGCTGGGCTACAGCCTGATGGCGCCGTTCATGGGCGAAGTCAGCGGCAGCCACCCGTCCAAGGCCCTCAGTCCCGACTGGGTCCCGCCTGTGGTCCGCCAGGAGGGCTGATTTTCGCCCTTGACCCGGCCCCAGGGGCGGGCCGCACAAGCGCCGCATGGCTAAGACCGAACCCCTGCTATCACCCGCCGAGGTGGCCCGCCGCCTCGGTGTCAGCGCCAAGGCTCTCAGGCTCTACGAGCAGCGCGGCCTGATCAGGCCGGTGCGCGGCGAGAACGGCTGGCGCTGGTTCGGCGCCGCCGAGATCGCGCGCCTGCATCAGGTGCTGGCGCTCAAGGCGCTGCGCCTGCCGCTGGCGCGCATCGCCGAAGTGCTTGTCCACGGCCACGCCAGCCTGGACCAGGTGCTCGCGGTCCACGAGGCCGCCCTGGCTGCCGACGCCCAGCGCGCCCAGCGCGCGCTCAGCCTGGTGCGGGCGGCCAGGCGCCGGCTGGCCGGCGGCCAGGACCTTTCCACCGACGACCTCGCAATGCTCGCCAAGGAGACCACCATGCCGTTGAAATCAGGCCAGAAAGAACTCGGAGCGCTGCTCGATACGCACGTTCGCGCCCACTTTTCGCCGGCCGAGATCGAGGCCGCCGCCACGCGTTCCTTCGACCAGGAGACGATCGGCGCCCAATGGGACGCGCTGGTCGCCGAAGCCAAGGCCCTGATGGCCGAGGGCGATCCCACCAGCGCCGCGGCGCGCGATCTCGCCCGGCGCTGGAAGGCCCAGGTGGAAGCGTTCACCGGCGGCGATCCCGATCTCTGGAACCGCGCCGGCGCGGTGTGGCGCGACGCCATGGCCGATCCGGCCGCCGCGCCGAAATTACCGCTGACGCCAGAGATGTTCGCCTTCATCGGCCAGGCGATGGCGGCGGAAACGCCGTAGAGTCACCGTAGTTGCGGTGGCTCTGGCTCGCGGTCAGGGCGAGCCGAGCGACGAAATACGACCACTAAAGTTGCAAAATGTCAATTCCGCCTTGACGGCACGCCACCCGCGGATATATTCAACTAGTGATAACGACTGGTCAAAACTCGTGAGTGTGATTGTCCAAGCTTCGGAAGCGAAGATCCACCTGTTGCGGCTTCTCGACGATGTCGAACAGGGCGAGACGGTGATCATCACCCGTCACGGGCGGCCGATCGCTCGGCTTCAACCCGAGGCCGAGCATCGCCGTGCCGACGTATCCGCGGCGATCGAGGACATTCGCGCGTTGGGGCGGCGCAACGGCAAGATCACTGTCGAAGAACTGCTCTCCTTGCGTGATGAGGGCCGAAGGACTTGACCTTCGTGATCGACGCATCGATCGCCATCAGTTGGGCATTCGATGACGAGGAGCATCCCGGGGCGGCGGCAGCGCTCGAACGTCTACGAGACGAAGACGCACGAGCTCCGGCGTTATGGTTGCTGGAGTTGCGTAACGCCCTGCTGGCGGGCGAGCGCCGCGGGCGCATCGAAGAGAGCGGCACGGAGCGATTTCTCGACCGGATTTCGCGTCTGCCGATCCAGATCGACCGGGAAGCTGGTGAGGTTCTCGGCCTCGCGCGCCGACATCGCCTGAGCGCCTATGACGCCAGCTATCTGGAGCTCGCCTGCCGGCTGGGTGTGCCGCTGCTCACGCTCGACCGGGCCCTGGCCGACGCCGCAAGGGTCGAAGGTGGGCGTGGTTTCTAAAGCTTCAGCTCGCCGCGTTCGATCGACAGCACTCCGGTGCGCGAGACTTCCACCAAGCCCAACGGCCGCATCAGATCGACGAACTTGTCGATCTTGCCTGGCGCGCCGCTGATCTCGAAGATGAAGCTTTCGGAGTTGGTGTCGATCACCCGGGCGCGAAAAATCTGGGCCACATCGCGCGCCTCGGCCCGATCGGCGCCGACGCCGCGCACCTTGACCAGGGCCAGCTCGCGCTCGACCCCGTTGGGATCGCGGGTGACGTTCTGAACGTGGCGGGTGGAGATGAGTTTCTCCAGCTGGGCCTCAATCTGGGCCAGCACGTGCGGCGTGCCGCGGGTGACGATGGTGATGCGGCTCGTGTGGGCGTTGCGGTCGGTCTCGGCGACGGTCAGGCTCTCGATGTTATAGCCGCGCGCGGCGAACAGGCCGACCACGCGGTGGAGTACACCGGGCTCGTTGTCGACCAGCACCGCGAAGGTGGCCAGATCCTCGGCCTCGACCGTGTGGCCCATGTCATAGGCGCTGGCCGGCGCCTCTTGCGTCTGATCGCTCACACCAGCTTCCTTCCCGCTTCGTCGATCACCGATCCGATGTCGGCCGCCTCTTCGCCGAGCAGCATCTCGTTATGGGCCTTGCCCGAGGGGATCATCGGGAAGCAGTTCTCCGCCCGCTCCACCCGACAGTCGAGGATCACCGGCAGGGGCGTATCGATCATCTCCTCGATCAGCCCGTCGAGTTCGTCCGGATGCGAGGCCCGAAGGCCCATCGCCCCATAGGCCTCGGCCAGCTTCACGAAATCCGGCAGGCTGGCGGAATAGGAGTGGCTGTAGCGCTCGCCGTGCAGCAGCTGCTGCCACTGGCGGACCATGCCCATCCACTCGTTGTTGAGGATGAACACCTTGATCGGCAGGTCGTGCTGGATGGCGGTGGACATCTCCTGCACGGTCATCTGCACGCTGGCGTCGCCGGCGATGTCGATCACCAGGCTCTTGGGATGGGCGATCTGCACCCCGATGGCGGCCGGCAGGCCATAGCCCATGGTGCCCAGGCCCCCCGAGGTCATCCACCGGTTGGGCTGGTTGAAGCGGAAGTACTGCGCCGCCCACATCTGGTGCTGGCCAACCTCGGTGGTGATGTAGACATCGCGGCCCCGGGTCAGGGCGTAGAGGCGCTCGATGGCGTATTGCGGCTTGATGACCTCCAGCGAGGGCCGATAGGCGAAGCAGCGCCGCGCCCGCCAGGCCCCGATCCTCGCCCACCACGCGGCCAGCGGCTCTCCGTTGGCCTCGCGCCGCTGGCCCTTGATCGCCTGGTTGAGGGCGGCGAGCGCCTCGCCCGCGTCGGCGCGGATGGCCACGTCGGCGCGCACCACCTTGCTAATCGAGGAGGCGTCGATGTCGATGTGGATCTTCTTCGAGCCCGGCGAGAAGGCGTCCAGCCGCCCGGTGACCCGGTCGTCGAAGCGCGCGCCCACGGCGATCATCACATCGCAGTCGTGCATGGCGTTGTTGGCTTCGAACGCGCCGTGCATGCCGACCATGCCCAGCCAGGCCGGGTCGTCGGCGGGGAAGGCGCCCAGGCCCATCAGCGTCGAGGTCACCGGCGCGCCGGTCAGCGCCGCCAGCTCGCGCAGCGCCATCGACGCGGCCGGCCCGGCGTTGATCACCCCGCCGCCGCTGTAGATGACCGGGCGCCTGGCGTCAGCGATCAGCGCCGCCGCCTGGGCGATGGCGCGGGGATCGGGTGCGCGCGCCGGCTTATAGGCGTGGATCGGCGCCGCCGCGTCCGGCCCGGCGTATGGGGCGGAGGCGAACTGCACGTCCTTGGGAACGTCGATGACCACCGGGCCCGGCCGGCCGCCGGCGGCGATGCGGAAGGCCTCGTGCATGATCCTCGGCAGATCGGCGACGTCCTTCACCAGGTAGTTGTGCTTGGTGCACGAGCGGGTGATGCCCACCGTGTCGCATTCCTGGAAGGCGTCGGTGCCGATCAGGTGGGTGGGCACCTGGCCGGTGATCACCACCAGGGGAATGGAGTCCATCAGCGCATCGACGATGCCGGTGACCGCGTTGGTGGCCCCCGGGCCGGAGGTGACCACCACCACTCCGACCTTGCCGGTGGAGCGGGCGTAGCCTTCGGCGGCGTGGGTCGCGCCCTGCTCGTGGCGGACCAGGATGTGGCGCAGGCGCGGCTCGTGGAAGAGGGCGTCGTAGATCGGCAGCACCGCGCCGCCGGGATAGCCGAAAAGATCGGTGACCCCCTGGTCGACCAGCGCCCGGACCACGATCTGGGCCCCGGTGAGGATCTCCTCGGCTTGCTGGGTCCTGGTCTGGTGGATGGTCATGGGCGGGGGACTTTCGGCGTCAAAGGGGCAAAGAAAAAGGCCCGCGAGGGGCCTTGGACATGCAGCCGACCGGGGCCGCGGGAGGGGCGATCTCCCGGCCTAGGTCGGCCGCCTAAGAATTACCACGCTGGCTTGACGCACAGGTGTCGCTCCCGAAATACCGGCCCCTCGAATGCCACCCCTGGCGCAAGCGGTCAAGGAGCGCGATGATGAGCAAGGTCTATGAACGCCTCGATGATCGCCTGATCGCCTTCATCAGGGCGCAGAAGCTGTTCTTCGTGGCCACCGCGCCGCTGAGCGCGGCGGGCCGGATCAACCTTTCGCCCAAGGGTTACGATTCCCTGGCGATCATCGATCCGTTGACGGTGGCCTATGTCGATCTCGGCGGCTCGGGCATCGAGACCCACGCCCACGTCAGGGAAAACGGCCGCATCACCCTGATGTTCTGCGCCTTCGAGGGCGCGGCCAGCATCCTGCGTCTCTACGGCCGGGGCGAAGCGGTGGCTTTCAACGAGCCAGGGTTTGAAGCCGCCATGCGATTGTTCCCCAGTTTTGAGCGCGCTCGCGCAGTGATCACCATCCATATCGAGCGCATCGCCGACAGCTGCGGCTGGGGGGTTCCGTTGTTCGACTATGCTGGCGAGCGCGACCAGTTGAAACGCTGGATCGCCGCCAGGCCGGAAGACGAATGGCGCGCCCGGCGGCTGGAAAGCAACGCGCTCTCGATCGATCGGCTGGCGGGGTTGGGTCCCACCGATCAGAACGTCGGCTGAACCCCCTCCACCCCTTCGGGGTCCCCCAGCGGGGGAGGAGAAGCGCTGGCGTTCTCTCCCGCCGCTGGGGGGACTACGGCCAATAGGCCGGGAGGTTAGCGTTGCAGGGCGCTCAGCGCCGCTTCCACGCCGCCGGCGGCGTCCGCCCTGGGCCAGTCGGCCATCTGGTGATTGAACCAGGCGATCTGGCGCTTGGCGTAGCGGCGGGTCTCGGTCTTGGCCTCGGCCAGCGCCTCGGCGGGGCCAAGGTGGGCGAAGCTGGCCACGCCCAGGGCCTTCATCGCCGGCAGGCCGGGATCGAGCCCTCGCGCCAGCAGCGCCTTGACCTCGTCCAGCGCCCCGGTAGCGTTCATCGTTTCCAGGCGCGCATCGATGCGGCGATAGAGCTCGGCGCGGGGAAGGGTGAGCACGAGGCCGCGCCATTGGCCCGGCGCCAGCGCCGGCGCGGTATCCGCCTGCCAATCGGTGAGAGAGCGGCCGCTGGCTTCGAACACCTCCTGCGCGCGGGTCAGGCGCTGGCGATCGCCAGGGGCGATGCGCGCCGCCGCGATGGCGTCGAGGCTGGCGAGCCGCTCGCGGAACGCCGCCTCGCCGAGCGCCTCGTAGCGCGCCTTGACCGCCGCGCGCACCCCGGGCGGGACCGGCGGGACGCTGGCCAGACCGACCGTCAGGGCGCGGAAGTAGAGACCGGTCCCGCCGACCACGATCGCGCCTTTGCCGCGCCGGCGGAGGTCCCCCAAGACCCGCATCGCCTCGGTGAGCCAGCGGCCGACCGACCAGACTTCGGCGGCGTCGGCGACGCCGATCAGATGGTGAGGTGCGCGCGCCTCCTCCGCCGCCGAAGGCCGTGCCGTGAGGATGCTGAGATCGGCGTAGAGCTGCATCGAATCGGCGCCGATGATCTCGGCCCCGGTCCGCTCGGCCAGTTCCAGGGCCAGCGCGCTCTTGCCGCTGGCCGTCGGCCCGGCGATCAGCCAGATGGGCGGGAACATTTCTTGGTCCTGGATCGTCTAGCTCATCTAGCATGGCCGTCGAATGGCCCCTAAGGGATCGCCAATGTTCAGGGTGAGGGTGATCGCGGCCGTGGCCGCCTTGCTGGCGCTCGCGCCCGGTCTGGCGCGCGCCTGCGCCTGCGGCTGCGGGGTGTTCGACGTCGGCGACGCCACCCTGATCCCCGGAGGGGCCGGCTCGGCGGCCTGGCTTTCCTACGACCGGCTCGACCAGACGCAGAACTGGAGCGGCGCGGCCGGCGCGCCGGGCGCCGACAACGGCGACAAGCGGATCAGCACCGATCTCTTCACCCTCGGCTACCAGCACATGTGGAAATCGGGCTTCGGCCTGATGCTCGAGGCGCCCTTCTACCGGCGCAGCTTCACCACCACCACCGGCGGCGGCGCGCTCACCAAATTCACCCACGACAGCATCGGCGATGTTCGCCTGATGGGCGTCTACTCGGGGTTCTCGCCGGACATGTCGACCGGTCTCAGCCTTGGCCTCAAGCTGCCCACCGGCAGCTTCACCCAGGCGGGTTTCGATCGCGACGTCGAGGTCGGTTCGGGGACCACCGATCTCATTATCGGCGGCTATCACCTCGCGCCGATCGATCAGGCCGGCCGCTGGTCGTGGTTCGCCCAGGGCCAATGGGACAAGCCGCTGGATTCCCGGGCCGGTTACCGTCCGGGGGCGGAGGGCGACGCCGCCATCGGGCTCGCCCTGGCCGCCAGTCCGGTGACCGCCAAAGTTGGGTTCACGCCGATGCTGCAGCTGCTGGCTTCGGTGCGCGCCCGGGATTCCGGCCCCGCCGCCGATCCGGCGAACAACGGCTACGAGCGGCTGCTGATCGCCCCTGGCGTGGAGATCAGGACCAAGACGTGGAAGCTCTATGGCGATGTGGAGTTTCCGGTCTATCAGAGGGTCAACGGCAACGAGCTGGTGGCCCCGGTGCAGTTCAAGCTGATCGTCAGCCGGAGCTTCTAGCTGAAGGCGAGGAAGGGGTGGGAGCGTGCTTCTCCGAGCGGCGGCTCTGGCGGCGATGTTGGTGGCCATGAGCGGACCCGCGCCGGCGGCCAGCCAGGCGGCGATGACCCTGCACGCCATCCTCGCCGACTACGACGCCTTCTATAATCGCAACGATCCCATCGGCGCCGGTCAGCGCGGCGATGAAGGCGCCAAGGCGCGCTGGCCCGACGACAGCCCCGCGGAGGAGGCCCGCCGCCATCGCCTGGACGCGGAGTTCGAGCGCCGCCTTGACGCCGTGCCGGCGGCCGGGCTGACCGGCGAGGATGCCCTCAACCGCGAGTTGCTGGCCTGGCGGCTGAAGAGCGACGTCGAGGGCGACGCCTTCGACGAGGAGCGCATCCCATTCACCAACGATGAGGGCTTCTTCGTCACCCCGGCCTATGTCGCCGGCGATACGGTGATCCGAACCGAGGCCGACGCGGCGGCGTGGCTGAAGCGCATCGCCACCTTGCCCGACTATTACGCCACGCAGATCGCCAACATGCGCCGCGGACTGGCGGAAGAGTTCGTCCGTCCACGGATTACCGCCCAGACGGCGGCCACAACCACCCGCGCCCAGGCCGACCTGCCGGCCGAGCAGAGCCCCCTGCTTGCGCCCTTCGACCATCTGCCGAGCGCCATGGCGCCCCGCCGGGACGCTCTGAGGGCGCAGGCGCTGGAGCTGATCCGGACCAAGGTCAAGCCGGCCGAGGCCGCGCTCGCGACCTTCTTCGCGAGCGAATATTTGCCCAAGGCGAGCGCAAGCCTCGGAGCCGCCTCCTTGCCGGGCGGCAAGGCCTACTACGCCTGGCGGGTGCGCCGCGAGACCACCACCGAGATGACCCCCGATCAGGTGTTCGCGGTCGGCCAATCGGAGATCGCCCGCATCCGCAAGGCGATGGATGCCGAGATCGCCGCCACCGGCTTCACCGGCACGTTCAAGCAATTCCAGGAGAAACTGCGCACCGATCCGCAGTTCTACGTCACCACCCCCGAGGCGCTGCTGGAGAAGGCCTCGCGGCTGGCCAAGGAGGTCGACGACAAGCTGCCGGCCTTCTTCGGCAAGCTGCCCAGGCTCTCCTATGGCGTGCGCCCGGTGCCGGCGGCGATCGCCGAGGGCTACACCTCGGCCCGCTATTTCGAGGGCAGCCCCGAGCAGGGCGTCGCCGGCGGGCTGATGATCAACACCTCGCACCTCGATCAGCGGCCGCTCTACGAACTGCCGGCGCTGGTCAGCCACGAGGGCGCGCCCGGCCACCACATCCAGATCGCGCTGGCCCAGGAGCAGGTGGGCGTGCCGGTGTTCCGCAAGGACAGCGACCTCACTGCCTTCGTTGAGGGCTGGGCGCTCTACTCCGAGCAGCTGACCCGCGAGATGGGCCTCTACAAGACCCCGTACCAGCGCTTCGGCCTCCTCTCCATGGAGATGTGGCGCGCCTGCCGCCTGGTGATGGACGTCGGCATCCATTGGAAGGGCTGGAGCCGCGATCAGGCGCTCGCCTGTCTGCGCGACAACACCGCGCTGTCCGAGAAGAACATCGGCAACGAAACCGACCGTTACATCGGCTGGCCGGGCCAGGCGCTGGGCTACAAGATCGGTCAGCTGAAGATCGAGCAGCTGCGCGACCGAGCCAAGGCGGCGCTGGGGCCGCGGTTCGACTATCGCGCCTTCCACGATGTGGTGCTGGACGAGGGGGCGATGCCGCTCTCGGTGCTCGAAGCGCGGGTGGACGCCTGGATAAGTGGGTCATCCCGGTCGAGCGGTAATACTGCGCCTGCAGATTAATCCCGCTCGGGCGCGCCGAGCGGGAAGAGCGGACGATACGGCCGGGCCTCGTCGACCGCGCGGGCGTAGGACGGGCGAGCCAGCAGGCGGGCGCGATAGGCGCGCAGAGCCGAGAACCGCCCATCGATGGGGTGCGTCCAGTCGGCGTAGAAGAGCGCTGGCGCGGCGGCGCAGTCAGCCAGCGAGAAATCCCCCGCCGCCCACTCGCGTCCCTGCATCCGCCGGTCCAGCCACACGTAGGCCTTCTCCAGCCTGGCCTTGCGCTCTTCGACGCCGATGGGATCGCGCCGCTCGGGCGGGCGCAGGGCGTCGCCGACGACCCACTGAAAGTTGCTCTGAAGCTGGTTGTCGAAGATGCGATCGAGCATGCGGACGTCGAGCGCGGCGGCGGCGGCCTCGGGAAGCAGGCGCACCGGGCCGGGGTGACGAAGGTGCAGATGCTCGATGATGGCGCTGGATTCGATGATCGGAACGCCATCGTCGAGCAACACCGGGAAGGTGATCGGCGGCCATACCCTGGCCAGCTCGGCCCCGTTCTCGGGGTGGTCGGGACCCAGCATGCGGAAGTTGAACGCGGTGGCGTTCTCGTAGAGCGCGATCAGCACCTTCTGGGTGTAGGACGAGAACGGGTGGCCGAAGAGGTCGAGCATCAGGCCGCCTCGAACACCGCGGCGATGCCCTGGCCGCCGCCGATGCACATGGTCTCCAGGCCGAGCTTGCCGTCCCGCCGTTTCAGCTCGCGCAGCAGATTGGCCAGGATGCGCCCGCCGGTGGCGCCGATGGGATGGCCGAGCGAGATGCCCGAGCCGTTGACGTTGAGCTTATCGCGCTCATCCCAGCCCCAGCCCTTGAGCACCGCCAGCACCTGCGGGGCGAAGGCTTCGTTGAGTTCGACCAGGTCGATATCGTGCCAGGAGAGGCCGGTGCGGTCAAAAAGCCGCGCCACCGCCGGCACCGGGCCGATCCCCATCCGCGCCGGATCGCAGCCCGCCGCCGCCCAAGCGACGAACCAGCCCATCGGCTCCAGCTTCAGTTCGGCCAGCTTGTCCTCGGCCACTACCAGGCAGGCGGCGGCGGCGTCGTTCTGCTGGCTGGCGTTGCCGGCGGTGACCACCCCGTCCTTCTCGATGGCCTTCAGTTTGGCGAGGCTTTCGGGGGTGGCGTCGGCGCGCACCCCCTCGTCCCTGGAAAACATCACCGGATCGCCACGCTTCTGGGGCACGGAGACGGGCACGGTCTCGTCGTCGAACTTGCCGCCGGCCCAAGCCGCCGCCGCGCGCTGGTGGCTGGCGGCGGCGTAGGCGTCACAGGCTTCGCGCGAGATCTGATAGTCGCGGGCCAGGTTCTCGGCGGTCTCGATCATCCCCGAGATGACTCCGAAACGCTCGATCGGCTGGCTCATCACCCGACCCCGGGCGAGACGATCGTGCAGGGTGACCGAGCCGGCCCTGGCCCCGGCGCGCATGTCGGTGGTGTAGTATTCGGCGTTGCTCATGCTCTCGACCCCGCCGGCGACGACCACGTCCGCCGCCCCGGTCTGGACCATCATCGCCGCGTCGATCACCGCCTGCAGGCCCGAGCCGCAGCGCCGGTCGAGCTGATAGCCAGGGATGGAGATCGGCAGGCCGGCGGCCAGCGCGCTCCAGCGGGCGATGCACGGGGCCTCGCCGTTGCCGTAGCCCTGGGCGAAGATGACATCGTCGATCACTTCAGGCTCGATGCCGGTGCGCTCGATGAGCGCCTTAAGGATCACCGCGCCCAGATGGCCGGCGCTCATAGGGGCCAGGGAACCCATGAACTTGCCGACCGGGGTTCGGATCGGGCACACTATCGCCGCACGTCTCATCCTCGGTCCTCCAGTCGTTCGCGGTGGTGGCCGCGCCAGTCGCCCTGGTCAAGGAAAAGCAATGTGACCCGCACCAATCACCTCGCCGTAACGCCATTGAACCCGACCATCGGCGCGGTGGTTTCGGGGATCGATCTGGCCGAGGATCACGCGGCGGCGGTGATCGACGATGTCCGCGCCGCTCTGCTGGCCCACAAGGTGCTGTTCTTCGAGGGCCAGGACCTGACGCCGCTCGCCCAGCGCGACTTCGCCGCCCGCTTCGGGGCCCTGCACACCCATCCCCTGTATCCGGGCGAGGACAGCGTCCCGGAGATCATGATCCTCGACAACCACCAGCAGAATCCCACCGACAACGACCACTGGCACACCGACGTGACCTTTCTGGAACAGCCGGCGCTGGGGGCGGTGCTGCACGCCCGCGTCCTGCCGCCGGCCGGCGGCGATACGCTGTGGTCGAGCATGACCGCCGCCTACGACGCCCTCAGCCCGGCGATGAAGGCCTTCGTCGAAGGCCTCTCGGCGGTGCACGACCTGGCCTACGCCTTCGCCTCTGACGGGGTGGTGGCCAGCGCGGCTGGGCGGGAACGCTACGAAAGGGCCAAGGCGGAGAACCCGCCGGTGATCCATCCGGTGGTCCGCACCCACCCCGAGACCGGGGCCAACGGCCTGTTCGTCAACTCCGCCTTCACCACCCGGATCAAGGGCCTGCGCTACGAGGAGAGCCGCGCGGTGCTCGATCTCCTCTTCCGCCATATCCAGAAGCCGGAGTTCTGCGTGCGCTGGCGCTGGAAAGTCGGCGACGTGGCTTTCTGGGACAACCGCTGCACCCAGCATTACGCGGTCAACGACTATCTGCCGCATCGGCGGGTGATGACCCGGGCGACCATCTTCGGCGATCGGCCGAGCTTCCGGAAGGCGGCGTGAGTCCGCGCGGCCAGCGCGGCGGGATGCCGCTGGTGGTGCTGCTCGGTCTGTTGGCGGTGGCGGTGATCTTTCTCTACGTCGAGCGCCATATGTTTTGGCAGATCCTGATCTCCATGGGCGTCGTCGTCGGCTCGACTGAGGGAGCGGGGTCGGGCTTCTGAGCGTCGCGCTCGCGCCGCTGCCCGACTGGCCGGCGTTCGGCTTCGCCGATGACGCCCGGCCGGCCCTGCGTGTGGCCTCGGCGGCGGGCGAGGCGGCGGCGCTGGCCACCATCGTCGGTCTCGACGCCGGCGGCCCACGCCCGATCGGGACCCAGATGGTGTTCGCCAGCGGCGTGGTCTCCGGCTTCCTGTCCGGCGGCTGCCTGGAGGCCGACGTCGCCGGCCACGCCGAGGCGGTGCTGGAAAGCGGCGCGCCGATGCGCCTGGTCTATGGCCAGGGCAGTCCCTGGCCCGACATCCGCCTGATGTGCGGGGCGCGGATCGAGATTCTGCTCGAACGGGTGGGACCGGACGATGCCGCGCTCGCCCGCCTGCTCGAGTTGACCGACGCGCGCGCGCCGGCCCGCTGGCTCAGCGACGGCGTCCGCCGCGCCTGCGGTCCGGCCGAGACGCCGCCGGACGTCTGGCCGGGCGCCTTCGCCAAGCTCTACGAGCCGGCCCCGCGATTGATCGTGCTGGGGGCCGACCCGACCGCCCTGGCCATCGCCGCGCTGGCCGTCGACGCCGGCTGGGAGACCACCCTGGTGCGGCCCAAGGGCCCGATCGAGCCGCCGCCGATCCTCGGCCTCGCCTACCGGCGCGAGGACGCCGGCGAGGCCATGGCCGCCATCGGCCTCGATCCGTGGACGGCGGTGGCCGCCGCCACCCACGACGCCGACCTGGACCACGCGGCGCTGATGACGGCGCTGCCGTCGACGGCTTTCTATGTCGGCGCGCTGGGGGCCCGGCGGCGGCGCGACGACCGGCTGGCGGCGCTGGCCGCCTCGGGGGTGACCGAAGCCCAGATCGCCCGCCTGCACACGCCCATTGGCCTCGAGCTCGGCGGCAAGGCCCCGTGGGAGGTGGCCATCGCCGTCCTGGCCGAAATCACCGCCGAGTGGCACGGGCGAGCGGGGCCTCAGCCGGAGAGCCGGTAGCGACCATCCCCCAGAAACTCCAGGTAGCCTTGATCGCGCAGCACTTGGAGCTGCTGACGAACTTTGGGCCGCACGTTGCGATTGCCCGGGTAGAGCGCCTCGAGTCGCGGCGTCTGGGCATAGACTTCCCCCAAGGTGAATTCCCGCCGACCGATCAGATCGACGCTCTTCATCACCTCAATCAACCAGCCCCGTGCACCCGTACGCTCGTCGCGAAGGAAGCGGGTGGCCTGCCATTGGTCGAGCACGATGTTCTTCGGCAGGGGCGTCCTGTCCTTAACCGCGAAGATTTTTCCAGCCGCCGGAATCTCGCCGATCAGGATGTTGCATCCGATCCACCCGGCCCGCCGCGCGGTCGGCGCCAGAGGCCGGCGCTCTTGTACGACTTCCCGCACGAAAAAGTGCTTGGGTACGAAAAACAGATTGGTCACGCTCAAGCCGACTGGATCGTAGCTCAGAAGGATGAGGCTCGGGTTGTTGGCTTCCTCCAGGCGTTTGCACATGGCCCCGAAGGCGCCGTCTGGCACGCTTGGCCCGAAGTTATGCATCTTGCTCTTGAGTTCGAACTCTTCACTGCAAAATGGGCAGTAGAAGTCGGCGACTGGCCGATTTCCCGGGAACTGATTGAGACTCGGCGCCCCGCAGCTGGGGCAGAACAGCCGATTGCGCACCCAGTGCTCGGTCCAGATGCGGGCCTTCTGCGTCGGCCCTTCAAACGGCGTCGGCGCTTCCTCGAAGCCGAGGTGGAGGGGCGGATCGGACATGAGGTGAGGCTATGAGAGATCGGTGATCGGGCCCTTAATGGTCGCCGACTTCGGTCCCCTCGATTTCGCACCCGTCCCGATCCAGCGTCACGTAGAGACGATGATCGAATTCGACGACGCCCTGGGATTCCCATTTGAACTCGTGCTCGTCCTCATAAGCCAGCTGGGCTGCCTCTTCGGCGCTCCCGGCTTCCACAACGGCAATGTAGTCGGCATACGCGTCCACGCGCCGAAGGACCTCAAAGGACCTAGGCGGGAGGACAGCAGGAGCAGCGCGTGAGTTGGTGGCTCGGGTGCGCCGGCGAGCCTTGCGGGCCGCGACGCGACTAGCGCGGTGTCTCATTTCCAGATCCGATTCAAAACCTTAGGGCTGTTCTGGCGGATCGCCGCGCGAGCGTCTAGGGATGATCCGTGGGCGACCCAATACTGAGCCGGGGTGATGGCTGGCCCGTTCACGCGCCGACAGCAGCGATACGCGAACGCTGGCGCCGCCTCATCCGCGAAACACGACGCGTGCCAGGTCGATGGAGTTGTCGATCACGAACCTCATTGCCGACCTTCGCTGATTACCTCCTTGATCGACAGCCCGGCGAGCTTCTGGCCCTTGCTGGCCGCGCGCGATCCCTCCGCCGCGCGCGTCTTGACCTCCGCGTCAGGCATCCGCCGTACCATGGTGATCTCGGCGCAGTAGTCGCCGTCGGCGAGCTTGATCGCCCGCGGTTCGACCCCCTCCTGAGAAAACCCCAGCCGGGTGTAGAGGCGCAGCGCCGGACCGTTGCCTTCGGAAACGCCCAGGCGCACCTCCTCGACCTTGCCGGCCGCCTCCTCGAGCAAGCCGCGCAGCAGGCGCTCGGCGGCGCCGGCGCCGCGCTGGGCGGCGCGCACATAGACGCTGCGGATTTCGGCCTTGTGGGCGCACTTGGCCTTGGGATGCACGGCCAGGCCGGCGATCCCCACCAGGGCCTCGCCATCGAAGAGGCCGAGGTAATGATCCCGCGCCAGGGTGGCCTCGGTTTCAGGGAGGGGGCGGGCGGCCTCCTCCTCCGGGGTGGAGAGGAAATCGCGCGGGTGCAGGCTGAGCGCCTCCGCCCGCAGCGTCTGGAACGCCGGCCCATCGGCGGCGGTTAGCCGCCGCATGGCGAGGCTCATCGATGCAGCGTGGCCAGATAGGCGATGATGTCGGTGCGCTCGGCCGGTTCGGGGCCGGGGATCATCATCATCGTGCCTGGGACCTTCTTGCCGGGATCGGTGAGGAAGGCGTCGAGCTCGGCCGGGGTCCAGGTGATGCCGGACGCCTTCATGGCCTTGGAGTAGGCGAAGCCCGGAAGCGTGCCGGCCTTGCGGCCGACAACCCCCACCAGGGAGGGCGCGGCGCCGCTTTCCGGCGCGTGGCACATGGCGCACTGGGCCTGATACAGGGCCTCGCCCTTGGTCGCCTCGCCGGCCGCGCCGGCCGACCCGGCCAGCAGCGTCAGACCCAGGGTGATGGCGGCTGATCTCAGCATGGCGAAATCCTCAGTCGCGGGGAGCGCGCGGGGCTCACGAATTAGGCTGTCATCGCCAGTGAGTAAATCGGGAGCAACCTTGGCCCGGCCGCGTTCAATCAGCGAGCTTGGCTGCGTTTGAGTTTTGTCGAGGCCAACCGATGTCCAGACCGCACCACAAACATCCGCTGGCCGATGGCCTGTTCGTCAATGGCTCGGCGCTGGTTTTCGCGGCCCTGCTGGCGGCGGTGATTTTCGCACTGGAATCGGGCCAGTTCTAGCCGCTGGCGCGTAGGCCACGCGCCACACCGTGCCGCTGCCATCATCGGTGACCAGCAGCGCGCCATCGCGGGCCACGGCGACGCCAACGGGGCGGCCCCAGACGCCGCCCGCCTTGGTGACGAAGCCGGTGAGGAAGTCCTGATAGGCCCCGGTGGGCTGGCCGTTCCGCATCACGATGCGCACCACCTTGTAGCCCGTCCGCCGGGGCCGGTTCCACGAGCCGTGCAGGGCGGCGAAGGCCTGGCCGCGGTACTCTGGCGGAAACGCCGCCGCCCCGCCGCGGGGATCGTAGAAGGTGAGGCCGAGGCCGGCCGAATGGGCCTGCAGCAGCACGTCGGGGGCGGTGACGTGGCCGGCGAGATCGGGCCGCTCGCCCTTGTGGGCCGGATCGGGATGATCGCCCAGATAATACCAGGGCCAGCCGTAGAAGGCGTGTGGCTTGACCCGGGTGACGTAGTCCGGCGGCAGGTTGTCGCCCATGAAATCGCGCTCGTTGACGATGCACCACAGCGCCCCGGAGCCGGGCTGGATGGCCATGGTGACACAGTTGCGGATGCCGGTGGCGAAGATGGCGCGCTTGCCGCCCACGGGATCGAAAGCGAGGATGTCGGCGCGGTCGGCCTCCTGGCCCCAGGCCGCGCCCAGGCCGTGTTCGGCGTCGTAGGCCTTGGCCTCGACCAGGGTCTTCTTGGGCATCCGCTCGGCGTCGTTGGAGCCGGAGCCGATCGAGACCAGCAGGGTCCGCCCGTCCGGGGTGAAGGCCACATCGCGGGTGCTGTGATCACTGGTGCTGATCGCCAGCTTGGCGACGATGGTCTCGGCCGGGCCGCGGGCCCGCTTGTCGCCCAGGCCATAAGGGAATCGGACCACCGAGTTGATGTTGGCGACGTAGACCCACTTGGGATTGGGCCCCGGTGGATAGAAGGCGATGCCAAACGGCCGATCGAGGCCGGCGGCGAAGGTGCTGGTCTCGGCCGCCTTGTCGGCCCCGTCGGGGGCACGAAGGAGGGTAATCCGGCCGGCATTGGTCTCGGCGACGAAGACATCGCCGTTGGGGGCGACACGGATTTGCCTTGGCCCATCCAGCTTGGCGAAGGCGCTGATGGTGAAGCCCGCGGGCAGCTTGAGCTCGGCCTCGGCCGGGCGGGCGACGATCGAGGGCCAGGCGATGCCGGGCTTGGCGCCGGGCGGCGGCAATGAATCCAGGGTGATCTTGCGGGTGACGCCGGGCGCGTCGGTGGTCCAGTCGCCAAAGGCGGCCGGGCCGGTGAGGATAGCGCCGGCGGCGGCGAGGGCGATGAGCGGGGTGATCATGAGGTCCATTAACGCTCGAGCGAGCTGTTGTCGCGCGCGCCGTTAACCTCTCGACAACCGGGTCGGGAGCCAAGTAGATTCAGCTGGCCCGCGTAGCGGGGCGTTCTGGGGTAGGGGCCTTGAGTAGATCAACAGCTCGCGCATCGCGGGCTTCTCAGCTTGACGTTCTGTTCGTCAATGGCTCGGCGTTGGCGTTCGCCATTCTGGTCGGCGCGGTCGTCTGGGCGCTGGAGAACGGCCGCTTCTAAAAGGCGCGCCGCGACGCAGTGACGTTGCCGCGCGCGCCGTTGCCTGCTAAAAGGCCAATCCTTACGCTGTTAAGATAGGCGCTTGAGGCCATGGCCGATTCTGCTCCGCCGCGGGTCCTTGAACTGACCCCGCTGAACCCCGCGTTCCGCGATGATCCCTATGCGGTCCTCGCCCACCTGCGCGAGCATCATCCGGTGATGCGCGACGAGCTGGCCGGGGTGTTCCTGCTGAGCCGCTACGAGGACGTGCGCGGGGTGGTGACCGATCTCACGCTGTGGCGCAGCCCGAAAAAGGCCGAAGAGGCCGCGGTGCTCACCCGCCGCATCCTCGAGCGGGACGAATCGATGCCTGACCGCGAGGGCGTGGGCTCGATCCTGCTGCTCGATGATCCCGACCACGCCCGCATCCGCGGGCCGCTGGCGCAGGCGCTCTACAAGCGGGTCGCCAAGTGCCGGCCGCTGGTCGAGGAGGTGGTCGCCGAGGCGCTCGGCAAGCTCGAGGGACGCGAGGGCTTCGATTTGATGGCCGAGGTGTCGCTGCCGATCCCCATCGATGTCATCGCCCGCATCCTGGGCGTCGATCACACCCGCCTGGCCGAGTTCCGCGACTGGTCGGAGGGCATCATCCAGTCGCTCAACCCCCTGCGCACGCCCGAGCAGACCGAGCACATGATGCGGGCCAGCGAGGCCCTCGGCGGCTTCATGACCGCGATGCTGGCGATGCGTCGCGCCAAGGGCGAGGACGACCTGGTCACCGACATGGTCGAGCTGCAGGCGGCGGGGGCCGACCTGCCTGATCCGGATCTGATCTCCAACCTGATTTCGCTGCTGGTCGGCGGCAACCTGACCACCACCGATCTGATCGGCAACGGCGCGCGCCAGTTCCTGCTCAATCCATCCGAGCGGGCCAAGCTCGTCGCCGACCCCGGCCTGATCGGCGCCGCGGTGGAGGAGGTCCTGCGCTACGATCCGCCGGTGGACGTCACCGGCCGCATCGCCTCGCGCGAGATGGAGGTGCGCGGCTGCCCGGTGCACACCAGCCAGTCGATGATGCTGTCGCTGCGCGCCGCCAACCGCGATCCGGCGGTGTTCGAGGAGCCGGACACCTTCAACATCACCCGCAAGAAGAGCCCGCACGTGGCCTTTGGCGGCGGCGCCCACATCTGCATCGGCGCGCCGCTGGCCAGGCTCGAGGGCCAGGTGACTCTGCTGCGCCTGTTCGAACGGTTCCCCAACCTGCGCCTGGCCGAACCCGAAGCCGCCGCGCAGTGGCGCAGCCTGCCGTTCTTCCGCGGCCTCCAGCGCCTGGACGTGCTGACTTGACCGTCATCGCCGGGTGAAATCCCGGCGACCCATGAACACCTGCCGACGCAGGCGTGCATGGATTGGCGCTTGTCGATGAGCCGATGATCGGCCACTTGCGCTCACCCATGCCGCATGTCCTCACCCTGGTGGCGCCGAGCTTCGATCGGCTGCAGGACGCCCTGCCGGCGGCGCTAGAGGGCCTGGCCCAGGCCGGGCGCCCGGCGGCCGGCATCGAGGTGCTGGGGGAGGGGGCGGCCGACCTCGTGGTGGAAGGCGCCGACCTCGCGGTCTTGCGGCGGACCGTGAGCCGGGCGCTGGAGCGCCAGAGTGTCGACTTCTGCGTCCAGCCGGCCGAGGGCCGATTGAAGCGGCTTCTGGTGGCCGACATGGATTCGACCATCATCGGCGTCGAGTGCCTGGACGAGCTGGCCGACTACGCTGGCCTCAAGGCCGAAATCGCCGCCGTCACCGCCAGGGCCATGGCCGGCGAAATCGCCTTCGAGACCGCGCTTCGGGACCGCGTCGCCCTGCTGGCCGGACTGGAGCTCGCGACGCTGGAGCGGGCCTACGCCGAGAGGGTGCGGCTGAACGCCGGCGCGGCGCGGCTGGTCGCGACCATGACCGCTCATGGGGCGCGCTGCGTGCTGGTCTCGGGCGGCTTCGACTTCTTCACCGCCAGGGTAGCCGAGGCGGCCGGCTTCGCCAGCCATCGCGCCAATCGCCTGATCGCTGACGGCCAGCGCCTGACCGGCCAAGTGGCCGAGCCGATCCTGGGCCGCGAGGCCAAGCTGGCGGCGCTCGCCGAGGAGGCGGCCGCCCTCGGCGTGGGCCTTGGCGAGACCCTGGCGGTGGGCGATGGGGCCAACGATCTGGCGATGATCGAGGCGGCGGGCCTTGGCGTCGCCTATCGCGCCAAGCCGGTCCTGGCGGCCAAGGCCGACGCGCGCATCGACCATACCGACCTCACCGCGCTGCTCTATTTCCAGGGCATCGGCCAGGAGGCGTTCGCGTGAGGCCGCCACGGCCGGTGAAGGCAGTGGTGTTCGACATGGACGGCCTCCTGATCGACACCGAGGCGGTGTTTCGCGAGGTCATGGCCGAGGCGTCGCAGGCGCGCGGCCTCGTTCTGCCGGACGAGGTGTTCCTGGCCATGGTCGGCCTGCCCGGCCGCGCCAGCCGGCAGGTGGCCCTGGACCATTTCGGGGCCGACTTCGACGTCGAGCCGTGGCTGGCGCACGCCTGGGAGCTGGCCCATGCGCGGATGGCCGATGGGGTCCCGGTCAAGGCCGGGGTGGAGGCGCTGCTGGACGTCCTCGAGGCGGCCGGCCTGCCGCGGGCGATCGCCACCTCCTCCAGCCACGCCACCGTCGAGCGCCACCTGCGTCCGGCCGGATTGCTGGGCCGCTTCCAGGCGGTGATCGCCGCCGGCGACTATGCGCTCGGCAAGCCCCACCCCGACCCGTTTCTGGCCGCCGCGAGGGCGTTGGCGGTCGAGCCGGCCGACTGCCTGGCGCTGGAGGATTCCCACAACGGCGTGCGCGCCGCCGCCGCCGCGGGCATGATGACCATCATGGTCCCCGATCTGCTGCCGGCCACCGCGGAGATGGAAGCTCTGTGCATGGCCGTGGCCGCCAGCCTGGTCGAGGTGGCGGCGTTGTTCAGCTGAGTCCTTCGAGAAGGCGGCTAGGTTTCGGAACGCGCTCTGGCCTTTGGCCGTTCACCGGCGGACGAGAACGGGAGAGACGGATGAACACCCCTCGATGGCTGCTGGCGGTGGCGCTCGCCGCCTTGGCGATGGGGGCCGGAGCCTGCCACCGCAATCCGACCGAGGGCGCCACCGGTCAGGTCACACCCGGCGAGCCGGCCCAGAACGAGTTGACCGGCAACGCCATGGTGAGCGGAAACACCATGGGCGCGGAGAATTCCAACGCCGTCAACGACGCCTCGGCCAGCGGCGCGGCCTCGCAGTAGAGCTTTCGCCGGGGCTGTTGCGTAGGAGCCTTCGGACGGATCGCCGTCCGGAGGCTTCGACGTCTTGAGCTTGACGGTTGACCGGGCCGCCGTCTGTAACAGCCGGCGATGCCGCTGATCATCGACCATGTCGAAAAGCGCCTTGGCCGCAATCCGGCGCTGACCGACGTCAGCCTGGAGGTGGGCGATGGCGAATTCCTGGCCGTGCTCGGCCCCTCGGGGGCCGGCAAGACCACCCTGCTGCGGGTGCTGGCCGGGCTGGAGACGCCGGATGCGGGCAGCGTGCGCCTGAACGGCGCCGACTTCCTGGCGCTGAGCGCCGGCGATCGCCGCGCCGGCATGGTGTTCCAGCACTACGCCCTGTTCCAGCACCTCAGCGTCGAGCGCAACATCGCCTTCGCCCTCGAGGTCAGGCCCCGGCGCCGGCGACCGACGCGGTCGGCCATTGGCGAGCGGGTGGCCGAGCTTCTGGCGCTGACCCGGATCGAGTCGCTGGCCGGCCGATTGCCCTCGCAACTCTCCGGTGGCGAGGCGCAGCGGGTGGCGGTGGCCAGGGCTTTGGCGGCCGATCCACAGCTTCTGTTGCTCGACGAGCCGTTCGGCGCCCTCGACGCCAAGGTGCGCCACGAACTGCGCGCCGAGCTGCGCCGCATCCACGACGCCACCGGCATAACCACTCTGCTGGTCACCCATGATCAGGAGGAGGCGATGGTTCTCGCCGACCGGGTGGCGGTGATGAACGGCGGCCGGATCGAGCAGGTCGGAACGCCGGAGGCGCTGGAATCGTCCCCCGTCTCGCCGTTCGTGTTCGCCTTTCTGGGCGAGGTCAATCGTCTGCCGTGCGAGGCGGCGGCGGGCGAGGTGCGTTTCGCCGGCTTCCACGCGCGCGATATCGGCGCCGCGCCCAGGGATGGCCTGGGCATCGGCCTGTTCCGGCCTTCCGACACGCTCCTCAGCCTGCATCCGGACGGCCTGCCGGTGCGGATCGCCGCTGTCGCCGCGCACGGGGCGCTGCGCCGCTTCGAGTGCGACGCCCCCGGCGGAGAACGGCTGGCGGCGGAGGTTCCCGAGCACCTGGCGCGGCGGTTCGCGCCCGGCGATACCGCCTACCTCTCGGCCCCGCGCGCGGTGGCCGAGCTGCCATGACCAAAGGTTAACCCGCGCCGGCGCTTGGCTCAGGTTGTATCCTAAGGCGCCTTTTCCTAGAGAGGGGCGCCGGCGGCCGCGGGGGGCGCGCACGCCCTCGTTGGACGGATCGCCGCATGAGCCGCTTGTTCGCCGCTACCTTCGCCGCCATCGCCTTGCTCGCCGGTCAGGCGCTGGCCGGGCCAAGATCGCCGCACTGGGAGCAGAGCGGCAGCGACGTGAAGGCCGACCCGGCGGTGCGCTTCGGCGTCCTGGCCAACGGCATGCGCTACGCGGTGATGAGGAACGCCACCCCGGCCGGCCAGGTATCGGTGCGCCTGCGCATCGGCTCGGGCTCGCTGGAGGAGACCGACGCCGAACAGGGTCTGGCCCACGTCCTCGAGCACATGGCGTTCAAGGGATCGACCCACGTCCCCGAAGGCGACATGCTCAAGATCCTGGAGCGCGCCGGCCTGGCCTTCGGGGCCGACACCAACGCCTCGACCGGCTGGACCCAGACGGTGTTTCAGCTCGACCTGCCGCGGCCCGAACTGATCGACACCGGGCTGATGCTGATGCGCGAGACCGGCAGCGAGCTTTCGATCGATCCCAAGGCGCTGGCCTCCGAGCGTGGCGTGGTTCTGAGCGAGGAGCGGTTGCGCGACACGCCCGGCTACCGGGCGCTGAAGGCGCAGATCGAGCTCCTGGCCCACGGTCAGCGGATCACCCGCCGGTTCCCCATCGGCCAGGTGGAGGTGATCAAGGACGCCCCCGCCAGCCTGGTTCGCAAGTTCTACGAGGCCAACTACCGGCCCGACCGCGCCACCCTGGTGGTGGTCGGCGATATCGATCCGGCCGCGGTGGAGGCCAAGATCAAGGCCAAATTTTCCGACTGGCGCACGGTGGGCCCCGAAACCGCCGCGCCCGATCTCGGCCGGGTCGAAAAGCGCGGCCTGACGGTGTCTCTGGTGCAGCTGCCGGGCGGCCAGGCGCAGATCCTGGTCGGCTGGGCGCGGCCGTACGATCCCTCGCCCGACAGCCTGGCCAAACGGCGGCGCGAATATGTGGAGAACCTGGCCCTGGAGGTGCTCAACCGCCGCTTCGCCCGCCTGGCGCTGGCGCCCAAGCCGCCGTTCATCGCCGCCGAAGCCGGGTTCGAGGACCTGCTGCACTCGGAGAAGGTGGCCATCGTCCAGGCGAGCACCGCCCCCGATGGCTGGCGTCCGGCGCTGGCTACGGTGGACGAGGAGGTGCGCCGGCTGGTCAAGTTCGGAGTATCCAAGGCCGAAATCGACCGCGAGATCACCCGCACCCGCGCGACGCTGGCCAACGCCCTGGCCGGCGAAGCCACCCGGCCGACCAATGACCTGGCCAACAGCCTGGTCGAATCGGCCGATTCCGATCTGGTGTTCACCTCGCCGGGAGAGGACCTGGCGATCTTCGACGCGGCGATGAAGACCATCACTCCAGCGGAAGTGGACAGGGCCGCGCGGGCGGTGTTCGCCGGCTCCGGGCCCCTGGTCGAGGTGGAGAATCCCGTGCCGACGGCTGGCGGCGAGGCGGCGGTGAGAGCCGCCTACATCGAGGCCGACGCCAAGCCGGTCATCGCCCCGGCGGCGGAGACCCTCACCGACTGGCCCTACGCCAGCTTCGGCAAGCCGGGGGTGGTGAAATCGCGGCGCGAGATCGCCGACCTGGGTGTCACGGAGGTCACCTTCGACAACGGCGTCACCTTGAGCGTCAAGCCGACCAAGTATCGCCAGGACCAGGTCCTGGTGACGGTGGATATCGGTCACGGCCGCGAGGATCTGCCCAGGGACCGCCCCACCCCGGCGTGGGCGGCCGCGGCCCTGGTCGACGGCGGCTTCGGCAAGCTCTCGTTCGAGGACAGCCAGCGGGTCCTGGCCGGGCACATCTATGACGCCAACTTCTCGATCACCGACAACGCCTTCGAACTGCGCGGCGCCACCCGACCCGCCGACCTGGCGACGCAGATGCAGGTGCTGGCCGCCTACATCGCCGACCCGGGTTACCGGCCCGAGGCTCTGGAGCGCCTGCGCCAGACCTGGCTCACCGCCCTGCCGCAGCTGGCGGCGACCCCGGGCGGCGTCCTGCGCCGGGATTTCGAGCGTCTGATCCACGCCGGCGATCCGCGGTGGGCGACGCCCGACCAGGCCGAACTCGAGGCCGCCAAGCCGAGCGTCCTGCGCGCCCTGCTGAGCGCGACCCTGACCAGCGCGCCGATCGAGGTCACCATCATCGGCGATGTCACGGTGGACCAGGCGATCGCCCAGACCGCGGCCACCTTCGGGGCCCTGCCGCCGCGCCGGGCCGACGATCCGCCGCCGAGCGATGGCGACAAGACGGCTTTCCCCACCCCCGCGGTCAGTCCGGTGACCCTCACCGACGGCGGCCGGCCAGATCAGGCCATGGCGGTGATCGCCTGGCCGGTGACCGGCTTCTATCACGACATGCAGGAAGCCCGGGCGACGATGCTGGCAGGCGAAGTGCTGCAGAACCGGGTGGAGGAGAAGGTGCGCGCGGCCGAGGGGGCGACCTACAGCCCGGAAACCGCGGTCGCCTTGTCGGAGGTGTTTCCCGACTATGGCGTCGCCTATGCGGCGGTGGAGATACCGCCGGACAAGATTCCCCGCTTCTTCACCGAGGTGCGGGAGATCGTCGAGGAGATGGCGGCCAAGGGGATCACCGCCGACGAGCTGGCCAGGGCGCGCAATCCGCGCATCGCCACCATCGAGAAGGCCCAGCTCGGCAACGAATACTGGCAGGCCAGGCTGGCCGGCTCGATCGGCGATCCGCGCCGCCTGGACATCATCCGCTCGACGCTGCCGGACTACGCCAAGGTGACCGAGGCCGACGTACAGGCGGCGACCAAGCGCTGGCTGGCCCCGGACACGGCCTGGGAGCTGGTGATCAAGCAGGGCGCTTCCTGAACCCGTGGCGTCAGTAGGTTTGACGCAGAGCACGCGGCCTCGGCGTTAAGCTTGAAGCGCCGGGACGCTGCGGGAGTGCCTCACTTCGCCTTCGGGCCGAGGCGGAAATATTTGAAGAAATCGCTGTCGGGCGAGAGCACCAGGGTGGTCTGGTCATCGCCAAGCGCGCCCTCGTAGGCCTGCATCGAGCGATAGAAGGCGGCGAAGCCTGGATCCTTGCCGAAACTGGCGGCGAACAGGCGCGCGCTTTCCGCATCGCCGGCGCCTCTGGTGGTCAGCGCCTGCTGATTGGCCTGCGCCAGGGTGATGGTGACCTGCTTGTCGGCGTCGGCGATGATCTCGCGGCGCTGGGCCTCACCCTGGGCGCGGATCTGCGCCGCCTTCTGCTGCAGGTTCGAGCGCATGCGCTGATACACCGCCTGGGCGTTGGCCGCCGGCAGATCGGCGCGCTTGATGCGGAAGTCGATCACCTCGATGCCCAGATGCGAGCGCGCGGCCCGGGCGCGGACGTCGGTCAGGGTCTGACTCATCAGCGCCGCGCGCTGGCCGGAGATGATGTTGGCGGCGGTGGCCGCGCCCAGCACCTGACGCAGCGAGGAGTTGATCAGCGGTTCCAGCCGATCGCGGGCCACCGTCTCGTTGCCGAGGGTGCGATAGAAGGCCAGCGGATTGGAAATTCGGTAGCGGACGAAGGCGTCGACCACCAGCCGCTGCTGATCGGCGGAGATCACCTCCTCCTGGCTGGCCTCGATGGCCTGGTTGCGCTTGTCGAGGCTGACCACGCTCTCGACGAACGGGACCTTGACCTTGAGGCCGGGATCGTAGGCCCCCGGAGGATTGATCACCTTCACCGGCTCGCCGAGGTTGACCAGCACCGCCTGCTGGCGCTGGTCGACGATGAAGAAGGTGTTGGCCGCCACCACCACGACGATGAACGCCGCCAGAAGCGGCCAGAACCAGCGCCGGGTCATTGGCCTGCCCCCGGGGCCGGCGGGGTCGCGCTGGCCGCCGCCGGCGGCGCTGGCGCCGGTGCGGCCGGCTCGGCGGACTGGAAAGCGCTCGGCGGCAGGATGATCGGCGCGGTCGCGCCCTTGGCGTCGATGATCACCTTGCGGCTGTGGCTGAGCACCGCCTGCATGGCCTCGATGTACATGCGCTCCTTGGTTACCGCCGGCGCGCGGCGATACTGGAGGTAGACCTGGTTGAAGCCGTTGGCCTGCCCCTGGGCGTCCTGGACCACCTGGGCCTTATAGCCGTTGGCCGCCTGGACGATCTTGGCGGCATCGCCGGTGGCTTCGTTGACCACGCGGTTGCGGTAGGTGTTGGCCTGGTTGATCGCCGATTGGGCGTCCTGACCGGCGCGGGCGATGTCCTGGTAGGCCGGCACCACCTCGGCCGGCGGGTTGGCGTTCTGGATCTGCACCGCATCGATGGTCACCCCGGCCTGATAGTGGTCGAGAATGCGTTGCATCAGATCCAGGGTCTGGGCCTGCACCTCGCCGCGGCCGTTGGTCAGGATCGAGGTCAGGGCGCTGTGCCCGACCACCTCGCGCATGGCGCTCTCGGCGACCGCCTTGACCGCCTCTTCGGGATCGCGGACCTGGAACAGATAGGCGGCGGCGTCGGAGATGTGCCACTGAACGGCGAAGGACAGATCGACGATGTTCTCATCGCCGGTCAGCATCAGGCTTTCGTCGGGCGCCTCGGCCCCCGGCGAGCCGCCGATGATGGTCTTCTGCTGCTGGGTGACGTTGACCAGTTCGGCCCGCTCGATCGGCGTCGGCAGGTGGTAGCGCAGGCCGGGCAACTCGCGGCGGGCGAAGGCGCCGAAGCGGGTGACGATCGCCTCCTGGTAGGGCTGGACGATGTAGAAGCCGGTCAGCGCCCAGATCATCACCACCAGCCCCCCGGCGGCGGCGATGACCGACGGCCGCAGGCTTTCTCCCCGCCGGCCCCGCGTCAGCCGGGTCCACTGCTCTCTCAGGCGGCGGAGGAGATCATTGAGGTCGGGGCCGCGCGGCGAGGGCGATGGCGGAGGAAGGCGCCGGCGCGGCTCCTCGCGCGAGGGCGCGCGCTCGCCCTCGGGGCGCTGGTCCTGGCCGCCCGGCGGCGAGCCCCACGGGCCCGGATTGGCGTTGTCATTCCAGGGCATGACGCGGGGAGCTTGATCTTTCCTTGCGGCGGCTTACCGCTATGAGAGTTGGCTTAGCACTATGGAGCGTTCCTTGCCGTGAGCCAACCTGAGCGCGATCAGGTCCTGACCGCCCTGGATGCGGTCATCGATCCCAAGTCCGGCCAGGGCCTCGCCGCCTCGGGTCTGGTTCAGGGTCTGGTGGTGGGCGAGGGCCGGGCGGGGTTCATGCTCGAGGTGGCGCGCCAGGACGCCGGTCTCTACGCCCCGGTGCGCGATGCCGCGGAGCGGGCGTTGCTGGCCGTGCCAGGGATCGAACGCGCCCAGGTGGTGCTGACCGCGGCCTCGAAGGCCGCGCCGCCACCGGCGGGCGGGGTCAGGGTCAGCAAAGGGGCCAGGGTGGCGGGCGATCCGCGCGCCAGACCCGAAGCCATGCCCCCGCCGCAGCGCCTGGCCAGCATCAGGCGGACGATCGCCATCGCCAGCGGCAAGGGCGGGGTCGGCAAGTCGACCATCGCCGTCAATCTCGCCTGCGCCCTGGCCGCGCGCGGTCTTTCCATCGGGCTGCTGGACGCCGACATCTATGGCCCCTCCGCCCCGCGCATGCTGGGCGTTGATCAGCAGCCCAACTTCGTCGACGGCAAGCTCGAGCCGCTTCAGGCTCATGGCCTCAAGATCATGTCGATCGGCTTCATCGTCGACGAAGGCGCGCCGATGATCTGGCGCGGGCCGATGGCCTCCTCGGCGGTGCGGCAGATGATCGAGGACGTGCGCTGGGGGAGCGAAGCCGAGCCGCTGGACATGCTGATCGTCGACCTGCCGCCGGGGACCGGCGACATCCATCTGACCCTGGTTCAGAAGCTGGCCGTGGATGGGGTGGTGATCGTCTCCACGCCCCAGGAGATCGCCCTCATCGACGCGCGTCGGGCTGCGGCCATGTTCGGCAAGATGAACCCGCCCGTCCCGATCCTCGGCGTGGTGGAGAACATGGCTTGGTTCGCCGATCCGACGAGCGGCGCGCACATTCCCATCTTCGGCGAGGGCGGCGCGCGGCGCGAGGCCGAGCGGCTGGGCGTCCCGTTTCTGGGCGAGGCGCCGATCGACATCGCCGTGCGCGAGGGTGGCGATGCCGGCGCGCCGGTGGCGGCCACGGCGCCGGATAGTCCCACTGGGCGGCTGTTCGCCGAGATGGCGGCGCGGTTGGCGGTTCAGTAGCCACCTGCCGTCACCGCCGGGCGAAGTCCCGGCGACCCGTGAACACTCAGCCGCCGGCGAGGCGGGTGGCGACGCCCTGATCGCCGGTCAGGCTCTCCAAGATGGGCGGCTCGGTGAGTTCGGCGTCGCGCGCCTCAAGCTGGGCGCGGATGTCGGCATGGCGGTCGGAATCCAGCCGGTAGCCGATGTATACGGCCCCACCCAGCATCACGAATACGATCGGCACCAGGATGTAGACCAGCTCCATGCCGTGGATCGCCGCGGCGGTGTTGGCCGCGCCGTCCTTGGCCTTGTAGCCGATCACGCCCAGCAGAATGTACGACAGGCCGATGCTGGCGCTGCCGGCCAGTTTCTGGGTGGTGCTGATCATAGCGTAGAGGAGGCCGGTGCGCTGCTTGCCCTTCTCCAGGCGCACGGCGTCGCCGACATCGGCCACCATCGCCCGGTCGAGGAGCGGAAACCCGGCGGCGAGGAACCCCTGGACGAACATCAGCGCCGCGGCGATGGCGTAGTCGCCCTTGGGCACGAAGGCGATGCCGATGAGACCGAGCGAATAGCCGGTGCTGGCGACCTGTAGGGTGCGGTGCTTGCCGAGCCGCTGGGCGAGGGTGGCCAGAGCGGCGGCGCCGATGATGCCGGCGGCGATGTAGATGCCAAGCAGGGTGGTGGCGCGGGCGATGGTGAACCCCCGCGAGTCGTGGAAGTAGAACAGGTAAAGCGACGACATCCAGCCGGGACCGAGCGCCAGGCAGAAGTCGGCGATGATGATCCGGCGCATGTCGGGCCGGGAGATCATCTCCCAATAGTCGCGCAGGCCGAAGCGTTCGGCGGACACCTCACGCACGATGGTTTCGCGCGTGGCCAACACCGCCGCGGCGACGCCGATTGGGGCGGCGATGACGATGAACCAGCCCATGCCGGCGACATCGCCGGTCCCGCTCGAGCCGTCGCGCCTGGCCATCAGGGCGGGCACGGCCAGGACCAAGGTGGCGCCCAGGATGCTGACCAGTTGGATGACGCCGAAGGTGCGCGAGCGTTCGTGGTACTTGGCGGCGATCACGCTCGCCCAGGCGCTGTGCGACAGCAGAAGCAGCGAAAAGCCGAGATAGTAGACCAGCAGCCAGCCGGCCAAGTAGATGAGGCCCACGCCGGCCGGCGGCGAGAACAGCATGTACACCGCCAGCATCAGCACCGGCGCGCCGGCCACCAGCCACACCTTGTAACGGCCGAACCGGGTGCGGGTGCGGTCCATGGCCAGGCCGAGGAGCGGGTCGATGAACATGTCGCCGAAGCGGATGACCGCGAAGGCGCCGCCGACGGCGGCCAGCGCCAGGCCGTAGTGGGTGGCGTAGTAGTGCGGCAGATAGACCGTCAGGGCGACCGCCAGGGCGCCGATGGAAAAGCCGGGCAGGCTGAAGGCGATCAGATTGGGCAGCGGGAGGCGAGACGGCGCCTGGGTCACGGGACGGCGATCCTGGTCAAGTTTCCAACGGTCGTTTGAACCAACAGACCCCGGCCCCGGCTCCCGCGCAAGCGGTTTCGAAGATTGACGATCGTGCTATGACCAGGTATATGACCGGTCATGACCGCCGCGCGCAAAGCCGTTGAGACCTACCGCAGGCGCTTGCGAGAGCGCGGACTGGATCGTTTCGAGGTCAGGGGCCGGGAGGTGGACAAGCCGTTGCTCCGGGCGCTGGCTGATCGTCTGGCCGTCGGCGGCAGCGAGGCCGACGCGCTTCGCGCAACTCTGCGGGCCGAGCTCGCGCCGGAAGCCCAACGCCGCGGCGGCGTATTCGCTGCTCTTCGTCGTTCGCCTCTCGTCGGCGTGGATATTGCGGTCGAGCGCGAAGTCACGCCTGGCCGCGAAATCGATCTTTGACTCGCTACCTGCTGGACACCAACGTTATCAGCGACGCTCTTCGTCCCCGTCCCTCGCCGGCCCTGGCGGCGTGGATGAGCGACCAGATCGATACCGACCTCTTCATCTCAACCTTGTCCTTGGCCGAGATCCAGCGCGGGATTTTGCAGCTACCGCTAGGCCGCCGCAGGAACGAACTGGAGGCGTGGTATGCGGGACGGTATGGGCCGACCACGCTGTTTGGCGAGCGCATCTTTGCGTTCGACGTCCCGGCGGCAGGTGTGTGGGCGCGCCTCATGGCCGAGGGCAATCGGCGAGGCTCGCCACGCAGTGCTGTGGATATGATCGTGGCGGCGATTGCGATCGCTCACGATTGTACCGTGGTGACCGCGAATGAGCGGCATTTTGGGGACGTGGTGTCGGTGCTCAATCCAGCCCGGACCTGAGCCGTGCCCCTTTATCATTTCAGCGACGAGCCGGGCATCGACCTTTTCCAGCCGCGGCCGGTGCGGGTTCCGGTGGAGCGGGGGAGCGCTGGCCGGGACTGGCTCAATGGGCCGCTGGTGTGGGCTATCGATGAAGCCCATCAGGTCCTGTATTTCTTTCCGCGCGAATGCCCGCGGATCCTGCTTTGGGCGAGGCCGACCTCGGTCCAAACGGACATCGACGTTTGGCTGCGGGGGTCCAAGCGCATCGCCTTCATCGAACGCGCCTGGCTAGAGCGCTTGCGGGCTGCGACCATCCATCGCTACGCGCTGCCGTGCGCCGGTTTCGAACCGCTGGGCGATGTCGGCATGCATGTCTGCCGCCGCGCGGTGCGGCCGACGGGTGTCGAGGCGCTGAGCGTGTTGCCGGACCGCCTGGCGGAAGCGGAGGTGGAGCTCCGCGTGCTGGACGATCTAACGTCGCTGAGGGGCGCGTGGGAGACCAGCCTCCACGCCAGCGGCCTGCGCCTGCGCAACGCGCAGGGATGGAAGGGTTAGGGAGCGTCGGCGCTCCCGGCCCTCCGTCTCCCTGGGGGTCACGCGCTGGTCATGCGGCGGAAGAACTTCTGGGTCTGCTCGCCGCCGGCGAAATAGGCGCTCTGACCGGTCGGATCGGCGATCTTGGCCCAGTTATCGCGCACCTCCTCGACCGAGACGCCGTCCTCGCCAAGATAGATCCCTTCGGTCTCGTAGATCCGCGCCAGGGCGAAGGCGCCGCCGCCGGCGGTCAGGATCACCCCGGTGGGGGCTTCGTCCGAACACAGATAGATCACGCCCGGGGTGACGAACTCGGGGGCCAGCTTCTTGACCATTTCCGGCGGCATCAGGGTCTCGGTCATCCGCGTGCCGGCCACCGGACAGATGGCGTTGACGTGGATGTTGTTCTTCTGCCCCTCGAGCTTGAGGGTGTTCATGAACCCCACCAGGCCGAGCTTGGCGGCGCCGTAGTTGGTCTGGCCGAAATTGCCGTAAAGTCCGGTGGACGAGGTGGTGACCACGATGCGGCCGTAGTTCTGGGCGCGCATGATCTCCCAGGCCGCCTTCACCGGCCCCACCGTGCCCATCAGGTGGACGTCGACCACGAATTCGAAGTCGGCGATCTCCATCTTGGAGAACGACTTGTCGCGCAGCACCCCGGCGTTGGCGATCAGGATGTCGATGCGGCCCCAGGCGTCCATCGCCTGGGCGATCATGTGGGCGACGCCGGCCTCGTCGGTCACCGAGGAGCCATTGGCCAGCGCCTCGCCGCCGGCGGCCTTGATCTCGTCGACCACCTTGGTGGCGGCCTCGGACGAGCCGCCCGAGCCATCGACCGAACCGCCGAGATCGTTGACCACCACCTTGGCCCCGCGCCTGGCCAGCTCCAGCGCGTGCGCCCGGCCAAGGCCGCCGCCGGCTCCGGTCACGATCGCCACCTTGCCGTCAAATCTGATGTCCGCCATCGCCCTCGTGTCCTGGAAATGAGGCCCGGGTTCTCCTCTGCTGGCGTGGCGTGCGTCAAGCGCCGTTGAACCGCGCGCCCGGCGGGGTCTATTCAAGCCCTAGTGTGGGATCGACGCATGACCCAATCAAGCCAACGAGCTTCAAATCCGGCGCACTAGGATGAGCAAGCTGGCGCTGCTCGGGGGCCTCGCGGCCCTGGGACTGACTGGCCCGGCCTTGGCCGACGAGGGCATGTGGACGTTCGACGCCATCCCGCAGGCGCGCGTCGAGCAATCCCTGGGCGTCCAACTCGACCAGGCCTGGCTCGATCATCTGCGCCTGGCCTCGGTGCGGCTGTCGTCCGGCTGCTCGGCCGCGCTGGTCTCGCATCAGGGCCTGGCGCTGACCAACGAGCACTGCCTGCTCGGCTGCGCTCAGAGCCTGTCGGCCCCCGGCCTCGACCACGTCGCCGATGGCTTCCTCACCGACAGCCAGAAACAGGAGCGGGCCTGCCCCGGACTTGAGGCCGAGGTGCTGGTCGGCATCACCGACGCCACCGGGGAGATCTACGCCGCGTCGATGAGGCGCACGGGGGCGGACTTCGTGCGCGCGCGCGAACAGGCGATCGCCGCCGCCGAACGCGGCCAGTGCAAGGGCGATCCGCGCCTGCGCTGCCAGGTGATCGGCTTCTTCGGCGGCGGCCAGTTCAAGGTCTACAAGTACCGCCGCTACGACGACGTGCGGCTGGTGTTCGCGCCCGAGTTTCAGGCCGCCTTCTTCGGCGGCGACGCGGCCAACTTCAGCTTTCCCAGGTTCGCCCTCGATTGCGCCTTCGTGCGCCTCTACGATCGCGGTCGCCCGGCGGTGACGCCGCAGGACCTGAGCTGGTCGCAAGGCCGGCCGCGCGCCGGCCAAGCGGTGTTCGTTTCCGGCAACCCCGGCCTCACCGAGCGGGCCGCCACCGCCGCCGAGCTGGAGGCCGACCGCGACATCAGCCTGCCGCTGGAAGGCGCGCGCCTCAAACAGCGCCAGGCGGCGCTCGCGGCGTTCGCCGCCCACAGCCGCGAAGACGCCCGCCTGGCCGAAGAGGCGCTGTTCGACGCCGAGAACGCCGGCAAGATCGTCGCCGGCCGCCTGGCGGCGCTGAATTCGCCTGGGTTCCTCGACGAGCGCCGGGCCGAGGAGGCGAGGCTGAGGGCCAGGGTGGCGGCCAACCCGTCGCTGCTGGCGGCGGTCGGCGATCCGTGGTCGGAGATGGCCGCGAGCGCCAGGGCGCGGGCCGAACGCGAGCCGGCATGGCGGCTGCTGGAGAACCAGGCTGGAGGTGGCTCGCAGCTCTACGCCTGGGCGCGGATGCTGGTGCGCGCGGCCGAGGAGCGGACCAAGGCTCCGTCCGAGCGGCTGCCGGAGTTCGCCCAGTCGCGCCTGGCCATCGACCGCAAGGCGGTGCTCGACGCGCGGCCGGCCGACCCGGGCCTCGAGCGCCTGCTGCTGAGTCTGTGGCTGGCCAGATGCCAAGCGGTGCTTGGCGACGGCTCGCCGGCGCTGGCGACCCTTCTCGGCGGTTCAACGCCGGCCGCGCTCGCGGACGCGCTGGCCGCCAGCGGCCTCGCCGAGCCCGCGCGTCGCCGCGCCCTGTGGCGCGGGGGATTGTCGGCGGTGCTGGCCTCCAACGACCCGATGATCGTCTTTGTCCTGCGCACCGATCCCATGGCCCGGGCGGCGCGCCGCGCGTTCGAGAACGAGGCCATCGGCCCGGCCCAGCGCGCCAGCGCCGCCATCGCCAAAGCCAGATTCGCGCTCGACGGCGCCGAGATCTACCCCGACGCGACCTTCTCGCTGCGGCTATCGTGGGGTCGGGTCGAGGATTCGGCCAAGACGTCGCCGTTCACCAGCTTCGGCGGCCTTTACGCGCGGGTGGATGCGGCCGACCCGCTCCCGCCCCGCTGGCGCACGGCCAGGACCAGGCTCGATCCGTTCACGCTGCTCGATTTCGCCACCACCAACGACATCACCGGCGGCAATTCCGGCTCGCCGGTGGTCGACGCCAAGGGGAGGCTGCTCGGCGTCGCCTTCGATGGCAACCGAGCCTCGATCGCCGGCGATTTCGCCTACGACGGGGCGACCAACCGGACGGTGGTGGTGTCGACCGAGGCGATCACCGAGGCGCTGGACAAGGTCTACGACCGCAAGGCGCTGCTGGCCGAACTGGAGGGGGAATAATCAGGCCTTCGCCAGCCGCGCCTCGGCTTCGGCGATCATCGCCTGGAAGCGGGGATCATCGCGGAGCGGGTCGAAATCAGGATCGTTCCTGGCCATGCGCAGGTTTTCGCCGGCCGGATCGTTGGCCAGCGCCTCGCCGAGCAACTCCACGGCCCAAGCCGTTTCGCCGAGATCGCGGCTGAGGGCGCAGGCGAAATTATAGCGCATGAGCTGATTGTCCGGATCCAGCAGCAGGGCGCGCTCTATCCACTCCCGCGCCCGCTCGGCTTCACCGAGCACGGTCAGAAAGTTCACCCCGGTCGCCATGGCGCCGCCGTTGGTGCGGTCCACCTCCAACTGTTTCTCGACCCGGGGCAAGCCGATGGCGGCGGCGGCGCGGGCCTTGTCCGACTGGTTCAGCACCGAATAAATGCCGGCCAGCAGGAACGCGGCGTCGGTGTCGGTATCGTCGAGCTTCAGCGCCGCCTCGAAGAACCGCGCCGCCAGGTCGAGCCGCCGGTTCTCATAGTGGAAGCGCGCGGCGTTGAGGTTCACCTCGTAAGAATCAGGGTCGAGCCGCAGCGCCAGCTCGAGTTCGGCCAGGGCCTCGTCTTTGCGACCATCGTACTCGAGGTGCCTCGCCTTGAGGGCATGGGCTTCGGCCAGGTTGGGATCGAGCTCCAGCGCCCGCGCCGTGGCCGCCGCGCCGTCATCGCCGGCCATCCCCAGTCGGCGCACCAGATTGAACTGGCTGCGGGCCTTGATCGCCCAGGCTTGGGCGTAGTTGGGGTCGAGCGCGATGGCCCGCTCGGCGATGCGGATGAGCGTATGCTGGGCCTGGGCGTTGTAGTTGCCGGTGATCCACAGGTTCCGGGCCATGAGGACGAGGTTGTAGGCGTCAGCGTTCTCCGTACCCCGGCGGGCGATCGCCTTCTTCTCTTCCGGCAGCAGCTTGACCTTCAGGGCGGCGACGATGGCCTGGCTGATCTCGTCCTGCAACGCGAAGATGTCGGTGAGGTCGCGGTCCCAGCGCTCCGCCCAGGCATGTTCGCCGGAGACGCCCTCGATCAGCTGGGCGGTGATGCGGACGCGGTTTCCGGCCTTGCGAACGCTGCCTTCGAGGATATGGCTCACCCCCAGTTCGCGCGCCACTTCGGGCGCCCTCACGCTCTTGCCCTTGAAGGTGAAGGCGGTGTTGCGGGCGATGACGCCCAGCGCCGAGACCTTGGAAAGGTCGGTGATGATGTCTTCGCTGATTCCGTCGCTGAAGTACTCCTGCTGCGGGTCGTCGCTGATGTTGGCGAACGGCAGGACGCAGATCGAAAGCTTGCGTGGCGTGGTGGCGGGAGCGGCGGCTGGCGGCGCGCCGCCGGCCACCAGATCGGCGACACTGGCGATCACCTTCTTCCAGTCGTGCGCCTCCAGGTCCCCGGTCCAGCCGTTGAGGTCGGCGCACTGGATGCGGTCGAAGGGCCGGGGAAGCCTCGCCCCATCGACGGTCAGCTGAACCAGCTTGCGCTCGGTGCGGGCGGTGTCGGCCTCGGACTGCACCCACTCGGACCTGACCGCTTCCGCCGACCAGATGACGACGACTGCCTTGGCCGCCTGCAGGCGCTCATCGATCACCTCGGCGTAAGCGCGATGCGCCGGCAGTTCATCGTCGCGCCAGACGCAGTAGCCCAGGGCGCGCAAAGCCTCGGCGATCCTCTGCGCCTGGTCCGCCGTCGAGCGGGCGTAGGAAATGAAGATGTCGCTCATGGCCCCTCGCCACCCTAGGCGCGCGGCCGGCTGATGCAAAGGCCGCCGGCCCTTGCTATCCACGCTTAAAGCAGTCGGGGTCGCGCGATGTTCGAGTGGGAAAACGCTCAGAGCGCCTTGGGCGTGGTGTTGATCATCGCCCTGTGTTGGGCGATCTCCGAGCAGCGCGCGCGCTTCCCCTGGCGCCTGGCGATCGGGGCGGTGGCGGCTCAGGCGCTGCTGGTGCTGCTGCTGTTCTCGGTTCCGGTGGCGCGGGCGGCGTTGGCGGGGGCCGGCGAAGCGGTCCAGGGCCTCTCGGCCAGCACCCAGGCGGGAGTGAAGTTCGAATTCGGCTTCCTGGCCGGCGGCGGGGGCCAGCCCTATGCGGTGACCGATCCCAGCGCCCTGTTCACCCTCGGCTTTCGCGTCCTGCCGGTGATCCTGGTGATCTGCGCCCTCTCGGCTCTGCTGTGGCACTGGAAGGTTCTCAAGTGGCTGGTGCAGGGGTTCGGCCTGGTGTTCGAGCGCACCATGGGCCTGCGTGGCGCCCCGGCGCTGGCCAGCGCCGCGACCATCTTCATGGGCCAGGTCGAAGGCCCGATCTTCATTCGCACCTATCTGTCATCACTGACCCGGTCGGAATTGTTTCTGCTCCTGACCGTGGGCATGAGCTGCGTCGCCGGCTCGACCGTCGTCGCCTACGCCACCATTCTCCAGGGGGTCTTGCCGGCGGCGGCCGCGCACGTGCTCACCGCCTCGCTGATCTCGGCCCCGGCCGGGATCATGCTGGCTCGCATCGTGGTGCCGCGCGATCCGGCGAGCGAGACCTCCGAGGCGCTCGACCCGGCCAGCCTCAAGACCTACGACAGCTCGATCGACGCCCTGATGCGCGGCACCACCGACGGGCTGCAGATCGTCCTCGCCATCGGCGCGACGCTGATCGTGTTCGTGGCCCTGATTGCGCTGGCCGACAGCGTCCTTTCCCTGGCCGGCCCGGTCGGCGGCGCGCCGCTCAGCATCGAGCGCGGCTTGGGCCTGATCTTCTCGCCCCTGGCGTGGGCGATCGGGGCCCCGATCAGCGAGGCGCGCACCGCCGGCGGCCTCCTGGGCGTCAAGCTGGTGCTGACCGAGTTCACCGCCTTCATCGACCTGGCCAAGCTGGCCCCCGGCGCCCTTTCCGAGCGCACCCGGGTGCTGATGACCTATGCCCTCTGTGGTTTCGCCAACATCGGCTCGGTGGGCATCAACGTCGCCGGCTATTCGATCCTGGTCCCCGAGCGCCGCGGCGAGGTCATGGCCATGGTGTGGAAGGCGGGCCTGACCGGGTTCCTGGCCACCTGCCTCACCGCCGCGGTGGTCGGAACCATGCCAGCGGCGATCTATCCGCATTAGGGCCCCAGACGTGCCTGGCCGAGACGCAAGTGTCCTGAAAGCCCGGTGGTGACGGTCTAGGGAGTTCGTCGCGCCCTCTTCAGCACCGCCGAATAGGTGAGGGCGATGGCTCCGGCGCTCTCGATCTGGCCGCGCAGGAAGATCAGCGAGCCGCCAGCGCGCACCACCTCGCCGCGGCACTCGACGATCTCGCCCTCGCGCACGGCGCCGACGAACTCGCAGCTCATCTGCACGGTGACCGCGCTGGTTTGCCTGAGGTGCTCGGTGGCGATGCAGAAGATGGCGTAGTCGGCGAAGGTCATCAGGCAGCCGCCGTGCATGGCGCCGTGGCCGTTCATGTGCTTGCGCTCTGCGCGGAAGGCGCACACCATCGCCCCAGCCTCATCGCGGCGGGCGTAGAAGGGCCCGGCCAGGAGTTCGAACGGGTCGGGGCTCCACAGGGTCCAGCCGGCCCATTCGCCGTCGATGACCAGCTGCGGCGTCCAGCGAGAATCGGGCGCGTCGTCCATGCTATAGCCGCTTAGAGCACGATGCGATCAGGCGGAACCACCCGATCGCCCGATCGTGCTCGCGACTCAAACACTCGAGCGCGTTCTTATCGAAAAACCAGTGCCCACTTTTTCGGAACGCGCTCTAGCCAATCGGTAAGGAGACCGCCATGGCCCTCGACGCCGAGACCCGCGAGCAGCTGCTCGAAGCCGTGCGCCGCTTTGTCGCCGAGCGCCTGCGGCCGCTGGAAGCCAAGGTGGCCGAGGACGACGCCATCCCCGAGGACGTGCTCGCCGAGATGCGCGCGCTCGGCCTCTATGGCCTTTCCATCCCCGAAGCCTACGGCGGCCTCGATCTTTCCATGCAGGACGAGTGCCTGACGGCCATGGAGCTCGGCCGCGCCAGCCCGGCGTTCCGTTCGGCCATCGGCACCAACGTCGGCATCGGCAGCCAGGGCCTGGTGATGTTCGGAACCGAAGCCCAGAAGGCGAAGTGGCTGCCGGGCATCGCCTCGGGCGAGATCGTCACCTCGTTCGCCCTGACCGAGCCGGAGGCCGGCTCCGATTCGGCCTCGGTGCGCACCACCGCCATCCGGGATGGCGACGCTTATGTGCTCAACGGGACCAAACGCTACATCACCAACGCCAACAAGGCGCAGCTGTTTACGGTCATGGCCCGGACCGATCCGGCGATCAAAGGCGCGGGCGGCATCTCCGCCTTCCTGGTCCCCCGCGACACCCCCGGCGTTTCGGTCGGCAAGCCGGAAAAGAAGATGGGCCAGCAGGGCGCACACATCTGCGATGTCCACTTCGATCAGGCCCGGGCGCCGGCCGAGAACCGGCTGGGCGAGGAAGGGCAGGGCTTCAAGGTGGCCATGCAGGTGCTCGACCGCGGCCGCCTGCACATCTCGGCGGTGTGCGTGGGCGTGGCCGAGCGGCTGATCGCCGACGCCGTCGCCTACGCCGCCGAACGCCGCCAATTCGGAGCCGCGATCGCCTCCTTCCAGTTGGTCCAGGCGATGATCGCCGATTCCAAGACCGAGGCCCTGGCGGCGCGGGCGCTGACGCTGGAGACGGCGCGCAAACGCGATCGGGGCGAGGGTGTCACCCTGGAGGCGGCGGCGGCCAAATACTTCGCCTCGGAGATGGTCGGGCGGGTGGCCGACCGGGCGGTGCAGATCTTCGGCGGGGCCGGCTATGTCGCCGACCACGGCATCGAGCGCCTCTATCGCGACGTGCGCATCTTCCGCATCTACGAGGGCTCGAGCCAGATCCAGCAGATCGTCATCGCCCGCGAGACCATGAAGCGCGGCGGCTAGATGAGGCGCGGGAACGCCGGGTCACGGAACGGCTCGCCGGGGCGCATGCGCTCGTGGAAGCCGGGCGTCGGCGGCCCGGCGCGGCCCTCGCGCGGATCGTAGACCGCCTCTTCGCCGAAGAAACGCAGGCTGAGGGTGCGCCGCCGGCCGCCGGCGTGCGTGGCCGCGCCACCGTGCAGGGTGGCGAAGTGGAACAACACGACATCGCCGGGCTCGACCGGGAACGAGACGATGTCGAACGATCCGCGATCGGCCTCGATGTCGGGCAGGCGCGGCAGCGAGGCTTGCGGGTGCAGCGGGGCGGTGTCGTCGCCAAGTTCGAAGCGCGAGCCGTTGTAGAGCGGGCCGAGGTGCGAGCCGCGCACGAACTCCAGCGCGTTTTCCTCGGCCACCGGATCGAAGGCGATCCAGGCGACGACCAGATGCGCCCCGGCGATGGCCAGGTAGGACGAATCCTGATGCCAGGGGGTGCGCCGGGTCTCGCCGCCCTCCTTGAGGAATACCTGTTCATAGAAGAACCACACCGGGCTTCCATCCCACAGTTCGGACACCAACCTGGGGATGGGCGAGGTCTCGAGCATGGCCCGATAGCGCTGAAGGCAATCGGGATTGAACAGATCGTTGAAAAAGGTGGCCTCGCTCGCCTGGGCGATCATCGAGGCGCCGCGACCGGGATGAGCCAGGCTCCAGTCGTAGGCGTCCTGGGCGGCGGCCAGGGCGGCCGCGTCGAGCAGGCCAGGGACCTTGACGATGCCGTCGCGCCTCAACGCTGTTCGCGCTGTCTGCATGGCGGCCATCCTACACCAGCCTAGCGGGTCTGGCCGCCGTCCACCGGCATCACCGCGCCGGTGACGAAGCTGGCCAGGGGGCTCAGGAGGAAGGCGGCGGCAACCGCGATCTCTTCGGGCCGGCCGAAGCGCTTCAGCGGCACCTCGCGCCGGATCCAGCGGGCCCACATATCGGCCTGGGCGCCCTTGGATCTGGCCTCCCAGTCGCCGCCCGGAAACAGGATATTGCCCGGCGCGATGGCGTTGACCCGAACGCCGGCGGACCCGCCGATCCTCGCCAGCTCCTTGGTCAGGTGGTTCATGGCCGCCTTGGCCGTGCCGTAGGTGAGGGGGCTGCCGAGCGCGCCCAGGCCGGCGATCGAACTGATCAGCAGCAGCGATCCCTCGCCGCGGGCGATCATGCCCCGCAGGACCGCCCGGCCAAGGCGGAAGGCCGAGGTCAGGTTCTGGGTCATGGCCGCGTCCCAGTTGTCGTCGCCGATCTCGATCCCGGACGGGCTGGGATAGAGGCCGACGTTGGCCACCGCGCCCCAGAGGGGCCCGAGCGCGGCCCCAGCGCCCTCGACCGCCGCCTCGATGGCGGCGGTCTCACGCATATCGCCGGCCATGGTCCACACACGATCGGCGCCGAAACGCTCGGCCAGACGCCCGCGGGCGGTCTCCAGAGCCGCCGCGCCACGGGCGGTGAAGGCCACCTTCGCCCCTTCGGCCAGGCAGGTCTCGACAATGGCCAGGCCAATGCCCCGGCTGCCGCCGGCGACCAGCACCACTTTGTCGGTCAGACTAAGATCCATCTCGCCTCCCATTCAGCTCGCAACGCGATGCCCGCCGGCAGCGGTTGGCCTCGACCCGAAAACCGCCATAGGGGCTCGACGGAATGACTGCAAATCCTTACTGTAAGGAAAATCCAGGAATTGATCCATGATCACCAGCCGGCTGACGAGCAAGGCCCAGACCACCATTCCACAACCTGTTCGCACGGCGCTGCGCCTGAAGGATGGTGACGAGCTTGCCTATGCCATCGACGACGGTCGCGTCACCCTGACCAAGGCGCAGCCGCAGGAAGCCGAAGATCCGTTCGGCGCATTCGGCGAGTGGGACGGCGCTGCCGACCGCCGGGCCTATGCCGACCTTTAGCCGTGGCGATGTGGTTCGGGTTCCTTTTCCCTATACCGATCGATCCTCGCGCCAGCATCGACCGGCGCTCGTCGTATCGGACGGGGAGATCGGAGAAGGCGGCGGCCTGCTTTGGGTGGTGATGATCACCAGCGCCGAAAATCGCCCATGGCCCGGGGATTGCCCGATCGGCGATCTCGCCCGCGCCGGCCTTCCGGCCCCGTCCGTCGTGAGGCCGTGCAAGATCGCGACCATCGAGGCCCGCCATGCGGAGCGGCTAGGACAGGTGACGTCCGATCTGAGGGCCCAAGTCTATGATGCGACCGCGTCGTACCTGGGCGCCGGCGGCCGCTAACGCCCCGGTCTGGATGGCAGGCGGACGAGGTCAACGGTGCGGGTAATCTGCCAATTTCTGACTTTGCACCTTCCCGGTTAAGGGGAGGCGATGCCAGCCTGGCTTATTCCCATCCTGTTCGGCCTCGCGGCCGCGGCGGCCACCCTGGCCGGCGGCGCGCTGGCGCTGCGCCTGACCCGGAGCCTTCATCTGATTCTCGGCTTCAGCGCCGGCGCCGTCCTCGGCGTGGCGCTGCTCGACCTCATTCCCGAAGCCCTGCGCCTGGCCAGTCCGGCGAAGGTGCTCACCGTGCTCACCGCCGGCTTCATCGCCTATCTGGCGGCGGACCGCGCGATCGCCGGCGGTGGCGGCCGGCGCGGCCATCTCGGCGCCGGTGGCCTCACCCTGCACAGCCTGATGGACGGCCTCGCCATCGGGCTTTCGTTCCAGGTCTCGTTCAGCGTCGCCGTGGTGGTCACCGTGGCGGTGCTCGCCCATGACATCGCCGATGGCGTCAACACGGTCTCGGTCTCCCTCGCCGGGGGCGCCGGGCGGCCGTGGGCGCGACGCTGGCTGGTGGCGGACGCCGCCGCGCCTCTGATCGGCGTCATCCTCTCGCGCCTGATCGCCGTTCCCGGTCCGGCTCTGGGACTGGTGCTGGCCGCCTTCGCCGGCTTCTTCCTGTGCATCGCCAGCTGCGAGTTGATCCCGGCCAGCCACGCCCGCCGACCGACGGCGTGGACGACGATTTCCACCGCTCTCGGGGCCGGGGCGATCTGGCTGGTGGTCCGCCTTGCCGATCTCGGGGCCGCGGCCCATCTGCGCATCTGAAGAACCCAGTCGGAGGAGAAACCACAATGATCGTCTATGGCTCGTCGCTGTCGCCGTTCGTGCGCAAGACCATGGCCTACCTGTCGGAAAAGGGCCTGACCGCCGAGATCAAGCCGATCACCGTGCAGGACAAGGACCCGGCGTTCCGCGAGGCCAGCCCGTTCGGCAAGATGCCCGGTTTCCGCGATGGCGATTTCGCCATCTCCGATTCCACCGCCATCATCACCTATCTGGAGGCCAAGCACCCCGAGCCGGCGCTGATCCCGGCCGAGCCGAAGAGCCGCGCCCGCACCATCTGGTACGAGGAGTTCGCCGACACCATCCTCATCGCCACCATGGGCAAGGTGTTCTTCAACAAGGTGGTCTCGCCGATGTTTCTCGGCAAACCCGGCGATCTGGCCGCCGCCGAAACCGCCGAGAAGGACGAGTTCCCGCCGCTGATGGACTATCTGGAAAAGGTGATCCCGGAGTCCGGCCACCTAGTCGACGATCGCCTGACCCTGGCCGACCTGGCGGTGGCCAGCCCGTTCGTCAACTTCGCCCACTGCGGGATCCATGTCGACAAGGCCAGGCATCCGAAGACCGCGGCCTATGTCGAGGCCATCCTCGCCCGGCCTTCGTTCGCCCCGATCATCGCCAAGGAGAAGCAGTTCTTCGCCCGATGAGCCTGCCGGCCCTGCTCGCCGAAATCGACGCCTGCCGCGCCTGCGAGGCCGAGTTCGGCCACGTCCCGCGCCCGGTGGTCAGGGTGGCGACGTCCAACCGGATCCTGGTCTGCGGCCAGGCCCCCGGGCGGCGCGTGCATGAGAGCGGCCTGCCGTTCGACGATCCTTCCGGCGATCGCCTGCGCGCGTGGATGGGGATCGACCGGGAAACCTTCTACGGCCACCCGGCGATCGGCTTCGCGCCGATGGCCTTCTGCTACCCGGGAACCGATGCCCACGGAGGCGACAGGCCGGCGCCGCCGCGGTGCGCGGCCCTGTGGCGGGCGCGTCTGACCGCGGCCTTGCCGCAAGCCGAACTCACGCTGCTGCTTGGCCGCCCGGCCCACCTCTGGGCGCTGGGCAAGGGCGCTGGCGCGAGCATGGACGAAACCGTCCGCGCCTGGCGCGATTATCTGCCAGAGGTGGTGGTCATGCCGCATCCCTCCTGGCGCAACATCGCCTGGCTGAAGCGCAACCCGTGGTTCGAGGCCGAGACGGTCCCCTGGCTGCGCGCCAGGCTGGCGGCGATGCTGACCGGATGAGGTGGGCGCTGGCGGTCCTCGCCCTGGCCCTGCTGGTGAGCGCCTGCGCGCCCAGCCTGCAGCAGGCCGCTCGCCCCGAGGCCGGGTTCACCGGGCCGCGGCTCGAGCCGCACGCGTTCATCAGTTTCGATGGCGCCAAGCTCGGGCTCACCCGCTGGGAAGCGGTCGATGGCCGGCCGTGGGCGGTGATCATCGGCGTGCACGGCATGAACGACTACGCCAACGCCTTCCACCTCGGCGGACCCTGGTGGGCCAAGCAGGGCATCACCACCCTGGCCTACGACCAGCGCGGCTTTGGCCGCTCGCCGAACCGCGGCCTGTGGGCGCCGCAAGCCCTCAGCACCGAGGACCTGCGGACCATCGTCACCCTGGCCAGGCGCGAATATCCGACCGCCATCATCGCCGTGGCCGGCGAGAGCCTCGGCGGGGCGGTGGCGATCGAGGCCTTCGCTTCCGCAAGGCCCCCGGCCGCCGATCGCCTGATCCTGCTTTCGCCGGCGGTGTGGGGCTTTTCCAACCAGCCGTTCACCTATGTCGCCTCGCTGTGGCTGGCCGACCATCTGGCCCCCGGATGGGTGGTCAAGCCGCCGCGCTGGGTCACCTCGAAGATCCAGGCCAGCGACAACATCGCCGAGCTGGAGGCCATGGGCCGCGACCCGTTGATGATCTGGGGCGCGCGCGCCGACGCTCTCTATGGCCTGGTGTCGACGATGCAGAACGCCTGGCGCGAGACCGGCGAGCTCAATGTCCCCACCCTCTACATGTACGGCGCCCATGACGAGATCGTTCCCAAGCACGCGGCCTTCGAGGCCGCCCATCGCCTGCCGCCCGGCGCGCGCACCGCCTACTACCCGCACGGCTGGCACCTGCTGCTGCGCGATCTTGGCGCCAGGACCGTGTGGGCCGACGCCGCCGCCTTCATCCGCGATCCGGCCGCGCCGCTGCCCTCCGGCGCCCCGCCCGTGCCGGGGCCGAGCGGGGTTGTGAGCCACGCCGCCGGGGGGTAGAGGGGCGCGCCTCCCCGCGTCCCCCAAGAGTCCCATGAGCCTGTTCTCCTCGCCGGCCTTCGAAGATCACGAGGCTGTCCACGCCTTCGCCGACCAGCAAAGCGGTCTGCGCGCGATCATCGCCATCCACTCCACCGCGCGCGGGCCAGCCGCCGGCGGCTGCCGCATGTATCCGTACCCGGACGATCAGGCGGCGCTGGATGACGCTCTGCGGCTCTCGCGGGCGATGTCGCACAAGAACGCCATGGCCGACATCGATCTCGGCGGCGGCAAGGCGGTGATCATCGGCGATCCGCGCACCGCCAAGACCGGACCCCTGTTCGAAGCCTTCGGGCGCAGCGTCGAGGCGCTGGGCGGCGTTTATTGGTCGGCCGAGGATGTCGGGGTCTCGCCGGAGGATCTGGCCCACGCGCGCACCACGACACGGTTCGTGGCCGGGCTGGAGGGCCATGCCGCCGCGTCCGGCGATCCCAGCCCGGTCACCGCCGAGGGGGTCAAGCGCGGCATCGAGTTGTGCGTCCACCGGGCGCTGGGCCGCGATCTTTCCGGTGTCACCGTCGCCATCCAGGGCGTCGGCCACGTCGGGGCTTATCTGGCCGCGAAGCTGGCCGCCGCCGGCGCCAGGCTGATCATCACCGATGTCCACGAAGCGGCCTGCCGCGCCGTCGCCGCGCGCACCGGCGCCCAGATGGTCGCCCCCGAGGCGATCTTCGATGCCGAGGCCGAGGTCTTCGCCCCCTGCGCCATGGGCGGGGCGATCTCCAGCGCGACCATCGGCCGTCTGAGGGCCAAGGTGATCGCCGGCGGGGCCAACAACCAGCTGGCCGACGCCAAGGTCGGCTGCGTCCTGGCCGAGCGCGGGGTGCTCTACGCCCCCGACTTCGTCATCAATGGCGGCGGGATCATCAATGTCGCCGGCGAGATCCGCGCCCTGCAGCGCGGCGAGGCGTTCGATCCGGCCTGGGTGGAAGCCAAGCTCGGCCGGCTGATGCAGACCCTGGCCGAGGTGCTTGACCGCGCCGACGCCGAGCGGCGCACCCCGCACGAGGTGGCGGTGGCCATCGCCAGGGCGCGCATCGCCGCGGCGCAGGCTTAACCCCACTCCCGGCCTTCGGCCGTACGCCCCCCCCCAGCGGGGCGCGCCTCGCCTTTGAACTTCACCGTCATTCCGCACGCGGGCCGAAGGCCGCAGATGCGGGACCCGGAGAGGGGAAGAGGGGAGGGGTGGTCCCGATTAAGCCAGGAAGCCCGCCTCGGCGAAGTCGATCATCCGCCTCAACAGGCCATCGACGTCGGCCTCGCGCGTCGCGCCGTCGGAAAGGACGTGCAGGCGGTCGAACTCGGCGAAGCGGTTGTTGTGCAGCATGCCAAGGGCGAAGTGCAGGCGCCAGTAGATGTCCTCGCGCGGCAGATGCGGCAGGGCGGCGATCAGGGCGTCGGCGAAGCGCTTGAGGTGGGAGACGTCGGTGCGCAGCGTCTCCTTCATCGCCTCGGTGCCCTCGCTGCGGGCGCGGATGATGAACTGCACCGAAATGCGCCGCTCATGGGCCGGGTTGGACCAGCGCAGCGGCGGGGCGAACAGGGCCTCGAGGATGTCGCGCACCGGCGGCTTGCCGCCGTGGCGGTCGGCGGCCTGGTGCAGCATCCGGGCCCGCTCGCGGTTCATCTCGGCGGTGCGGCGGCGGAAGATCTCGTAGAGCAGGGCGTCCTTGGAGCCGAAGTGATAGTTGACGCTGGCCAGGTTGACGCCGGCCTCGGCGGTGATGTCGCGCACCGAGACGTTCTGGAAGCCGTTGAGGGCGAAGAGGCGCTCGGCGGCGGCGAACACCTGGGCCTTGGTGGCCGCCTCCCGCTCGGGATCGAGCACCACCTCCTCGGCGGAATCGATGTCGCTCACCGCAACAGCTCGCGCATGCCGCGGTCCAGGCCCTCGATGGTGAGCGGGAACATGCGCTCGTGCATCAGCTCGCGCATCACTGCGATCGAGGGGGTGTGGTTCCAGTGCCGCGCCGGGGTGGGATTGATCCACACCATGTTGTCCCAGGTTCTGGACGCGCGCTCGATCCACACCGCGCCCGGCTCCTCGTTCCAGTGCTCCACCGAGCCGCCGGGATAGGTGATCTCATACGGGCTCATGGTGGCGTCGCCGACGAAGATGACCTTGTAGTCGCGGCCGAACTTGTTGAGCAGATCCAGGGTGTCGATCTTTTCGGCGTGGCGGCGCCGGTTGTCCTTCCACACGCTCTCATAGAGGCAGTTGTGGAAGTAGTAGAACTCCATGGTCTTGAATTCGGTGCGCGCGGCGGAGAACAGCTCCTCGCAGACGCGGATGTGGCTGTCCATCGACCCGCCGATGTCGAAGAACAGCAGCACCTTGATGGCGTTGCGCCGCTCGGGGCGCATGACCAGGTCGAGATAGCCCTTGTTGGCGGTCTCCTGGATGGTGCCGCGCATGTCCAGCTCGTCCGGCGAGCCCTGGCGGGCGAACTTGCGCAGGCGCCGCAGCGCGATCTTGATGTTGCGGGTGCCGAGCTCGACCTGATCGTCGAGGTTCTTGTACTCGCGCTTGTCCCACACCTTGATGGCCCGGCCGTGGCGGCCCTTGTCCTGGCCGATGCGGATGCCCTCGGGGTGATAGCCGCCGGCGCCGATGGGGAAGTTGCGGCCATTGCCGCGGGAATTTTCGTCGCCGTCCTCCTCCTCGCCCTCGCCGCGGCCCTGGCGCATGCGCTCCTGGAGCATCTCCATGAACTTGTCGAAGCCGCCCATGGCCTCGATCTGCGCCTTATCCTCTTCGGTGAGGAAGCTTTCGGTGAGTCGCTTGAGCCACTCGGCGGGGATGTCCTGCGGCTTGTCGGCGGAGATCAGCTCCAGGCCCTTGAACACATGCCCGAAGACCACGTCGAAGCGGTCGAGGTGCTTTTCGTCCTTCACCAGCACGGCGCGCGAGAGGTAGTAGAAATCCTCCACCCGGCGATCGATGACCGAGCGGTCCATGCCCTCCATCAGCATCAGATATTCCTTGAGCGTCACCGGCACCTTGGCGGCGCGAAGCTCGGTGAAGAACTGCAGGAACATCGGCGGGGCTCTCGAACGGTTGTTTGAGAATGGACGCGGAGACCGCTTCTGTCCAGAACGTGTCAATCGCGGCGAAAGATGAATTCGTGGTCGACGGTGGCCCCGACCCTGAAGCCGTATTCGCCGACCTTGCGGAAGCCCCGCCGGGCATAGAGCCGCTGGGCGCCGTGGTTTTCCGAGAATACCCCCAGCCAGACCGGCGAGCGGCCGATCGCGGCCAGCCAGTCCAGCGCCGCGTCCACCAGCCTCTGGCCAAGGCCGCCGCCCTGGGCCTCGGCGAGGATGTAGATGCGTTTGAGCTCGCCGCAGGTGGGCGTCACCTCGGGATGGGGCAGGGCGCAAGGCCCCGCGACGGCGTAGCCGATCAGCCGCCCGCCAGCCTCGGCCACCCAGATCGCCTTGGATTGGTCGGCCAGCTCCGCCGCCGCCGTGGCCGGCGTGTGCGTCTGCGCCAGGAAGGTGGCCAGGTCCTCCGGCGGGTAGAGATGGCCGAAGGCGGCGGCGAAGGTGCGCGCGCCGAGCTCGGCCAGGGCGGCGGCGTCGGCGGGGTTCGCGCGGCGAATCGTGGTCATGGCGGCCCTGGAACGCTAAGACACAGATGATGCTGCTCTATAGCCACGCCGACATGGTTATGCACCGCCCCCGGACCGGTCATCCCGAGCGGCCCGAGCGCCTGGCCGCGGTGCTGGGCGCCATCGAGGACGAGAAGCTCGAGCGGCGCGAGGCGCCGCTGGCGGCGGCGGCCGACCTCGCCCTGGTCCATCCGGCGGGATTCATCGCCGACATCGAGGCCGCCGCGCCGGAAAGCGGCGTCACCCTGCTCGATCCCGACACCGAACTGTCGTCGGGCAGCTTCGCCGCCGCCAGGCGCGCCGCCGGCGCGGCCGCAGCCGCGGTCAGGGCGGTGGCCGCCGGCGAAGCTCAGCGCGCGTTCTGCGCCGTGCGCCCGCCCGGGCACCACGCCAGCGGCGCCACGGCGATGGGCTTTTGCGTGTTCTCCAACATCGCCATCGCCGCCCGCGTGGCCCAGCAGGCCGGACTGGCCAGGCCGGCGATCGTCGATTTCGACGTCCACCACGGCAACGGCACGCAGAGCGTGTTCGAGACCGATGCCAGCGTCTTCTTCGCCTCGGTCCATCAGTGGCCGGGCTACCCCGGCGGCGGCCTGCCGGCCGAGACCGGAGCCGGCAACATCGCCAACGCCATCGTCGCCCCTGGCGCGTCCCGGCAAGCCTGGCGCGCCGCCTTCCAGGACCTGATGGCCAGGGTCGAGGCGTTCGCCCCCGACATCGTCCTGATTTCGGCCGGCTTCGACGCCCACGCCCGCGACCCTTTGGCCGAGCAGGCGCTGGAGGCGGAGGATTTCGCCTGGGCGAGCCGGGCGATCGTCGAAATCGCCAATCACCGCTGCGGCGGCAAGATCGTCTCCTCCCTCGAAGGCGGCTACGACCTGGAGGCGCTCGGCCGCTCGGCCGCCGCGCACGTGCGGGCGTTGAGTCAGGCCTGAATGGCGCCGGGGGCCGATAGCGCGGGGGCGGCGATCGTTCTGGTCAGGCATGGCCGCCCGGCCCTGTCCCGCCGCCGGCTGCTCTCGTCGCGCGCCTATCGGGCATGGTGGGCCGAGTACGAGCTGTCGGGCCTGAAGGCCGATCAGGTGACGCCGGCGGAACTCAAGCAAGCGGCGAAAAACGCCGGAGCCATCCTCGCTTCCTCGCGGCCGCGCTCGCTGGAAACCGCCCACGCCGTGGGCGAGGGCAAGGACTTCATCGCCGACGACCTGTTCATCGAGGCCCCGCTGCCGCCGCCGGGCTGGCCGGAGTGGATCCGCCTGCCGCCGATGCTGTGGGGCTTTATCTCGCGCACCGCCTGGTGGTTCTTCGATCACCATCACGGCGAGGAATCACGCCGCCAGGCGCAGGCCCGGGCGGAGCGCGCGGCCAACCGCCTGATCGAGCTCGCCGGCGAGGGCCGCGACGTTCTTCTGCTGGCGCATGGTTTCTTCAACACCATGATCGCGCGCGAACTTCAGCGTCGCGGCTGGCGGTGCACGCGCGATGGCGGCTGGCGGTACTGGTCGGCCAGGCGGTTCGAGAAGCGGACACCCTAAGTCACTCCCGTCATGTCCGGGCGGCGATGAGGTTCTGGAAAATCTGACAGCGCCTTGGCGCCCGGCTTTCGCCTCGGCTAGGTTGGCGGCATGACTGAACCCGCGGACATCGCCAATCTGTCCTTCGAGGCCGCGCTGGCCGAGCTCGAGCGAATCGTCGCCGAGCTGGAAAGCGGCCGCGCCGAGCTGGAGCGCTCGATCGAAGTCTATGAGCGCGGTGCGGCGCTAAAGGCCCATTGCGAGGCCAAGCTCAAGGAGGCGCAGCTGCGGGTCGAGAAGATCCTCGTCGGACCCGGGGGCGGCGCGGAGGGCCTCGAACCGGCGAGCTTTACGTGACCGAGAAGGCGCTTGGCCGCCGGATCGCCGAGGCGGCCGACCTGGTTACGGTGGCGCTGGACGAGCTGTTGCCGCGCGCCGATGGCCCCGAGGCGCGCCTCACCGAGGCCATGCGTTACGCGGCCCTGGGCGGGGGCAAGCGCCTGCGGCCGTTCTTCGCCCTGGAAACCGGCAAGCTGTTCGACCTGCCGGAGCGTTCGGTTCTGCGCGCCGCTTGCGCCCTGGAGCTGATCCACGCCTACTCGCTGGTGCACGACGACCTGCCGTGCATGGACGACGATGATCTGCGCCACGGCCAGCCGACGGTGCACAAGGCCTATGACGAGGCCACCGCCGTGCTGACCGGCGATGCGCTGCAGACGGCGGCGTTCGAAATTCTCGCCGATCCGGACACTCACCCCGACGGGGCGGTGCGGGCCGAGCTCGTCCGCCGCTTGGCGCTGGCGACCGGCGCCAGGGGCATGGCCGGCGGCCAGATGATCGATCTGCTGGGCGTGCGCGATGATCTTGGCGCTGTGGCCAGAATGCAACGCATGAAGACGGGCGCGCTCATCACCTGCGCCTTCGAGCTACCGCTGGCCATGGCCAAGCCCAGCCCCGCCGAGCGCTCGGCTCTGGCCGGATTCGGCCGCGACGTCGGCCTCGCCTACCAGATCATCGATGATGTTCTCGACGCCGAGGGCGATGCCGAAGCGATGGGAAAAGCCGCCAGCGGCAAGGACGCCGAGCGCGGCAAAGCCAACTTCGTGACCCTGCTTGGCGTCGAAGCGGCGCGGGAACGCGTGGCTCTGCTCACCGTTCAGACCAAGGCCCACCTCGACCTCTTTGGCGCTCGGGGACACGTGCTGGCGGCGGCCGTTGATCACGTTCTGGCCCGGAGGGCCTGAGGCGAAGGTTGGCTAGCCCGAAAGGTTTCGTGCTAGATCGGAATCAAGCGCTGCTTCCCAGGGGCGGGAGGCGATCGAGACTGGAACAGTGTAGCCAATGGTTGCTCCCACCCCTCTGCTCGACACCATTAACGACCCGTCGCAGATGCGCGGCCTCGGCCCGGCCGAGCTCCGCCAGCTCGCCGACGAGCTGCGTTCGGAGACCATCGAGGCGGTGTCCAAGACCGGTGGCCATCTGGGCGCGGGGCTGGGCGTCGTCGAGCTGACCGTCGCCCTGCATCATGTGTTCGAGACTCCCCGCGACGTGCTCATCTGGGACGTCGGCCACCAGGCCTATCCGCACAAGATCCTGACCGGACGGCGCGATCGCATCCGCACCCTGCGCCAGGGCGGGGGCCTGTCCGGATTCACCAAGCGCACCGAAAGCCAATACGACCCGTTCGGGGCCGCCCACGCCGCCACCTCGATCTCGGCCGCGCTCGGCTTTGCCGTCGGACGCGATCTGCGCGGCGAGGACAACGCCGTCATCGCCGTCATCGGCGATGGCTCGATGAGCGCCGGCATGGCCTACGAGGCGATGAACAACGCCGCCGAGGCGACCAAGCGGCTGGTGGTGATCCTCAACGACAACGACATGTCGATCGCCCCGCCGGTGGGCGGGATGAGCGCCTATCTGGCGGGTCTGGTTAGCGGCGGCGCCTATCAGAAGGTGCGCCGACTCGGCAAAGGCATGGTCAGTCACCTGCCCCGGCCGCTGGCCGACATGGCCCGCAAGGCCGAGGAGTTCGCCCGGGGCATGGCCACCGGCGGCACCTTCTTCGAGGAGTTGGGGTTCTATTACGTCGGGCCGATCGACGGCCATAATCTCGAGCACCTGATCCCGGTGCTCAAAAACGTCAGGCAAATCAAGGACCGGCCGGTCCTGGTGCATGTGGTCACCCAGAAGGGCAAGGGCTATGGCCCGGCCGAGAAGGCGGCCGACAAGTACCATGGGGTGCAGAAGTTCGACGTCATCACGGGCGCCCAGGTGAAGAGCCAGTCGAATGCGCCCAGCTACCAGAAGGTGTTCGCCGCCGAGCTGATCAAGCACGCCGCGCGCGACGACAAGATCGTCGCCATCACCGCGGCGATGCCATCGGGCACCAGCGTCGACATGTTCGGCAAGGTGTTTCCCGAGCGCACCTTCGATGTCGGCATCGCCGAGCAGCACGCGGTGACCTTCGCAGCCGGCCTCGCCGCCGATGGCATGAAGCCGTTCGCGGCCATCTATTCCACCTTCCTCCAGCGCGGCTACGACCAGGTGGTGCACGACGTGGCCATCCAGCGCCTGCCGGTGCGCTTCGCCATGGACCGGGCCGGTCTGGTGGGCGCCGACGGACCGACCCACGCCGGCAGCTTCGATGTCGGCTACCTCGGCCAGCTGCCCGGCTTTGTGCTCATGGCCCCTTCGGACGAGGCCGAGCTGGCGGCGATGGTGGCCACGGCGGTGGCCATCGACGATCGACCCTCGGCCTTCCGCTATCCGCGCGGCGAGGGCGTCGGCGTGACCATCCCCGAGTTCAGCCAGCCGCTGGAGATCGGCCGTGGCCGCATCGTGCGCGAAGGCAACACGGTGGCCATTCTCAGCCTGGGGGCGCGTCTGGCCGAGAGCCTCAAGGCCGCCGACATCCTGGCCGCGCGCGGCTTTTCCACCACCGTCGCCGACGCCCGGTTCGCCAAGCCGCTGGATATCGATCTGATCCTGCGCCTGGCGCGCGAGCACGAGGTGCTGCTGACCATCGAGGAAGGCGCGGCCGGCGGCTTCGGCGCCTTCGTTCTGCACGCCCTGGCCGCCCATGGCGCGCTCGACCGCGGCCTCAAGGTGCGCACGCTGACCCTGCCGGACATCTTCCAGGATCACGACAAGCCGGAGGCGATGTACGCCCTGGCCGGGCTGGACGCCGAAGGCATCGTCGGCGCGGCGCTGCAGGCGCTGGGCGTCGCCCAGACCGTCAAAGGGCGCAGCAGAGCCTAGCCTTGTGGGCTCGTTCGGGGGGGCCAGCGCGCCGGGAGCCTCGCCACCGCGGGCGATGATCGCGGTTCGCGGTCTGACGCGAACGTTCGACGGCGGCGTCTCGATCGGGCCGCTCGACCTGACCATCGAGGCCGGCGCGTTCACCGCCATTCTCGGCGGATCGGGCAGCGGCAAGACCACCACGCTGAAGATGATCAACGGCCTGGTGACGCCGGACGCTGGGCAAGTCGCCATCGATGGCCGTCCAGCCGGCGCCGAGGCGGCGCATCTGCTGCGCCGGCGAATTGGCTACGTGTTCCAGGAAGTCGGCCTCTTTCCGCACCTGAGCGTGGCCGAGAACATCGCCGTCGGTCCGCGCCTGGCGGGCTGGGAAAAGCCGCGCATCGCCGAGCGCGTGCGCGAACTCCTCGCGCTCATCGCCCTGCCGCCGGATGTCGGGGCGAGGTTGCCGGCCGCGCTCTCCGGCGGACAGCGCCAGCGCGTCGGCCTGGCCAGGGCCCTGGCGGCCAGGCCGGCGATCATGTTGATGGACGAGCCGTTCGGGGCGCTCGATCCCCTGGTGCGCCAGGCGCTGGGCGAAGACTATCTCGCCCTGCACCGCGCGCTCGGCTTGACCACGGTCATGGTCACCCACGATGTCACCGAGGCCCTGTTGCTGGCCGACAAGGTGGTGGTGATGAGCCAGGGCCGGATCATCGCCGAGGGAACGCCGGGCGAAATGCTGTCCGATCGCGCCGATCCGGCGGTGCGCGAACTGATGGCCGCGCCGCGCGATCAGGCCCGGCGCCTGGAGGCGCTGGCGGCCGAGGGGCGCGGGCGGTGAGCGATCGCTTCGCCGCGGCGGCGCGCCTGCTGCCCGACTATCTCTCGCAGCATGTCCTCCTCAGTCTCTGCGCCCTCATCCTTGGCCTGCTGATCAGCCTGCCGCTGGCGGTGGCCGCCAGCCGCAGCCCGAAAATCCGCTGGCCGGCGCTGTTCGGCGCCAGCCTGGTGCAGACCATCCCCAGCCTCGCCCTTCTGGCCCTGTTCTATCCGTTGCTGCTGGCCATTTCGGCGCTGGCCAAGAGCTGGTTCGGCCACGGCTTCGCCGCCCTCGGCTTTCTGCCCTCGCTGTTGGCCCTGACCCTCTATTCGATGCTGCCGATCCTTCGCAACACGGTGGCCGGCATCACCGGGGTCGATGCGGCGGTGGTCGAGGCCGCCGACGGCATGGGCATGACCAGGGCTCAGCGCCTCGTCCGGGTCGAGCTGCCGCTGGCGGCGCCGGTGATCATGGCCGGAGTGCGCACCGCGGCGGTGTGGACCATCGGCGCGGCGACCCTGGCCACGCCCGTGGGCCAGACCTCGCTTGGCAACTACATCTTCTCCGGCCTGCAGACCGAGAACTGGGTGGCGGTGCTGTTCGGCTGCGTGGCGTCCGCCGTGCTGGCGCTGGCGGTCGATCAACTGCTCGGGCTGATGGAAAGCGGCCTCGCCCGGCGCCGACCCTGGCGCGTCTGGGTCGGGGCCATCGCCCTGGCGTTGGGCGCCGCGGCGGCCCTCTCGCCCCTGGCCGCCGGCTCGGGGCGGGCCGCTTATCGGATCGGGGCCAAGAACTTTTCCGAGCAGTACATCCTCGCCCAACTCATGGCCCGGCGGCTAGAGGCCGGCGGCTCCAGCGTGGCGGTCCGCGATGATCTCGGTTCGGCGACCATCTACCGGGCGTTGGCGGCGGGGGAGATCGACGCCTATGTCGATTATTCCGGCACCCTGTGGGCCAACGTCCTTCACCGGACCGACAATCCTGGCCGCGGCGCGGTTCTCGCCGGGCTCAAGACCGCGCTCGCCAGGCGCGATGGGGTCGTGCTGCTCGGCCCGCTGGGCTTCGAGAACGCCTACGCCCTGGCCATGCGCCCCGACCGCTCGGCGGCGCTCGGCGTCACCAGCCTCGACAGTCTCGCGCCAAAGGCGCCCGACCTCACCCTGGGCTCGGATCTCGAGTTTCTCTCCCGGCCGGAGTGGAAGGCGGTGCAGTCGGCCTACGGCCTGAAGTTCAGGAAGCTGGTCTCCTATCAGCCGACCTTCATGTACCGCGCCCTGGCCGACGGCGAGGTCGACGTCATCTCGGCCTTCTCAAGCGATGGCCGCATCGCCGCCGAGCACCTGGTGGTGCTGACCGATCCCCGTCACGCCCTGCCGCCCTACGACGCGGTGATCCTGATCTCGCCCCGGCGCGCCCACGACGCGCGGCTGCTGGCGGCGCTGACGCCGCTGATCGGGGCCATCGACGTGGCGACCATGCGGGCGGCCAACCTCAGCGTCGATCGCGACCGCGATAAGCTTTCGCCGGCGGCGGCGGCGGCGGCGCTGGCGCGGACGCTGAAGACACGCCCGCCGGCCAGGCGTTAGCATCTGGGGTCATGATTCTGCGCCGAGCCCGCGACCAGGGGGCCGCCTCCGTTCTCGAGGCGCTGGACGAGCCATTGTGCGTTACCGGCCTCGATGGCGCCGTCATCGCCGCCAACGCCGCCTGGCGATCGCTGGTCGGGGAGGCGGCAACGCCGCCCCGCGCCTGGAACCTCTATGCCGCCTTCACCGCCGCTCGCCGCGAGGGCCGGGGCGAGGGTGAGGTGACGATCGGCGAGGAGCGTCGGCCGGTGCGGGTGGTCAGGCTGGCGGGCGAGCGGTTTCTGCTGCGCCTGAACAGCGTCGCGGGGGCCGCTCCGGTGGCGCCAGCGTCCACGCTCGATCCGCTGGCCGAAGCGGCGCCGTTCGGCGTCGCCCTGGTGCGTGGCGATGATCCGTTCGCGGGCAAGATCATCGCCGTCAACACCGCCCTGACGGCGATAGCGCCGCCCGCCAGGGGCGCCGAACAGCTTGCCGATCTCATCGATCCCGCCGGCCTGGCCGAGGCGGCGGCGCGCTTCGCGGCGGGGTCCGCCGGACCCTTCGAGGTCGGGCTCCGGCACGCGCCGGGGGCGGCCGTCCATCTGCACGTGGCCGCCGCCTGCGGCGAGGCGCTGATCTACTTCCAGGACATCAGCGAGCAGAAGAAGGTCCAGTCGCGCCTGGCGCAGCGCAACCGGATGGAATCGGTTGGCCAACTCGCCGGCGGGGTGGCCCACGATTTCAACAATCTGCTCTCGGCGATCCGCTTGCGCGCCGACGAACTGTTGCTGCGCCACTCGCTGGGCGATCCTTCCTACGACAGCCTGGCGGAGATCCGCGAAACCGTCGGCCGGGCCGCCGACGTGGTCCGCCAGCTGCTAACCTTTTCGCGCAAGGCCACCGTGCAGCGCGAGGTGGTCGACCTCGGAGGCGCCCTCACCGACACCGCCGTCCTGCTGCGCCGCCTGGTGCGCGAGGATGTCGACCTGACCCTGGACTGCGGCCCCAACCTGCCCCTGGTGCGGATCGACCGCTCACAGCTGGAGACGGCGGTGATCAACCTGGTGGTCAACGCCCGCGACGCCTTGCGCGCGCAGGGCGGGGGCCAGGTGAAGATCAGCGTCGTCCGGATCGGTGCGGCCGAGGCTCGCGCCCTGGGCTACGCCGGCGGCGAGACCGGCGATCTGGCGATGCTCAACGTGGCCGACAATGGTCCGGGCATCGCCCCCGAGGCGCTCGGCAAGATCTTCGAGCCATTCTTCACCACCAAGCCAGTGGGCGAGGGCACCGGCCTCGGCCTGGCCACCGTCTATGGGGTGGTCAAGCAGGCCGACGGCTGGATTGCCGCCGTCTCCGAGCCCGGCCAGGGGGCAGTGTTTCGCATCTTCCTGCCGGTGTATTCGCCGCCGCTGGCGTTCGAGCCGGCCGGGCAGGCCGGCAGTGCACGCCGCCGCCCGCGCGATCTTTCCGGCGCAGGCCGCATCCTGTTCGTCGAGGACGAGGCGGCCGTGCGCGGCATCGCCGCCCGCCTGCTGCGCGCTCGCGGCTACGAGGTGATCGAGGCCGCCGATGGCGAGGCGGCCCTGGAGCTGGCCAAGGCCAACGCCGGGACCATCGACCTGATGATCTCCGATGTGATCATGCCGGGCATGGATGGCCCCTCGCTGCTCAAGGCCGCGCGGCCGTTCATCGGCGAGGCGCCGGTGATGTTCATTTCAGGCTACGCCGAGGCGGAATTCTCCGACCTCCTCGAAGGTGAGGCGGGGGTATCCTTCCTGCCCAAGCCGCTCGACATCAAATCCCTGGCCGAGCGCGTCAAGGCCGAGCTGCGGCCGCCCGAGCGGGCGGCGTGAAGCGCCGGCGCTGATGCGCGAGCGGCCGACGGCGCGGGTGCTGCTGCTGGATGAGAAGGACCGCATCCTGCTGATGAAGGGGCGCCTGCCCAGCGATCCCCGCGCGCCCGGCGCCTGGTTCACCATCGGCGGCGGCATCGAGCCGGGGGAGGACCTCTACCTCGCCGCCGCCAGGGAGGTGGTCGAGGAGACCGGTTTCACCGATGTCGAACTGGGCGAGATCGCCTGGCGCGGCGAAGTGGTCCTGCGCGACCGCAAGCAGCGACCGGTGCTGTTCAAGGACACCTTCATTCTCGCCCGCTGCGCCGGCGGCGAGCCATGCCGCGACGGCTGGCAGGACCCGGAGCACGAGTTCATCGACGACATGCGCTGGTGGACGCTCGAGGAACTGGCGCAAACCCCCGATCCGGTGTGGCCGGCCGACCTGGCGGCGCGCTTGCGGCTGTTTCTCGCCCGGTGACGCGCACCATGGGGGTGCGGTCATGCGTCGCGGGCGGGCGCCTCAGTTCGGCCTTTGCAATGGCCGAAATTGGGCTAAAATAAGGCACAAGTTATGGTACTAGGCTTATGTTGGGTTTGCGGCATACTGCCAGCGGTGGCGTGGGAGGCGGCGGTAAACCCGGGGCGCCGGGGGGCGCTTTTTGATGACAGCGTTTTCGTTCGCGTACAATCCATTCGTCGTTCTGCCGGTGTCGCTGCGCGCGACCACGCGCGAGGTGGAGGAGGCGTTCCAACGCCGGCTGGGGGCGAGGCCGCAGGATGAGGCCGCGCTCAGCCGTGCCCGACGCCTGCTGCTCGAGGCCGATGGGCGCCTGGTCTGGGAGATGGCCTGGCTGCTCGATGTCGGGCCGCGCGATGCGGTGAGCCTGCTGGGCGCGATGGCGGGCGGAGACCAGAAAGCCCTGCTCGACGCGCTCGGCGGTCAGCCGCCACTGTCCAAGGCCAACGTCGCCGCCGACGCCGCCGGGCGGCTGAAATCGATGGCCTTCATGCGGCCGCTGCTGGACGCCCACAAGGTGCTGAGCGCCGGGGTTCTGACCGGCCTGATCAATGAAATCCACGCCGCCATTCCCATGGCCCAGGTCAGCGTGCGCCAGGTCGATGCGGCCCTGCAGGCGATCACCGGCCTGCACGCCGGCGCGGCGCTGGACGCGATCAGCGCCCAGGCCGATCCGGCCGCGGCCATGGCCAGCATCGCCGAAGGCCCCGACGCCGCCGCCGCCAGCGGCTTTGTCGAAGCGCTGAAGGCGCAGTTCGCGCGCCGCTATCCGGCGCCGACAGAGGCGGCCGAAGGCGCGCTGGAACCAGCTGCGGCGCCGATCCGTGTCGGCGCGCTGGCCGACGTCGATTCCGGCGATCATGGCGTCCACTGGGGCGAGGGCGAGGCCGGCGCGGCGGCGGCGGCCACGGCGTTCATGGACGCGCAGCTGATCTTTTCGGCCCATGACCGGTTCGACACCTGGGGCAACGCCAGGCGGGTGCGCCGGGTGCTGTATGTGATGGGTGGGGCGCTGGCCGCCGCGGTGCTGATGATCCTCGTCTTCGCCAAGGGTCCGCCCGACCGCGACGACGCCAACGCCGTCGATCCGCCAGTCAACTATGTCACCGGCACGCCGCCGCCGTTGCAGACCGCCGGCCGCCATCACAAGCCGGAATGCATCCACGTCTCGGGCGCGACCTACTGCACCAACGGCTGATCTGAAACGTCAGGCGCGGCGCAATTCAGCGTAGCCGCATACGCGGCAGGCGAATCGGTCACGCAGCGGCTGGGCCGGGTTTTCCGGCGTGTTGCGCATCGGCGATTTGACCCCGTGGCCGTACCAGCACATCGGGCAGTTGTCGCCGGGCGGCAGGTCGCCGGTGAGAGCGGCCAGCGCGGCCTCGGCCACGGCCAGGCGCTCGTCGTGCGCGGCCATGGCGCGCGAGCGCTCATCATGGGCAAGCGCCTTTTGGCGCTCCGCCTGGCGAATCAATTCGCGGCGATCCTCGCTGACCGGCTTTCTGGCCATGGCGTTTCCCGCTCGTCACCCGGTGAATAGCACGGCCTCGGCGGCCCGTCTTGCCCAACCGGAACAAATCAGGTACGAAATCGTCACGCCGGCGGCTCGCGCCAGGCGGAATCATGGGATAGGAACGATGGTGGGGACGATCAACAACGCGGCGCTGAGACTGGTGGGCAAGGACGAAGGCGACAAGCAACGGGCTCTGGAAGCCGCTCTGGCGCAGATCGACCGCGCCTTCGGCAAGGGCGCGGTGATGAAGCTCGGCGACAAGGGCAAGGTGGTGGAGATCGAATCGGTGCCCACCGGTTCGCTCGGCCTCGACCTGGCGCTAGGCATCGGCGGCCTGCCCAAGGGCCGGGTGGTGGAGATCTTCGGGCCGGAAAGCTCGGGCAAGACCACCCTGGCCCTGCATGTGGTGGCCGAGGTGCAGAAGGCCGGCGGAACGGCCGCCTTCGTCGATGCGGAGCACGCCCTCGATCCGTCCTACGCTCACAAGCTGGGAGTCAACCTCGACGACCTTCTGGTCGCCCAGCCGGACACCGGCGAGCAGGCGCTGGAGATCACTGACACCCTGGTCCGCTCCGGGGCCGTCGATGTGGTGGTGATCGATTCGGTGGCGGCGTTGACGCCCAGGGCCGAGATCGAAGGCGAGATGGGCGATTCGCTGCCCGGCCTGCAGGCGCGGCTGATGAGCCAGGCGCTGCGCAAGCTCACCGCCTCGATCGCCAAGACCCAGACCCTGGTCATCTTCATCAACCAGATTCGGATGAAGATCGGGGTCATGTACGGCAGTCCCGAGACCACCTCTGGCGGCAACGCGCTGAAGTTCTACGCCTCTGTCCGGCTGGATATCCGGCGCACCGGCGCGGTGAAGCTGCGCGACGAGGTGGTCGGCAACAACGTGCGGGTCAAGGTGGTCAAGAACAAGGTCGCCCCGCCGTTCCGCGAGGTCGAGTTCGACATCATGTACGGGTTCGGCATTTCCAAGCTCGGCGAGATCATCGATCTGGGGGTCAAGGCCGGCGTGATCGAGAAATCGGGCTCCTGGTTCTCCTGGCAGAGCCAGCGCATCGGCCAGGGCCGCGACAATGTGCGCGAGTTCCTGAAGGCCAATCCGGACATCGCCGCCTCGATCGAAGCCGAGGTGCGCGGCGCCTCCACCCGCATCGAGGAGGAGATGCTGATCGGCCCGGTGGTCCCGGCCGAGGAATGAGCCTCAGCGCCTGAGCGTCGCCGCTTTCTGGCGCATGCGGGCGCGGATGGTGAACACGCCCTCGCCGGAGAGGACCCCTCCCCGCGCCAGCGGGCGGCCGGATTGCCAGTTGGCCAGGCCCAGTTCGGGCAACCCCAAGGCGTACTGGCCATCCACCCAGCGGGTGAAGCCGTCGCCGACGAACGGCGCCTCGATGCGTCGATAGAATTGGTCCTGCGCGGCGGTGTCCTCGGCGATCAGGCTGGCGATGAACGTCGGGCTGACCGCGTTGAAGCGGTCGATGGCCTCGTCGAGATTGTCGACGACCGCGAGCCACACCTCGGGCGTGCCGTCCCATTCCCATTCGTGGCCGAGATCGGGATGAAAATGGACCTGGACGAAGGCTTCCTCACGCTCACCCTCCGCCCTCCGGACCTGCACGGGGACGCCGCGCCAGCGTTCGGGGATATGCCCCGTCTCCCGCTCGCCCACGTGCAGACGCGCGCCGCATCCGCTTGCCTCGCCGGCGCGCCAGAGGGCGTCGATGAACACCGGCACCAGCTCGTCCGCCCGATCCCGGGTGATGCAGGCGGTGTTCAGGGTGTTGCACACCTTGCGGTCAAGGGACGCCTCCACCACGGCGGCGAACCGGCCGGCGTCGGCGCTCGTCTCGGCGATGATCCAGGCGCCGCCGGTTCCGTGCAGGCTGGCCGGGATGCCCGACTGCCGGGCGACGGCCCCCAGCTGGGCGACCGCCGGGCCCGATCCCCTGGCGATGGCCAGGGCCAGGCGCGGATCCGAAAACAGCGCCCATCCGGCGGCCCGATCGGGGCTGTCGATGAGCACCGCGGCGCCCTCCGGCAGGTCGGCCGCGCGCAGGGCCGGGGCGAGCGCCTTCTGGGAGATGGTCCGGGCGGTTTCGAGTGCATCGGCGCCGATCCGCAACACCGCCGCATTGCCGCCGGCGATCACCCCCACCGCGTCGGTAAGGACGTTGGGCCGGCCCTCGAAGACGAAGCCGACGACACCGAGCGGCGCGGCGAGAAGATCGACGCTCCAGTGATCGTGGTCGACGCGGCGGACGAGCCGGCCCCGGGCGGGCGAAAGATCGCGCCAGGCCAGGAGACCGGCGATCATCTGGCCGCGCATGGCCTCGCTCACCGCCAGTCGGCCGCTCGATCTGCCGGCCGCGCCAGCGCGGGCGACATCGGCGGCGTTGGCGGCGGCGATGGCTCGCCAGACATGTTCGGTCTGCAATCGCTCGGCGAACAGGGAGAAGAAGGCGGCGAGTTGCTTGTCACTGGCGGCGGCGAGCTCCGGCAACGCCGCCCGCGCGGCGTCGATGGCGGCCGAGGCGAGCGCGGCGCTCGCCGCCGGCACCCGCAACAGGGCGCCGTTTTCCTGGACCACGATCAGCCGATCGCCGGGGGCGAAGGCGCCGGCCAGTTGGTCATCGACGACAGCCAGATTGTCGCCGCCCCAGGGGATGGTCATGCCGGCGGTGAGCCGTTCGAGTTTCATCCGCCAGCCTTTAGCCTAGCCGGGCCAGCCTTGGCGATTGTCTGGCCGGCTGGGGCGGACTAATCGGCGTCAGACCCGCGGGAGGAGCGCCGCCGAATGAAGACCAAAGCCGCCGTGGCGTGGAAAGCTGGCGCCGCCCTGGCCATCGAGACCGTCGATCTCGAGGGGCCGCGGGCCGGCGAGGTGCTGGTGGAGATCAAGGCCACCGGCATCTGCCATACCGACGAGTTCACCCGCTCGGGGGGTGATCCCGAGGGCCTGTTCCCGGCCATTCTCGGTCACGAAGGGGCCGGGGTCGTCGTCGAGGTGGGCGAGGGGGTCACCACCGTGAAGGCGGGCGATCACGTCATCCCGCTGTACACGCCCGAATGCCGTCAGTGTAAGTCGTGCCTGTCGCGGCGGACCAATCTGTGCACCGCCATCCGCGGCACCCAAGGGCAGGGCCTGATGCCTGACGGGACCAGCCGGTTTTCCATCGGCGGCCGGAAACTGCACCACTACATGGGCTGCTCGACCTTCGCCAACCACACCGTGCTGCCGGAGATCGCGGTGGCCAAGGTGCGCGAGGACGCCCCCTTCGACAAGATCTGCTACATCGGCTGCGGGGTCACCACCGGCGTCGGTGCGGTGATCTGGACAGCCAAGGTGTGGCCGGGAGCCAACGTCGCCGTGTTCGGCCTCGGTGGCATCGGCCTCAATGTCATCCAGGGCGCGCGCATGGCCGGGGCCGACAAGATCATCGGCATCGACCTCAATCCCGCCCGCGAAGCGATGGCGCGCAAATTTGGCCTTACCGACTTCATCAATCCCGACGCGGTCGGCCGCGACAAGGTGGTCCAGGCGATCGTCGATCTGACCGGCGGCGGGGCTGATTTCTCCTTCGAATGCATCGGCAACGTCGCCACCATGCGCCAGGCGCTGGAGTGTTGCCATCGCGGCTGGGGGGAGAGCGTGATCATCGGCGTCGCCGGCGCCGGCCAGGAGATCGCCACCCGGCCCTTCCAGCTGGTCACCGGCCGGGTGTGGCGCGGGACCGCCTTCGGCGGCGCCCGAGGGCGCACCGACGTGCCGCGCCTCGTCGACTGGTACATGGAGGGCAAGCTCGACATCGACAGCCTGATCACCCACACCTTGCCGCTCGAGGACATCAACCGCGGCTTCGACCTGATGCACGCCGGCGAGAGCATCCGTTCGGTGGTCGTCTACTGAGCGATCGGGTGATTCCACCTGATCGCGTCGTGCTTTGACGCCGGCGATGGCGCGCTGGATCGCGCTGCTGCGCGGCGTCAACCTCGGCCGCGCCAACCGGGTGGCGATGGCCGACGTGCGCGCGGCGTTCACCGCGCTCGGCTGGCGGCAGGTGCGGTCGATCGGCCAGAGCGGCAATCTGCTGTTCGAGGCTGACGGCGTGATCTCCGATCTGGAGGAGTCCGGCGAGACGGTGCTCAGGGACCGATTGAGGTTGAAGACGTTCGTGGTGGTGCGCTCCGCGCCCACCTGGCGAGCGATGATCGCCGCCAATCCCTTCGCGGCCGAGGCGGCTGCCGATCCCGCTCGGCTGGTGGCGGTAATGCTGAAAGGGTCGGCCAACCCTGCCGCCGAGGCGGCGCTGGCCGCGCTCTCGCGGCGCGAGCGAGCGCGGGTGATCGACCACACCGCCTACATCTACTACCCCGACGGCCAGGCTGGCTCGCCGGTGGCCGGCGCGGGGCTCGACCGGGCCCTGGGAACGCCAGGCACGGCGCGAAACTGGAACACGGTGCTCAAGCTCGCCGAGGCGGTTGCCGGGTGAGGCCAAGCCGGCGTGTTTTTGGCCAGCCGCGATATGGTCCTAGACTGCGGCGGCCTTGACCACCCCTGAAGAGAGCTTCGAAGCGCGGCTGGCGCCGGTCGGGGACGCACCGCCTGAGCCCCGTCTGAAATTCCGCTGGCGCCGGGCCGCCATCATCCGCCGGCCGCTGTCCTTCGCCGCCTGGCTGCGCAGCCGCATCCGCGCCAGCGAGCTGTTGCTGGTGGTGGTGGCGGTGGGGGTGGGCGCGGGCGCGGGGGTGCTCTCGGCGCTGGTCAGCTTCCTGGCGCATTCCCTGCAGGCTGTGCTTTTTGGCCTGCCGCCTGGTCAGCGGCTGTCGGCGATCGACCATCTGGCGCCCTGGCGCGCGCTGGCGCTTCCGGCCGGCGGGCTGGTGCTGGGCCTGGTCACCTGGGCGTGGACTCGAAGGCGCGCCAAGGCCCCTGTCGACCCGGTGGAGGCCAACGCCCTGCACGGCGGCCGGATGTCGGTGCGCGACAGCCTTTTCGTCGGCGTGCAAAGCATCGTCTCCAATGGGTTCGGGGCATCGGTGGGGCTGGAAGCGGCCTATGCCCAGCTGGGCGCCGGGCTCGGCTCCCGGGTCGGCCAGGCCCTGCGTCTGCGCCGCAGCGACCTTCGGGCCTTCGTCGGCGCCGGGGCCGGGGCGGGGATTGCGGCAGCGTTCGGCGCGCCGCTGACCGGGGCCTTCTACGCCTTCGAGATCATCATTGGCTCCTACACCGTGGTGAACATCGCCGCGGTGGTCGCCGCGGCCATCGCCGCCACCTGGGCCAGCCGGGCGCTGGCGATCCAGCCAACGGTGCTCCACACCAGCATCAGCGACTCTCTCACCGCCGCCCACTATCTGCTGTTCGCCGGCGTCGGCGTGGTGAGCGCGGTCATCGGCGTGGCGATCATGCGGCTGGTGGCGTTCACCGAGCACCGCGTCTCCGCCCTGCCGGGACCCCGGCCATTGAAGCTGGCGGTGGGCGGGGCGATCCTGGCCGCCCTGGCGCTGATCGATCCGCACTCGCTTTCGGCCGGTCACGGGGCCATGGGCGTGGAGGCGGCGGCCGCCATCCCGCTGGCGGTGCTCGGCTTCCTGATCCTGGCCAAGGCGTCGGCGTCGATCATCGCCCTCGGATTCGGGTTCCGCGGCGGCCTGTTTTTCGCCTCCCTCTATCTTGGCGCGCTGGTCGGCAAGTTCCTGGTCGTGGCGGCCGACGCGGCCGGTTTTCATACCGGCATCGATCCCACCGCCAGCGCCCTGGTCGGCATGGGCGCGATGGCGGTGGCGATCATCGGCGGCCCGTTCACCATGACCTTCCTGGTGCTGGAGACCACCGGCGATTTCGCCATGACCGCGGCCACGCTGACCGCCTCGATCATCGCCAGCCTGCTGGTCCGCGAGACCTTCGGCTACTCCTTCTCCACCTGGCGCCTGCACCTGCGCGGCGAGACCATCCGCAGCGCCAACGATGTTTCCTGGCTGCGCTCGCTGACCGCGGCGCGGATCATGCGCGCCGACGCGCGGATGATCGGGGCTGACACGCCGAGCGAGGCTTTCCGCGCCCGCTTTCCGCTCGGCTCGACCCGCTGGGTGGTCGGCCTCGACGCCCTCGGTCACTACGCCGGCCTGATCCGGGTGGCGACCGCGCACGCGGTGGAGGACCCGGCGGCGCCGGTCGGCGAGGTGATGATCAATCGCCGCGAGTGGCTGCGGCCGGACATGGCCATCAAGGAGATCATGGGGGTCTTCGATCGCACCGAGAGCGACGAGCTGGCGGTGCTGAGCGAGGACCGCGAAGTGCTGGGCGTGGTGTCTGAGGCGTATGCGACGCGCCGCTACGCCGAGGAGCTGGAGAAGGCCCGGAGCGAGCTGGTAGGCGGCGACTAAAATCGGCGTTACGTTTTGGTTAGATCGACCGAGTCTGCTTGACTTGGCGGCGCGGGCGCACGACTCCGTCGACCCCTTGCGAAGGCGCGGGACGGGGTGGACCTTGAAATCAAGCCGATGGATCGCGTTGAGCCTGGTCGCGCTGGCCGCCGCCGCCGGCTGTTCGCGGAGCAGCGGGCGCGGTGGCTATGGCGGAGAGGGAACCCCGGACGTCGGCGTCGTCACCCTGGCTGCGGAGCCGGTGACCCTGACCACCGAGCTCTCGGGCCGCACCAGCCCCTATGAGACCTCCGATGTCCGCCCGCAGGTCGGCGGCATCATCATCGCCCGTCCGTTCACCGAGGGCGCCAATGTCCGCGCCGGCCAGGTGCTTTACCAGATCGACCCGGCGCCGTTTCGCGCCGCGCTCGCCCAGGCGAGCGGCCAGCTGGCGAGCGCCGAGGCCAATCTGACCACTACCCGCCTCAAGGCCGAGCGCTATGGCGAGCTGGTCAAGATCCAGGGGGTGTCCAAGCAGGACTACGACGACGCCGTCGCCGCCTACGGCCAGGCCAAGGCCCAGGTCCAGCAACTGGCCGCCGCGGTCCAGGCGGCGCGCATCAACCTGCGCTACGCCACCATCACCGCGCCGATATCCGGCCGCGTCGGTCCCTCGACGGTGACCAAGGGGGCCCTGGTGGCGGCCAACCAGACCGCCGCCCTGACCACCATCCAGCGCCTGGATCCGATCTATGTCGATGTCACCCAGTCGGCCAGCGACCTGCTGAAACTGCGCCGGGCGCTCGCCTCCGGCCAGCTCACCGGTGGACCCAAGAGCGTGCCGGTGCGCCTCAAGCTCGAGGACGGCTCGATCTATCCGCGCCAAGGGCGCCTGCAGTTCGCCGACGTCACCGTCGACCAGACCACCGGCTCGGTGGTCCTGAGGGCCCTGTTTCCCAATCCCGATGGCCTGCTGCTGCCGGGGATGTTCGTCCGCGCCGAGGTCGCTGAAGGCATCGATCCGCATGCCATTCTGGCCCCCCAGCAGGCGATCGCCCGCGACGAGCGCGGGCGGCCCACGGCCCTGGTGGTGGAACGGGACGGCAAGGCGCAACTGCGCGATCTTCAGCTTGGCCAGACGGTCGGCGATCGCTGGCTGGTGACCTCGGGGCTGGTCGCCGGCGACCGCCTGATCGTCGATGGCCTGCTCAAGGCCAAGGCCGGCCAACCGGTGCACGCGGTGGCCGCCGGTCAGCCTCAGGCCGCGGCCGACTAGGTGCTATCCCGCTTCTTCATCGAGCGGCCGATCTTCGCGATCGTCATCGCCGTGGTCATCTCGATGATCGGCGCGCTGGCCATCCGCGGCTTGCCGATCGCCCAGTACCCCACGATCGCGCCGCCGCAGATTTCCATCGAGGCGTTCTACCCTGGCGCCGACGCCCAGACGGCCCAGGAATCGGTCGCCCAGGTGATCGAGCAACAACTCCAGGGCCTGGACCACCTGCTGTATTTCACCTCCGACAGCGAGGCCAACGGGAAGGTCGAGATTCAGGCGGTGTTCGAGCCCGGGACAGATCCCGACATCGCCCAGGTGCAGGTTCAGAACAAGCTGGCCTCGGCGACGCCCCTGCTGCCCACCGAGGTGCAGCAGGAAGGGGTCGGGGTGTTCAAGTCGGGGGCGAGCTTCCTGCTGATCGTCGCCCTTTACGACACCACCGGCCGCTACACCGACACCGATCTTGGCGATTATCTCAACAGTCGCCTGCGCGATCCGCTGTCGCGGGTGAACGGGGTCGGCAGCGTCGACGTGTTCGGCGGCCAGTACGCCATGCGGATCTGGCTGGATCCCTATAAGCTAAATAATTTCAAGCTGATGCCTTCCGACGTTCGGGCCGCGCTGCTGGCCCAGAATATCCAGGTGCCGGCCGGCGAGATTGGCGGCCAGCCATCCGTGCCTGGCCAGCAGCTGAACGCCACCATCACCGCCCAGGCCAGGCTGCGCACCGTGGATCAGTTTCGCGCCGTGCTGCTCAAGACCCTGCCGGATGGCTCGCAGGTGCGCCTCGGAGATGTCGCCAAGGTCGAGCTCGGCGCCGACGGTTACGGCTTCACCAGCGCGGTCAACGGCCGACCAGCCACCGGCATGGCCATCCGCCTCGCCCCCGGAGCCAACGCCCTGAAGACCGCCGAAGCGGTCAAGGCGCGCGCCGAACAGCTCGCGCAAAGCTTTCCGCCGGGCGTCGAGCTGGCCTTCCCGGTGGACTCCACCACCTTCATTCGCCTGTCGATCCAACAGGTGGTGATCACCCTGTTCGAGGCCATAGCCCTGGTCATCGCGGTGATGTTCCTGTTCCTGCAGAACTGGCGCGTAACCCTGATCCCGGCCCTGGCGGTTCCGGTGGTGCTGCTGGGGACGTTCGGGGTCCTGGCCGCGGCCGGCCTCAGCATCAACACCCTGACCCTGTTCGCCATGGTCCTGGCCATCGGCCTGTTGGTCGATGACGCCATCGTTGTGGTCGAGAACGTCGAGCGGATCATGAGCGAGGAGGGCCTCTCGCCGAAGGACGCGACGATCAAATCGATGGGCGAGATCACCAGCGCCCTGGTGGGCATCGCCCTGGTCCTCTCGGCAGTGTTCCTGCCGATGGCTTTCTTCGGCGGCTCGACCGGGGCCATCTACCGCCAGTTCTCGGTGACCATCGTCTCGGCCATGGTGCTCTCGGTGCTGGTGGCGCTGATCCTGACCCCGGCCATGTGCGCCAATCTGCTCAAGCCGGTGGCCAAGGGCGAGTGGGAGGAAAAGCGCGGCTTCTTCGGCTGGTTCAACCGCACCTTCGCCACCCTCGTCAGCCGCTATGAGGCGACCGCTGGGAAGGTGATCGGCCGCCCGCTGCCGGCGCTGATCGTCTATGGCCTGGCCGTCGCCCTGATGGCGGTGCTGTTCGTGACCTTGCCGAGCGCCTTCCTGCCCGAAGAGGACCAGGGCTTCATTCTGACCAGCTTCACCCTGCCCACCGGGGCCGAACAGGCGCGCACGGTGGCCGTGGCCAAGCAGATCGAGCACTATTACCTGACCAGGGAAAAGGCCAATATCGACAATGCTTTCCTGGTCACCGGCTTCAGCTTCGCCGGCAACGGCCAGAACCAGGGCATGGGATTCATTCATCTCAGTCCGTTCAAGGATCGACCGGGCGTCGCCAACCGCGCCCAGGCTATCGCTCAGCGCGCCAACCAGGCGTTCGCCAAGATCCGCGACGCCCAGGTATTCGTGCTGGTGCCGCCGGCGGTGCAGGGGCTGGGCCGCTCGTCCGGTTTCGACCTCGAGCTGGAGGATCAGGCGGGTCTCGGCCACGAAAAGCTGACCGCCGCGCGGCAGCAATTGATGGACATGGCGTCCAAGGATCCGCTGCTCACCAATGTGCGCTTCAATGGCCTGCAGGACACCGCCCAGTTGCACGTGGACATCGACCAGGCCAGGGCCCAGGCGCTGGGACTGGATCTTGGTCAGGTCAATGACACTTTGAGCGCCGCCTGGGGTGGCGCGTTCATCAACAATTTCATCGACCGCGGGCGGGTGAAGCAGGTCTTCCTGCAGGCCGACGCGCCCTATCGCACCAGCCCCGAGGACATCGGCCGCTGGTTCGTGCGCAGCGCCAGCGGGGCGATGGCCCCGTTCTCGGCCTTCACCTCCTGGAAGTGGATCACCGGACCCGGTCAGCTGCAGCGCTACAACGGCATCTCGGCGATGGAGCTGCAGGGCCAGCCCGCGCCCGGGAAGAGCACCGGCGCGGCGATGAACGAAATCCAGAAGCTGATCAAGCGCCTGCCGCTCGGCGTCGGCTTTGAATGGACCGGAATTTCCTACCAGGAAAAGCTGGCCGGATCGCAAGCTCCGGCCCTGTACGGTATCTCGATCCTGGTGGTCTTCCTGTGCTTGGCGGCGCTCTACGAGAGCTGGTCGATTCCCCTCTCGGTGATGCTGGTCATCCCGCTAGGCATGGTCGGCGCACTGCTGGCGGCCACCTTACGCGGCTTCTACAACGACGTGTTTTTCCAGGTCGGGCTCCTGACCACCATCGGCCTGTCGGCCAAGAACGCTATCCTCATCGTCCAGTTCGCCGACGGCGCCGAACGCGACGGGGCGAGCCCGACCGAAGCGGCGCTGCTGGCGGCCCGCCGCAGGCTGCGGCCGATCCTGATGACCTCCATGGCCTTCATCGCCGGCGTGTTTCCCCTGGCCATCTCCAGTGGCGCGGGCGCCGGCAGCCAGAACGACATCGGCACCGGGGTCATCGGCGGCATGCTGTCGGCGACCGTGCTGGCGATCTTCTTCGTGCCGATGTTCTTCGTCGGCGTGCGCTCGCTGTTCCGGGCACGCCGACGGCCGACGCCCCTGGCGAGACCCGCCGAATGAAACCGCCGGCGCTGATCGTCGTCACCGCGCTTCTGCTCGCCGGGTGCATCGACCTGGCCCCCAGGTACCAGCGCCCGGTCAATCCGACGCCGGCCGCCTTCCCGGTCGGGCCGGCCTATGCGCCGCCGCCGGCGGTCGAGGCGGCGCCCGTCGGCTGGCAGGCGTTCTTCGCCGATCCGAAGCTCAAGCGGGTGATCGCCGAGGCGCTGGCCAACAACCGGGATATGCGGATCGCGACCGCGAACATCGAAGCGGCCCGGGCGCAGTTTCACGTCCAGCGCGCGGCGCTGTTTCCGACCATCGCCGCCAACGCCTCGGCGAGCTTCGGCCAGGAGCCGGCCGGTGTCGCTTTTGGCGGGACCTCTGGGCCTGCGTCGGCGGTCAACCAGCGCCTTTACCGCCTCACCGCCGGCGTCTCGGCCTGGCAGCTCGATTTCTTCGGCAAGATCCGCAATCTGACCAAGGCGGCTCAGGAGCGCTACTTCGCCAGCCGCGAGGCGCGCGACGAGGCTCAGCTCGTGCTCGTCGACGAGGTCGCCACCGACTATCTCACCTTCGCTTCCGACCGCAGCCTGCTGGCGATCGCGCAGGAGACGCTCAAGAGCGGCCAGGCCTCGCTCGATCTCACCCAGGCGCGGCTCGACGGTGGCGTCGCCTCCGGACTCGATGTCGCCCAGGCCGCGACCATCGTCGGACAGGCGCGTTTCGACGTCGCCCATCTGACCACCCAGGTGGCGCAGGATCGCAACGCCCTGGAGCTGGTGGTCGGCGCGCCGGTGGTTGACGCCGATCTGCCGCCGGCGCTGGATGGCGAGGCGGTGGTGCTGGACCGCCTGCCGGCGGCGGTGAGTTCGGCCGTCCTGCTGAGGCGCCCCGACGTGCTTCAGGCCGAGGACGCCCTGCGCGCCGCCAACGCCAGCATCGGCGCGGCCAGGGCCGACTTCTTTCCGCAGGTGACGCTCACCGGCAGCGGCGGCCTGACCAGCCTGGCGCTGTCGAGTCTGTTCACGGGCGCCTCGGCCACCTGGAGCTTCATCCCGCAAGTGAGCCAGACGATCTTCGATTTCGGCGCCAACCGAGGCAATCTCGCCTATGCCAACGCGCAACGCGACCTCGCCCTCGCCCAATACCAAAAAGCCATCCAGACCGCTTTCCGCGAGGTCGCCGACGCGCTGGCGCAGCGCGGCACCATTGACGAGCAGGTGGGCGCCCAGACGTCCCTGAGCGCGGCCGCGCTTCAGGCGCTGACCCTGGCCGACGCCCGCTATCGGCGCGGCGCCGACACCTACCTCAATGTGCTGATCGCCCAGCGCACCTACTACGCCGCCGAGCAGACCCTGGTGACCACCAGGCTGGCCAGATCGCTCAACCTCGTCACCCTCTATGGGGTGCTGGGAGGCGGCCTGGACGAGCGGCCAAGCTGATGCAGACGCTCACCCAACAACTAGGCTATGACCCGACCGCCAAGCTGCTGATTGTCAATTGCGACGATCTCGGCTCCAGCCATGCCGCCAACACCGCCATCCATCGCGCGATGACCAGCGGCATCGCCACCAGCGCCACCTTGATGGTTCCCTGTCCCTGGGCGCAGGAGGCGGCGCGGATGACCGCCGGACTTGACGTCGGCGTCCATCTGACTCTCACCGGCGAGTACCCCGGCTACCGGTGGCGCTCGCTGACCGGCGCCGCCTCGCTGCACGACGCCGACGGCTTCCTGCCGACCAACTCGCCGGCGGCCATCGCCAGGGCCAAGCCCGCCGACGTGCGCGCTGAATGCCGGGCGCAGATCGATCAGGCGCTCGCCTGGGGGGTCGATGTCACCCACCTGGATTCGCACATGGGCGTGGTGCAGCTCGCCGCGCGCCTTTACGACGTCTATCTAGAGCTGGCGGTGGAGTATCGATTGCCGCTGCGCATGGTCGGTCCGCGCAACGGCCGGCTGCTGGGCTTCAAGCCCAGGGCCAAGGCGGCGGCGCGCGGGGCAGTGTTCACCGACGACTTCTTCCACAGCTGGGGCAAGGACACCCGCGCCTTCCTGACCAAGCGGATCGCGGCCATGAAGCCGGGTGTCGCCGAGGCCTACGGCCATCCGGTGGACGATGGGTCGGAGTTGCGCGGTTACGATCTCGAAAACGCCGACATGCGCGTCGCCGACGGACGCTGTTTCACCGACCCGGCGATGAAAGCGATGCTGGTCAAGGCAGGGATCACCCCGATCAGCTACCGACCGCTGCGCGATCTGCAGCGCGGGCTCAAAGCGGAAAATTGAGCTCGATCTTGACCCCGTCGGGGTCGGGGAAGAACAGCTGCTTGAGGCCGAAGTCGGGGAAGATGCTTTCCTGGAAGGTGACCCCGCGCGCCTGAAGGCGCTCGCGCACGCCCTCGAAGTCCTCGGCCTCGAACGCCACATGGTCGAACGGCCCGGTGACGCCGACCGCGTTGCCGCCCATCGCCGCGGCCTCGACCAGATGCACCACCGGCCGGCCGCCGAGATAGAGCCACGCCCCCGGAACCGGGATTTTCGGCCGCTCGCCCTCGGTCAGGCCCAGCGTATGGGCGTAGAATTCACGCGATTTCGCCAGATCCGCGCAGCGGATGTTGACGTGATCCAAACAGCGCAACATGGCCGGCTCTCCCCGTCTTCACCAGAGACTCACGCGGCCCGCGCGGGCGGTCAAGCTTCACCGGTCGATCTTGGTCGACAGCACGATCGAGGAGGTGGTGCGCTCGACGCCCGGCAGCGCGCCCAAGGCGTCGATCAGGGCGTCCATTTCGGCGACATTGGGGGTGACCGCGGTAGCGATCAGGTCGAAGGGCCCGCTCACCGACTGCAGCTGTCGCACCGCGCCCATCCGCCGCACCGCCGCGATCACCGCCGCCGACTGCTTGTGGGAGACGGTCATCAGCACATAGGCGTGGATCTGCCCGCGCGCATGCGCATCGCTGAGCCGCACGGTGTAGCCGGCGATCACCCCCGAGCGCTCCAAACGCTCCAGTCGGCTCTGCAGGGTGGTGCGAGAGACCGCCAGGGTGCGCGCCAATCCGGCCGCCGGGGCGCGGGCGTTGTCGCGCAGGAGATCGATCAATCGGCGGTCGAGCTCGTCCATCTGTCCATTGATCTCGTCGGTTCGCCGGGAATCTGTCGGCGTTTCGTCTAAACTGCAATAGCTATCGACGGGCCCGGCGGCCATCTTTTCGGGGAAGCCAGCAGGGAATGATCATGAAAGACGTCGTCGTCGTCGGCGCGGGCCATATCGGCTCGACCATCGCCGCGTTCTTGTCCGCCACCGGCGATTATCAGGTGACCGTGGCCGATCAATCGGCCACGGCGCTGGCGGCGCTCGGCCATCAAGCGCGCGTGGAGCACAAGGTGGTCGACGTCACCGCCGGCGCTGCCCTGCGCGAGCTGATGAGGGGCAAGTTCGCGGTGCTGTCGGCGGCGCCCTATCACCTGACCTTCCACGTCGCCGAGGCGGCCAAGGCGGCCGGGGCCCACTATCTCGATCTCACCGAGGACGTCGCCTGCACCCGCAAGGTCAAGGCTCTGGCGGCCGGCGCGACGACCGCCTTCATCCCCCAATGCGGCCTGGCGCCAGGCTTCATCTCCATCGTCGCCGCCGACCTCGCCCGCCATTTCGACGTGCTGCACGATGTCCGCCTGCGCGTCGGGGCGCTGCCGAAGTACCCGTCCAACGCGCTCAACTACAATCTCACCTGGTCGACCGACGGGGTGATCAACGAATACTGCGAACCGTGCGAGGCGATCGTCGATGGTCTGCCGCGCCAGACCCCGGCGCTGGAGGAATGCGAGGCCTTCTCCCTCGACGGCGTCGCCTACGAGGCGTTCAACACCTCCGGCGGCCTGGGCACCCTGTGCGAGACACTCGCGGGCAAGGTGCGCAGTCTCAACTACCGCACCATCCGCTATCCGGGCCACGCGGCGATCATGAAGGCGCTGCTCAACGATCTGCGCCTGCGCGACCGCCGCGACCTCCTGAAGGACATCCTCGAAAACGCCGTCCCGGCCACCCTGCAGGACGTGGTCATCGTGTTCGTCACCGTTTCGGGGCTAAAGAACGGCCAACTGGTCCAGGAGACCTACGCCAACAAGATCTACGCCCGGGAGATCGGCGGCCGCATGGTCAGCGCCATCCAGATCACCACCGCCTCTGGCATCTGCGCGGTGCTCGACATGCTGGCCTCCGGCGCGCTGCGGGCCTCGGGCTTCGTTCGCCAGGAAGAGATCGCCCTGGCCGATTTCCTCGCCAACCGCTTCGGGCGCGCCTACGCCACCCTGGAAACCCCAACCCCCGCCGCCCTGGACGCCGCCTGATGGCCGCCTCGCTCCGCGATGAAGCCGGCGCGCTCCTCGAACGGCTGGGCGTGCGACCGGCGCAGTTCACCGGCGGCGCGCGCGCGGTGACCTCGCCCATCGATGGCCAGGTCATCGGCGAGGTCCACGACACCACCCCGGCCGAGGTCCTGGCGACCATCGAGGCCGCTCAGGCCGCGTTCCTGGTCTGGCGCTCGGTTCC
>DASYGN010000040.1:0-13183 GCA_035999625.1 Caulobacteraceae bacterium | reverse complement strand
GAACGCCCTCAAGCGCCCCTGCCACGTCATCCTGCACACCGACAGCCAGTATGTGCGCAACGGCATCGACCAGTGGATCGACCTGTGGAAGGCGCGCGGCTGGCGCACCCTCTCGCGCGGGGCGGTCAAGAACGCCGACCTCTGGCAGGCCCTGGACACGGCCGCTAAACGCCACCTGGTCGATTGGCGCTGGGTCAAGGGCCACGCCGGGCACGAGCTCAACGAGCGCGCCGACGCCCTGGCCGGCCGCGGCCTCAGGGAGATCGAGGCGGAGCTTGGGAGCTAGATCCTACTCCGCCGGTTGCGCCACCGGCTGGCGGCGGGGGGTGGTCAGGCGTCCGAGCTTCGGAATCAGCCAGTGTTCGAAGTCGTCGACGAACTCGTAGACCACCGGCACCAGCAGCAGCGACAGCACCGTGGAGGTGATCAGCCCGCCGATCACGGCGATGGCCATCGGCTGGCGGAATTCCGAGCCCTTGCCCAGGGTGAGCGCGGTGGGCAGCATGCCGGCGGCCATGGCCACGGTGGTCATCACGATCGGCCGCGCCCGCTCGCGGCAGGCCTCCATCAGGGCGGCGCGCTGGCTCTTGCCCTCGCGCTCGCGCTCGATGGCGTATTCCACCAGCAGGATGGAGTTCTTGGCCGCCAGTCCCATCAGCATCAGGAAGCCGATGAACGAAGGGATCGATAGCGCCAGGTCGGTGACCAGCAGGCCGAGCAGCGCGCCGCCGACGGCGGTCGGCAGCGCCATCAGGATGATCACCGGTTTGAAGAAGCTGCGGAACAGCAGCACCATCACCGCATAGACCAAAGCCACGCCGCTGAGCAGGGCGACGCCGAAGCCGCCATAGAGCTGAGCGTAAGCCTGCTCCTGGCCCTGGGTGGCGCGGCTGACGCCTTCCGGCAGATGCTGCATGATCGGCAGCGCGTCGACCTTCTTCTGCGCATCGCCGACCTGGGTGTCGCCGGTGGTGTCGGCGATGACGGTGATGTTGCGCTTGCGGTCGGCGCGGTCGATCTGGCCGGGGCCGGCCTGGAAGTAGACGTCGGCCACCGATTCCAGGGTGGTGACCCCGCCCGAGGCCGTCGGCAGGCGCAGATTCTTGATCACCGAGAGGTCGGAGCGCTCGGATTGCGGCAGGCGGACGCGGATCGGCACCCGCCGCTCGCCCTGGTCGAGCTTGGAGACGTTGGCGTCGATGTCGCCCACGGTGGCGATGCGGGCCGCCGAGGCGATGGCGCCGGCCGAGACGCCGAGCCTGGCCGCCTCGTCGGGCTTGGGCTTGACGATCAGCTCCGGTCCGCTGGGCGGGGTGGCCTCGCGCGGATCGGCCAGACCGGGCACGCCACGCATCTGGCTCTCCAGGGCCAGGGCGGCGGCCTCCAGGTTCTCGCCGGTCTCGCTGGTCAGGATCACCTGAACGTCGGGAACGCCGAAGCCGGAGGTGTCGAACGACACCCGCGCGTCGGGGATCCGGCGCAGCAGCGGGCGCAGGCGGTCGCGGATCTGGGCCACCTTGTCCTTGCGGTCGGGGCGCAGGATGTCGACCATGGCCCCCTGGTTGGGACCCGAAGAGCCGGTGAAGCCGTTCGGCCCGCCGTTGACGTTCTGCTCGCCGACCTGGGCGAACAGGTGCTCGGTCTCCGGCTGCTGGCGCAGCAGCTTGGCCACCCCGGCCATGTCGAGGCGCAGGTCGTCGAGGGTGGCCCCCGGCGGTCCCTGGACATTGACGTAGAAATAGTTGGGGTTGCCTTCCGGCTGCACGCCCTTCTTGAGCGGGATGAAGAGGGCGATCGAGCCGACGAAGATCACCGTGCCGATGACCAGGCTGAGCCAGCGGTGGTCGAGCGCCCAGCTGAGCGGGCGAAGATAGAATCCGGGCAGCGGCCGGCGCTGGCGCGGCGGCTTGTTCTTGAGGAAGTAGGCGGCCAGCAGCGGTGTCAGCAGCCGCGCGACGACCAGCGAGAACAGCACCGCCACCGAGACGGTGAGGGCGAACTCGCGGAAGAACTGGCCGGGAATTCCGGGCATGAACGCCACCGGCAGGAACACCACCACGATGGCCGAGGTGGTGGCCACCACCGCCAGGCCGATCTGGTCGGCGCCCTCCATGGCCGCGTCGTATGGCCCCATGCCGACGAACACCCGCTTTTCGATGTTCTCGATTTCGACGATGGCGTCGTCGATCAGGATGCCGATCACCAGGGTCAGCCCCAGCAGGGTGACGATGTTGAGGCTGAAGCCGATCAGATTCATGTAGGCGAAGGTCGGAATCAGCGACACGGGCATGGCCACCGCGGTGATCGCCGTCGCCCGCCAGTCGCGCAGGAACAGCCACACCACCAGCGAGGCCAGCAGCATGCCCTCCAGCATGGTGTGCTCGGTGGCCGAGAAGCTGGCGCGGGTGTTGTCGACCCGCGAGACCATCTTGTGAATCGTCACCCCTGGATTGTCGTGCTCGACCTTGGCGATGGTCTTGTCGACCTCGTTCTCGACGTCGACCTCGCTGGACATCTTGGTCTTGGTGACCTCAAAGCCGACCACCGGGCGGCCATCCAGGGTGGCGAAGGTGCGCACCTCCGAGGAGCCGTCGCCGACGTCGGCCACGTCCGAGAGGCGCACGAACCGGCCGCTGGGCGTGGGAATGGTGAGATTGCGCACCTGATCGACGGTGGTCGCCGCGCCGAGCACGCGCACCGTCTGCTCGCGCCCGCCGATATCATAGCGGCCGCCCGGGATATCGATGTTGGCGGCCGCCAGGGCGTCGTTGACCTGCGCGGCGGTCAGGCCATGGGCGGCCAGCTTGTCTGGATCGACCAGGACGTTGATCTCGCGGTCGACCCCACCGATGCGCTGGATCTGACCGACGCCCGGAAGGGCCTGCAGGGTGCGGGCGAGCGAATTGTCGATGAACCAGCTGGCGTCGGCCGCCGACATCGCCGGGGCCGAGAAGGCGTAGGAGATGATCGGATCGGAATCCACGTCCAGCCGCTGGACCACAGGCGGATCGATCTCGCGCGGCAGGTCGTTGCGGATCTGATCGACCTTGGTGCGCACATCCTCGGTGACCTTCATCACGTTCTGGCCGAGGTGGAATTGGACGAAGGTCAGGGAGGCGCCCTGGCTGACCGTGGAATTGATCGACTCGACGTTGGAGAGGCCGGAGAGGGCGTTCTCGACCGGCCGGGTGACCTGGGTCTCCATCTCCGATGGCGCGGCCCCGGCGCGGGTGACCTGGATCAGAACCGCCGGGAACTCGATGTTGGGGTACTGCTTGATCGGCAGGGTGGCGTAGGAAAACAGCCCGACCGCCACCGCGGCGATGAACAGCACCGCCACCGGAATCGGGTTCTTGATCGCCCAGGCGGAGATGCGCAGCTGGCGCGTGGGCCGCCCGGCCGGGCTGTCGCCGCTGTCCTTCATGACCCGGTCACCGGGCGAATGTAATCGCCGTCCACCAGCATGGCCCCGGCGCGCTCGACCACCCTGGCGCCGGCCGGCGGGCCGGTGACCAGCTCGACCCAGCCGCCGCCGCGCTCGCCGGTGGTCACCGGCGCCCGCTCGACCCGGTCGTCGCGCCCGACCACCATCACCGAGGCGCCCTCGGCGTCATAGCGCACCGCGGTCTCCGGCACGGCGCTGGCCGACCTGGTCACGCCCAGGAAGTTGGCGCGGGCGAAGCCGCCGGCGCGCACGTCTGAACGCACCGGAAGGGTGATGCGCACCTTGCCGAGCTTGGTGGTCATGTCCACCGACGGGCTGACCAGGCGCACCGTCCCGATGACCCGCGCGCCGTCGGCCAAAGTGACCTCCGCCTTGTCGCCGGGATGGATCTTCCCGAGCCCATTTTCGCTCACGTCGGCCGCCAGCTCCACCACCCCGTCGCGGGCGATGCGGAACATCGGCGTGGTTCCCCCGCTCATGTCGCCGAAGCGGACATTGCGCTCGATGACCAGCCCGGAGAAGGGGGCGCGCACCACGCTGAGGTTTTCCTTGGCGCGGGCGTCGTCAGCCGCCGCCTTCGCCGCGTTGGCCTGGGCCCTGGAGGCCTTGGCCGCGAACCGGCGCTGATCGATCTGCTCCTTGGAAAGCAGGCCTTCGTTATCCAGGCCCTTGACCCGGTTGGCCTGCTCTGCGGCCTGATCAGCCAGGGTCTGCTGCTGCACCGCCAGGGCGTCCTGCTGAGCCAGCGCCGCGCGCAGCAGGATATCGTCAAGCTGGGCCAGCGGCTGACCGGCCCTCACCCAGCTGCCGACATCGGTCATCACCTTGGTGACCCGATAGCCGGTGAGCTCAGGGAAGATGGCCACGTCCTCGCGCGGGGTCAGTGGGCCGGAGGCGGCCAGGCCGCCGGCGATCTCGCGCGGCGCGACCGTGACCACGGTGACGCTCCTGGCCTGGACCATGGCGCTCTCGCCGACCTTCTTGGCCCCGCAGGCGGTGAGCGCCAGCGCGGCCGCCGCCAGGGCGATGGCCCACGGCCGCGGACGGAAAACGGGCGGGCTCATCGGTTGCTCCTGGCGTCGAGCGCCGCGTAGGCCCAGCCCCCGCCCAGCGCCTTATAGGTGGCCACCGCCTGCCGCAACGCCTGGACCCGGGCCGCGGTCAGCGCCGCCCTGGTGGTGCGCCAGGCCTGCTCGGCCGAAAGGGTCGCGGTGATGTCGTCCAGTCCCATGCCATAGCGCCGGCGCGCCGCCTCGTAGGCGCGCTGGGCGCGGGCCTCGCCGCCGGCCAGCACGCCCGCCCCGCGTTCGGCCGCCTGCAGCGCCACCAGGGCGTTCTCGGCCTCGCCATAGGCGGTCTGCACGGTCTTCTCGTAGGCGATCGCCGCCTCCCTTGTGCGCGCGTCCTCGGCCTTGGCCTCGTAGAGCAGGCGCGGGATGTCGAGCACTGGCACGCTGACCCCGCCGGCCACGGTCCAGAAGCCCAGGCTGGTGGTCTGCTGCTGCGGGATCAGGGTCGAGGGCGGAACGAAGCCGACGCCGGGCGAGGTCACGCTCTGCAGGCCAAGGCCCGGCAGCAGGGTGAAGGTCGGAAAGATGGCCAGGTGCTTGAGGTGCGCCGTGCCGGCCTCGACCCGGAACTTGGCTTCCGATTCGCGCACGTCGGGCCGGCGGGTCAGCAGATCGCCGGGCACTGCCGCGGGGATCGCCGGCGGGGCCTCGACCTGGGCCTCGATCGGCAGATTGGCGGTCGGCTCGAAGGCCCGACCGACCAGGATCAGCAGCTGGCGCTGGGCGGCGTGCAGCTGGGCGGTCAGGCTTTCCACCTGGGCGTTGGCCTGGGAAAGATCGCCAGCCACCCGGTCGGCGTCGGAGGCCGCGCCCAGGCCGTACTTGGCTTTCTCGCTGGCCACCTTCTCCAGTTCGGCCTGGATGCGGGCGCTCTGTCTGGCGTCGGCCAGCTGGATGGCCAGGCCGCGGGCCTGGAAGTAGTTGTCGGCGACGCTGGCGGCCAGCGAGGCGCGCACCCCCTCGATGTCGAAGCGGGAGGCGGCGAACGTGGCCCCGGCGATCTGGCGCTGCTGGGCCAGGCGGCCGAACAGGTCCAGCTCCCACGACGGCTGGAAGGTCAGGGTGCGGCTGGTGGTCACCCCGCCCACCGGCAGCAGATCGTTGCTCGCCCCGGCGAGGTTGGAGGCGCTCTCGCGGCTGAGATTGCCGTTGATGTTCCCGGTCGGCAGGGTCGCGGCCACCTGGCCGCCGCGCGTGGCCCTGGCCTCCAGCAGGCGCTCGGCCGCGGTGCGCGCGTCCGGGCTCAGGCGGAAAGCCTGATCCTCCAGCTGATCGAGCTCGGTGTCATGAAACAGCAGCCACCAGCGGTCGAGCTCGGCGGTGGTCAGCGCCTCGCCGCCGGCCGCGCCGTCATAGGCCGCCGGCGGGACGACCTTCGGCGGCTCGCGCGTCGTGGCGCAAGCGCACAGGCCCCCCGTCAGGGCGAGAAGAAGCACGATGCGTCTCATTCGATCCGTCGTGAAAAGCTTGCGTGACGCCGGCTCGCGATTCGCAAGGTGTGTGGCCGCGCGCTATGTCGTAGCCGATATGAACAGTGTCAAATTAACCCTGCGTTAGGCGAGGCGGCAATGGCGGGTGCGATCAGGGTGGGGATCGGCGGCTGGACCTTCGCCCCCTGGCGCGGGACCTTCTATCCCGATGATCTCAAGCAGAAGGACGAACTGGCCTGGGCCAGCCGCCACCTGACCGCCATCGAGATCAACGGCACCTATTATTCGGGATTCAAGCCGGCCACGTTCGCCGGCTGGGCGGCGCAGGCGCCGGCGGGGTTCGTGTTCGCGGTCAAGGGATCGCGTTTCTGCACCAATCGCCGGGTGCTCGCCGAGGGGGCCGAGTCGGTGCGCCGCTTCTTCGCCCAGGGCATCGCCGAGCTGGGCGAAAAGTTGGGCCCGATCCTGTGGCAATTCATGGCTACCAAGCGCTTCGACCGCGACGACTTCGCCGGCTTCCTCGATCTCCTGCCGACCGCGCGGCGTCACGTGGTCGAGGTGCGCCACGACAGCTTCAAGGACGCCCGCTTCGTCGATCTCTGCCGCGAGCGCGGCATCGCCATCTGCCTCGCTGACCACGACACCTATCCGATGATCGACGAAGCGACCGCCGATTTCGTCTACGCCCGCCTGATGCGCGGCCGCGACGAAACCCCGACCTGCTATCCGCCGGCCGAGATCGCCGCCTGGGCGGAGCGCTTCAAGGCCGTCGCGCCGCGTGACGTGTTCGCCTTCTTCATCGGCGGCGGCAAGGTCCGCGCCCCGACCGGGGCCATGGCGCTGATGGAGACGGTCGGAGTTTAGTCGCCCTCCTGCCCCCGGATGGGGAGGTGTCGCGGCGGCGCTTGACGCCCGTCGCGTAAGCGAGGCTCGATGGCGCCGCCAAGGAGACGCGCCATGACCCCCGACGACCTGATGTTCAAGCCGGGCCTGATGAACGGCCAGCGGATCCTCATCACCGGCGGCGGCACCGGCCTTGGCAAGGTGATGGCCGAGGCCCTGCTGATGCTGGGCGCGGAGGTGGTGATCTGCGGCCGGCGCGGCGGGGTGCTCGAGGACACCGCCAAGGAGCTGATGGACGCCCACGGCGGCCGGGTGATCCCCATCGCCTGCGACATCCGCGTGCCCGAAGCCATCCACGAGATGATGGACCAGATCTGGGCCGGCGGCGCCCTCACCGGCCTGATCAACAACGCCGCCGGCAACTTCATCAGCCGCACCGAGGACCTTTCGCCCCGGGCCTTCGACGCCATCGCCAACATCGTCTTCCGCGGCTCGTTCTTCGTCACCCTGGACGCCGGCAAGCGCTGGATCGCCGAGAACAAGACGGCGAGCGTGGTCTCCATCCTGACCACGTGGGTGTGGAGTGGGGGGCCGTTCACCGTGCCCTCGGCGATGTCCAAGGCCGGCCTCAACGTCATGACCCAGTCCCTGGCCGTCGAGTGGGGCCACAAGGGCATCCGCTTCAACGCCATCGCCCCAGGGCCCTTCCCCACCGAGGGGGCGAGCGCCCGCCTCAACCCCGGCGGCGGCGGCTTTTCCGCCCAGCGGAGCAATCCCTTGGGCCGCATCGGCCGCATGCCCGAGTTGGCCAATCTCGCCGTCTATCTGCTGCACCCGCTGTCGGAATATGTGAACGGCCAGACCATCGCCATCGACGGCGGGGCCTGGAACGCCGGCGGCGGCGGCTTTTCGGCCCTGCACGAATGGGACGATGCCCGCTGGGCGGAAGTGCGGGCGATGATCCGCGGGGCCAACGAGCAGGACCGCGCCAAGCGCACGGTGTAATTCAGTTCGCGATGCTCTAAACACCCGGGCGATGAGCGAGATCGCCTATCTGCATCCCGGCAAGCGCGAGCTGACCAAGGCGGCCAACCGCCAGACCATTCTCCAGGCGGCGCGCGAGGTGTTCGGTGAGATCGGCTTCGACGCCGCCACCGTGCGCGACATCATCCGCCGCACCAACCTCTCGGTGGGCGCCTTCTACAACTACTACCGGTCCAAGGAGGAGGTGTACGCCGCCCTGGCCGATGACGGGGCGCGGCGCTTCCGGCCGATCCTCCACGCCCAGGCGGCCAAGGCCAGCGACTTCGAGAGCTATCTGCGCGCCGCCGTGCGCGCCTATTTCGACTTCCTGGCCGAGGAGCAGCGCCAGTGGCCGGGCCTGGCCGAGGAGGAGACCCCGCACGCCCGCAACACCCCGGAGATGCAGGCGGTGTTCGAGGAGGTGCGCCAGGTGTTCGCCGATGTCATGGAGCGCGGCCTGGCGCCCAAGGTCGACCTCGATTTCCTCGCCGCCGGCTGCATCGCCGTGGCTCGCGAGATCGGTGATCGGATGCTGGCCCGCGATCAGATCGACGTCGAGGCGGCAAGCGAGTTCGTCGTCCAGCTGATCCTCGGCGGCCTCACCGCCCTGCCCAGGGCCTGAGATGGCCGACCTCGCGCTCCAGCGGCTGCGGGTCGGAACCATGCTGGCCCTGCCGGCCCCGATCCTCAGGGCGCTATCCGGCGGCCAGGCGATGCATGTCGGTGGCCGCACCCTCGATCCGCGCCTGCAGTTCCTGGCCAGCCAGGCGCGGCGGACGCCGCCGCCGGCCGGACTGGAGGAGGCCAGGGCCGCGGCGCGCGAGCTGGTGGCCCTGCTCGGCGCACGGCTGGCGCCCGGCGTCCGGGTCGAGGCCCTGAGCGTCCCCGGCGCGGCGGGCGAGATCGACGCCAGAGCCTATCGGCCGCAGGACCAGGATCCGGCCACGCCCCTGATGGTCTTCGCCCACTTCGGCGGCGGGGTGATCGGCGATTTGGACACCTGCCACGCCTTCTGCAGCCTCCTGGCCAGGGAGGCGCGCTGCGCGGTGCTTTCGATCGCCTACCGCCTGGCCCCCGAGCATCGCTTCCCGGCCGGCCTCGACGACATGCTGGCCGCCTACCACTGGGCGAGCGAGGAGGCCGAGCAGTTCGGCGCCCCGGCCGGCCGAGCCGCGATCGGCGGTGATTCGATGGGCGGCAATTTCGCCGCCATCCTCTGCCAGGAGCTCAAGCGCGGAGGAGCGCCCCAGCCGGCCATGCAGCTCCTCATCTATCCGGCGCTCGATGTCGCCGCCGAGGGCGGCTCGATGATCACCTACAGCGAGGCGTGGCCGCTGACCGCGGCGACCATGCAATGGTTCATGGGCCAGTACCTCGGCCCCGAGGACGCGCCCGGCGATCCGCGCCTGTCGCCGGTGCGCGAGCCTGACGTTTCCGGCCTCGCCCCGGCGGTGATCGCCACCGCCGGCTTCGATCCACTGCTTGACCAGGGCGAGGCCTACGCCAAGGCGCTGCAGGCGGCCGGCGTCGCCGTCCACTACCGCCGCTACGACGCCCTCGCCCACGCCTTCACCGCCATGACCGGCCTGGTGCCGGCGGCCGAGGCCGCCTGCCGCGAGATCGCCGCCCTCACCCGCCGCGCGCTCAGCTGATGCGCGCCCTGGTGGTCGAGGCCCTGGCGCCGGATTACGCCGGGGTGCGCCTGAAGGAGCTGCCGGAACCCCAACCGGGACCCGGAGAGGTGCGTCTCAAGGTCAAGGCCGCGGCGGTCAACTTCCCCGACCTGCTGCAGACGCGCGGCGAATACCAGCACAAGCCCACCCTGCCGTTCGTCGGCGGCCTGGAGCTGGCCGGCGAAGTGGAGGCGCTGGGCGAGGGCGTCGAAGGTCTCGCCGTCGGCCAGGCGGTGGTCGGCGGCGGTTCGGGCGGCTTCGCCGAGCAGGCGATCGTGCGCGCCGCCGGCTTGCGGTCCAAGCCCGAGCGGCTGTCGTTCGCTCAGGCTGCGGGATACGGCGCGGCCTACCTCACCGCCTATGTATCGCTGGTGCGGCGGGCGCGAGCCGAGGCTGGCGAATGGCTGCTGGTCCATGGCGCCGCCGGCGGGGTGGGCCTGGCCGCCGTCGATCTCGGCCGGGCGCTGGGGCTGAAGGTGATCGCCGCCTCCGCCGCGGACGCCAAGCTGGCGGTGATCGCGCGCGAATACGCCCCGGACTACACCCTCAACGTCACCGGCGGCTTTCGCGAGAAGGTCAAGGCGCTGACCGGCGGGCGCGGGGCCGACATCGTCTATGACCCGGTGGGCGGCGATGTGTTCGATGAAAGCGTCCGCTGCATTGCCTTCGATGGCCGCCTGCTGGTGGTCGGCTTCACCTCGGGGCGGATTCCGACGATCGCCGTCAATCGGCCGCTGATCAAGGGCTTTTCGGTCCTCGGCGTGCGCGCCGGCGAGTACGGCCGCCGGTTTCCCCAACGCGGGGCCGAAAACCTGACCGCGATCTGGGACCTCGCCGAGGCCGGAACCACCCGGCCCCGGGTGCACGCGGAAATTCCCCTTGGCCGGTGGCGCGAGGCCTTCGACCTGCTGGCCGATCGCCAGGTGATCGGCAAGGCGGTGATCCGGCCGGATCTGTGAGCGTCGTGCGTCGTCCGATCCGATTTGCCGCCGCCGCGCTAGCCATCATTGTCGCCCTGGCGCTGCTTGCCCTCTACCTCGAGCGCAAGCCGATCGCCGAGCACCTGGCGCGCGCGTGGTTGGCGCGCCACGGCCTCGCCTCCGGCCTGGAGGTCCAGTCCCTCGGCCTCACCGGCCTGTCCGCTCGCCTGAGGCTGGGTTCGCCGGCCGATCCTATCCTCACCATCGACCGGGTCGATATCGGCTATGGTTTCGGGCCTTCGGGGATCGAGACCCGCAGCATCACCCTGGTGCGCCCGCGCCTGAGACTTCGATGGACGGCCAGGGGACCCGATCTGGCGCCGTTGCAGCCGCTGATCCGCGAGCTCTCCAGGCCGCCGCCCAAGGGCGTGCCGCTGCCGGACGTGGTCATCGAGGATGGCGTGGCCAGCGTCATGGCCGAGCAGGGGGCGATCATCCTGCGCGGCGACGGCGAGCTGAAGGCGAGCGTGCTCACCTTCATGGCCGGTCGGCTCGATCCCTTCAGGCTCGCTCAGCGAGGGACTAAGATCACCGGCGCCGGCGGGACGGCGCGCATCGAGCGTCAGGGCCGGCGCCTGCGCCTCACCGCCGAGCTCGGGCCGCTGACCTACGCGCGGGGCGCGGCCAAGGTCACGCTCGCCGACGTCCGGATCGATGGCCAGGCGCCGTTTTCGGCCAGCGGCGATGACTGGTCGGGGCCGATGCGCTTGTCCGCCCAGGCTTTGGGACTGACCCTGTCCGGCGCCTTCGGGCGCGCCGTCGACGCCCGCCTCGGCGCGACTCTGGAGGGGGCCATGGACGCCCACGCCTCGCGCCTGACGGGGACCTTGCACTTGACCGCCGAGGTCGGGCGGTGGGCGGCGGGGGGCTACGCCGGCGGCGGCCGTTTCGACGGCGGTCTTAACCACCTGACCCTCAAGCGCAGCCAGGACGGCGTGAGCCTGCTTGGCGATGGCGCCGGCGCGCTTATCGCCGATCGCATCGCTGGCCGGGACGGCCATGGATCGGTCCACGCCGACTTCCGCCTCGCCGGATTGCGGTTCGCGTCCGGGCCCGGAAATCCGCGCTGGTCGGCGGCGGTCGCCGGCGCGGTCACCGGCCAGGGGGCGATGGCGCCTGACACCGCGGCGCGTCTCACCCAGCCGCTCACGGCCGCCGATCCGGCCTTGGCCAAGGCCGCCGCCCGGGCGCTGGCCGGCTTTCGGATTTACGCCCCCGACTGGCGGATCGAGGCCGCCCAGAACGGCGCCCGCCTGGAATTGAGGGCGCCGGCGCGCCTGGCGTCGGGCTCCGGCGCCGCGCTCACCCTCACCCCGCGAGCGTTCTCGCTTGGCGCGGCCGGGCTCGCGGGCGCGGCCGAGTTCGCCATCGCCGGCGGCGGCCTGCCGAGCCTGGCGCTGACCGCCGACCGGATCGCCGTCTCGGCCAAGGGCTACGCCGCCGATATCGACGCCAAGGGCGCGGTCGACACGGCGATGGTCAAGGGCGCCAGGCTGGCGCTCAAGGGTCGCCTCACCCCCGGACGCTTCGATCTGACGGGATGCGTCCCCGAAAGCATCGACCGCCTGGACCTGGGCGCCAACCCGATTACCGGCCTCAGCGCCGAGCTGTGCCCCGGCCACGGGCCCCTGGTCGGCTTCGGCCGGCGCGGACTGGCGGTGAACGGCCGGTTGGCCAAGGCTGCCGGAACCGCCGCCACTCTTGGGGTGCGGTTCGCCGACGCCGAGGTGACGTTCACCGGCGCGGACGCGCTGGCGCTCGACCACGCCGAGCTGACCGACACCGGCCAGGCGCCGCGTTTCCGCCCCCTGGTCCTCGCCGGACAGGCGAAACTGGCGGACGGCCGCTGGCTGGCCGCCTTCACTGCCAAGACCGGCCGCGGCGCGGCGCTGGCGAGGGTCAATGTGCGCCAGGATCCGGCCACCGGCGTCGGCTCGGCGCAAGCCGCCATCGGTCCGCTGACCTTCGCTCCCGGTGGACTGCAGCCCGCCGATATCGCGCCGTCGATGGGCGCGGCGAGCCAGGTGACCGGCACGGCGCAATTCCACGGCCAGGTGAGCTGGACCCGCGCCGGGGCCGGGCCCGGCAGCGGTCGCCTGCGGCTGCGCCTGCAATCGCTCTCCAGCGCGCCCGGGACCGTCCACGATCTCGATGCCGACATCGCCATCGACGCGCTCACCCCGGCGGTCATCGCCCACGATCAGGCGATCTCCATCGCCAAGATCGATGGAGTCGTTCCGCTCACCGATCTGACCGCCAGGTTCGATCTCGATCGCGACCAGGTGAAGCTGCTGGGCGCGCAAGCGGTCCTCGCCCACGGCCATGTGCGCCTGGAGCCGACAGTGATTCCGTTCGCGGCCGGGTCGTCGCTCGCCGGTGCGCTGGATTTCGACCATGTGCGGCTGGGCGAGCTCATCGCCGCGTCCAGCCTGGCGGACGCGATCCAGACCGATGCCGTGGTCGACGGCCGGGTCCCGTTCCAGATCAGCGACAAGGGGATCGTCATCAGCCACGGCGAACTGGCCGCCGTCGGTCCCGGGCATCTTTCGATCTCGCGCAAGGCGCTCTCGGCCGGCGCGCCGGCGACCGGCCAGGCCGGCTTTGCTCAGGACCTGGCCTATCAGGCGATGGAGAACCTGGCCTTCGACCACCTCGACGCCAGCCTGAACAGCCTGCCGAACGACCGCCTCGCCATCCTCTTCCACATCAAGGGCCGTCA
>DASYGN010000042.1:0-20238 GCA_035999625.1 Caulobacteraceae bacterium | reverse complement strand
GGCGGGATCGAAATCCGCGTCCATCTCGCGCGCCGCCCTCAGGGACCCGTCCAGGCGATAGGTCCAGGCATGGTACGGACAGGTCAGCATCGCGCCCGATCCGTGCTGATCGGCGCAGATGCGCGAGCCGCGGTGGCGGCAGACGTTGGCGAAGGCCCGCGCGAGGCCGTCCTCGCCGCGCACGACGATGGCCGATTCAGGCCCGAAGCCGCCGGTGATCCACGCGCCGGCCGCGGCGATTTCGCTGGCGTGGCCAAGACAGGTCCAGCCTCGGCACAGCAGGTCGAGATCGGCGGCGAACACGTCCTGGCGCTGATAGAAGGCTTGCGGCAGGGCGCAGCCTGGCCTCCGCGCGGAGATCAGCTCGGCGATGGATTGGAGCATGGCGGTGCGACTAGCCGCGCGCCCGCAAAGGCGCAACGCTTTTGACCTTTGCCGCCGATGCTGCGATGGTTACCGGACGGTAATGGGGCGTAGACGGCATGCGAGCGATCGTCGGCGTGGCTCTGGCCATGTCACTGGCGGTGATGGCCGCCTTCGCCGGGGCGATGATCGCCGGTGACGCCGGCGCCCACGAAAGCGTCGCCGCGCAGCCGCGCTGAAATCCCTCCCTCCCCTCGATGGGCAGGAGGGTTCTGCTAAGCCTCAGCCTTCACCCGGCTCTTGAGCACGAAATCGTCCGGGCTGGGGGCCACCGTGGCCTGCCAGTAATCCACCAGCGGGAACGGCCAGTTCTGCGACACCCGGCCGGTGGCGTTCTTGTACCAACTGGTCACCTGTGGCGCGCCCCAGGCCATCAGGGCGTTGGCCTGATCGACCCTGACGTTGAAGGCGTCATGCACCTGGCGCTTCACTTCCAGGGTATCGGCGTCCTGCTCGGCCATCAGCTTCAGGCAGCCCAGAATGTAGCGCACCGAGCATTCGGAAAAGAACACGATCGAACCGTTGACGACGATGTTGGTGTTCGGCCCGTAGATCATGAACAGGTTGGGAAAGCCGGGTGTGGTCATGCCGAGGTAGGCTCTGGCGTCGCCGCGCCAGACGTCGTTGAGATCGACTCCATCCCGCCCGACAATCCGCATCGGCCACAGGAACCGGCTGGCCTGGAAGCCGGTGCCGAAGATCAGGACGTCGGCGGGATGCTCGGCGCCCTCCTTGGTCACCACGCCGCTTGGCGTGATGCGCTCGATGGGCGCGGTCACCAGCTCGACGTTGTCGCGCTTGAGCGCCGCCATCCACACGCCGTTGTCCAGGAGCGCCCGCTTGCCGCCCATGGGATAGGCGGGGACGACCTTGGCCAGCAGATCGGCGTTGTCCGGCGCCTGAGCGCGCAGGGCGGCCTCGAGCATGGCGCGCAGTTCGGCGTTGGCGGCGCTGACCGCACCCTCGCCGCCATGCCACTCCGGATCGGCCTGCACCGCCGCATAGAGGCCGTCGGTGAGCATCCAGAAGAGGAAGAAGCGGTACCACTTGTCATAGAAGGGCGCGTGCTCGAGCAGCCACTTTTTCCCCTCCGGCACATCGAAGTGATAGGTCGGCGCCGGGATCGGCCATGGCGGCGTGCGCTGGAAGACCTCGAGGTGGGCGACCCTGGGGGCGATCTCGGGCACGAACTGATAGGCGCTGGCCCCGGCCCCGATCACCGCAACGCGCTTGCCTCTCAGATCGACGTCGGCGCGCCAGCGGGCGGAATGGAAGCTCGGGCCGGCGAAGCTCTCGACCCCGGGGATGTCGGGCAGGCGGGGGCGGTTGAGCTGGCCAACGGCGGTGACCACGGCGGTGGCTTCCAGGGTTTCGCGTGCGCCATCCCTGGCCTGGGCGGTGAGGGTCCAGATGGCGCGGTCTTCGTCGAACACCGCCTCCTTGACCTCGGTCTCGAACCGGATGTGCTCCCGCAGGTCATGCTTGGCGGCGATGCGCCGGAAGTAGTCCAGCAGCACCGGCTGGGTGGAATAGAACTGTGGGAAATCGTGATTGGGCTCGAAGGAGTAGGAATACATGTGGTTGGGGTTATCCACCCGGCAGCCCGGATAGGCATTCTCGAACCAGGTGCCGCCGACGTCGGGGTTCTTTTCGACGATGGTGAAGGCGATGCCGGCCTGCTTGAGGCGGATGCCGGTCAGGATGCCGGACATGCCGGCCCCGATGACCACCACCTTCATCCGCGCCGCGGCCGCCTTCAGCTTGGCGCCCGACCAGTCGGGGTCTTTGGTGGTGGCGCCGGAAAGGGCCAGTTCGTCGGTGAGGAACGGAACGTAGCCGTCGGGGATGTCGGCCCCGGCGATCCAGTCGATCATCCGCCGCACGGTGGCGCCCGATGGCGGCGGCGGCAGCGGCGCGCCGTCGAGATAGGCTTTCAGCGCCGTCTTGGCGCGGGCGCGGATATCGTTCTGCACCGCCTCGGGGTAGCCGCCGCGGTTGTTGTCGCCCATGAACACGTAGGTCGGCCGCCGCTCGGGCGTCAGCAGGCTCTCATCGCCGGTCAGGTGGATGAGAGACATGAGGAGCGCCGGCAGGTGGGCCTCGGCAAGGGCGGCGTCCAGGGTGGCGTCATCGATCGGCATGGGGTTGGTCCTTTCAGGCCAAATCTAATGACCTTCCTCTAGGTCCGGAAAGGCCTCACGCCGATCGGCCGCGCCCCTCGATCGGCCAGATCTCGATCAGCGTATCGCCGCCGACCACGTGAAAGGCGTCGTACAGGTTCACGGTCGGATCGCAGTGCGGCGCGGCGAAGCTCACCACCGCGCCGAGCCGGGGCGGCGCGGTCCCCGTCGGCGGCACGACGCAGCCGTGCTCATCGCCCATGAAGTGGTAGGCCGACCCTTCGGCGGCGCCGGCCAGCACCGGGGGCGATCCGGCCTCGGTGGCGAAGGCCTTGAAGCCGGCGTCCACGGTGGCCATGAACGGATGACTGGCGCTGATCACCCGCGCATCGACGATCAGGGCGGTCTCGAACGGCGCCGACGCCTCGCCGGTCAGATCGCAGGCGTTGTACTGCCGGTCCATGAACACGTACGAGCCGACCTGCAGTTCGGTGAACACACCCAGGGCGGCGTCGATCCGGTGGGTGCCGGTGCCCCCGCCGGTGACGATGTTGGGCGGCAGCGCCGCCGTGGTCAGGGTGTCGATGATCCCGGAAAGATAGGCGGTGCGCTCCTCGATCGCCCCCTTGCGGTCGACGAAGGCTTCGATGTGCTGCTGCATGCCGCAATAGAACTGCACGCCAGCGAAGGTGAGGTTCGGGGCCGCGTCGATCTGGCGCGCCAGGGCCAGCGCCGCCGCACCATCGGCCACCCCGGTGCGATGGATGCCAGGATCGATGTCGACCAACAGCGTCAGGCGCGCGCCGCTGGCGATCAGGGCCGCGACCGCATCCGGATGATCCACCGCCGCCATCAACCCCGGCGAATGCTCGGCCAGCGCCGCCAGCCGCTCGACCCCGAGAACACCGACCACCGGCGAGGTGATGAGGATGTCCTCGATCCCGCCGGCCGCAAGGGCTTCGGCCTCGCCGAGCTTGGCGCAGCACACGCCCACCGCCCCGGCGGCGATCTGGCGGCGAGCGATCTCGACGCACTTGTGGGTCTTGGCGTGGGGCCGCAGCGCCACCCCGGCCTGCTTGGCGAAAGCGGCCATGGCGGCGATGTTGCGCTCCAGCGCCGCCAGATCGATCACCAAGGCCGGCGTGGCCATGTCGCGTCGGCCGCCCTGCCGGCCGATCAGAGGGGCGTTCAACTGGGTCATCGCCCCATCCTATAGCGAGAAGGCGAAGAGAGCGCGCAGGTGATGGTTGAGGAATTTTCCCGCCGGATCGACCCGTTTGCGCACCTCGCCCCAGCGGCGCGCCTCGGGGTAGAGGCGCAGCACGTCCTCGCTGGCGAGCGTGTGTCGCTTGGCCCAGTGTGGGCGCCCGCCATGGGCGGCGAACACCGGCTCGATGGCGGCGAAAGCCTCCTTCCACGGCATCTTGGCGTACTGGTGGAGCGAGATGGAGACCGTCTCGCGGCCGTTCATCGGCGAGAGCCAGGCGTCGTCGGCGGCCACCTGACGGTATTCGAACGGGAAGATGATCGGCAGGCGGCGCCGGCGGACCTCGGCGATGGCCGCCCTCAGCGCCGCCGGTCCGTGCGCGGCCGGGAGCTCATATTCCATTTCCTCGAACCGGGTCGGTCGCTCGGAGGGGAAGATGCGATAGGCCGGCGCGGCCCGGCTCGACGAGGCGATGGCCCTGGTCAGCAGTCGCTGGACCGGCGAGGCCAGCGCCGGGATCGCCGCCACCAGCTCGCAGGCCAGTTGCATCACCGTGGCGTCGACATCGGAGGGATGGGGATCATCGCCGGCTGCGCACGGATCGAGGATCTTGAGCAGCGCCTCCCCGGCATAGGGGAAGATGAAGAACTCCACATGCCGGTGGGTGCGGACGAGATCGTCCCAGCCAGCCAGGATTTCCTCCAGCGGGACTCGGCGCAGGGTTTCGCGCAGGCGGTAGGCGGGCAGCACCGACAGCTTGACCCGCGCCATCACCCCGAGCGCGCCCAGGCTGACGCGCTGGGCCGCGAACAGCTCGGCCTCGCGTTCGCCGTCGCACTCGATCACCGAACCATCAGCCAGGACCAGGCGGAACCCCTCGGCCAGGGTCGAGAGCGAGCCCAGGGCAGCGCCGGTGCCATGGGTGGCGGTGGCCAGCGCCCCGGCGATCGCCTGCTTGTCGATATCGCCCTGGTTGGCGAGCGAGAGGCCCTCGGCCCACAGGCCGGCGGTGAGCCGGCCGATCGGCATGCCCGCCGGAACCCAGGCGCTTTTCCGATCGGACGACACCTCGATGCCACCTTCCATGTCGAGCAGGGATAGAAGCACGCCATCGGTCTTGCACAGGGGCATGAACGAATGGCCCGACCCCGCCACCCGGACCTGATCAGCGCCGGCGACGACGGCGGCAAGGTCAGCCTCGGTCCTCGGTCGCTCGATCCGTAGCGGTCTGGCGGTGACGCTGCCCGACCAGTTGCTCCACGCCGCCATCGCCCCCTCCAGCCGAACCGTTAGTTGCGCCTCAACGCGGCGTTGGAGCAAGCCCGCGCTGGACGGCCGCGCCGACGCGCTTCAGTCTTCGGACATGACCAAAGCAAGCGTCGCGGGGGCGGAGACGCGTCGATCGCGCGGCTGGGCCGCGGCGCTCGGCGTCTTCGGCGAGCGGCCGATCCTGATCATGCTCGGCCTCGGCTTCGGCTCGGGCCTGCCCAATTCGCTGATCTTCGACACCATGTCGGCCTGGCTGCGCACCGCTGGCCTGACCCTGGCGGTGATCTCGCTCTTCAGCCTCGCCACCCTGCCCTACTCGTTCAAGTTCATCTGGGCCCCGCTGGTCGATCGGCAGACGATCCCTGGCCTGACCCGCTGGCTGGGCCACCGGCGCTCGTGGATGCTGGCCTCGCAGATCTGCGTCATCGCCGGGCTGATCGCGATCTCGGCCGGCGATCCCAAGACCGGTCTTGGCGCCATGGCCGGCATCGCGGTTCTGACCGGCTTCGCGGCGGCCACCCAGGACATCGTCGTCGACGCCTGGCGGATCGAAGCCGCGGACGTCTCGCGGCAAGGCGCCATGGCCGCCGGCTATCAGTGGGGCTACCGGATCGCCAACCTCGTCGCCGGCGCGGCGCCTCTGTTCATCGCCCAGAGGGTCGGCTGGCATATCGCCTACCTGGCGATGGCGGCGGTGATGGGGCTGGCCTGCGTCGCGGTGCTGCTGGCCCCGCGGGAGGCTGCGCACGCGGTGCGGCCGATCCCCACCGAAGGCGTCAACCGGGCGCCGGCGCGCGATGCCCTGGAGTGGGTGGCGCGCGGGGTCATTCTCCTGATCGGGGTGGCGCTGCTTGGCTCGGGGCTGGGCGCGCGGCCCGATCTCATCGCCGGCGCGCTCAAGACGGCCGGCGCCTCCGGCGCGGGTCAGGCGCTGACCGCGGCCTGGAACGCCAAGCCCGGCGGGGTTTGGCTGCAACTGGGCTCGGTCGTGATCGGCTTTGCGGTGCTGGCCCTGGCCGCCATGCCGATTCCCAAGGCGCGCACCCTGCCCGGCGTCTATCTCGCCCACGCCCTCGGTGATCCGCTGGTCGACTTCTTCCAGCGCTTCGGCAAGCGGGCGCTGATCATCCTGGCCCTGATCTGCGTCTATCGCCTCAGCGATTTCGTGCTCAATCTGATGAGCGCCTTCTACCTCGACCTCGGCTTCAGCCTCGATCAGATCGCCGAGGTGCGGAAGGTGTTCGGGGCCATCGCTTCGGTGATCGGGGTGTTCATCGGTGGGCTGGCGGTGGCCCGCTTCGGCGTCATCCGCGCGCTGGTGGTGGGCGCTTTCGCCCTGCCGATCACCAACACTATTTTCGGCTGGCTGGCGGTTCAGGGGCCGCAGCTCAACGCCCTCATCCTCGCCATCGGCGTCGACAACATCGTCTCGGCCTACGCCGGCACCTGCTTGATCGCCTACATGTCTTCGCTGACCGGGGTCGGCTTCACCGCCACCCAGTACGCCCTGTTCTCCTCGCTCTATTCGCTACCCGGCAAGATCATCGCTTCGCAGTCTGGGCGCATTGTCGAGAGCGCGGCGCGCTCGATCGACGCCGGCGGACCGCTCAGCCCCCTGCGCAGCCTGTTCATCCACACCCCGCCGGCGGCCTTCGCCGGGGCGATGGCCAAATCGCAGGTCTCGCCGGATTCGCTTGGCGCCGGCTATGTGGTGTTCTTTCTCTATTCGGGCCTGGTGGGCGTGTTGGCCATGGTGCTGGTGGCCATCGTCGCCCGTTTTCCCGCTGGCGGCGCGAGGGTGGCACCCTAGCGCGCCAGGCAGACCACCTCGGCGACGCTGAGGCGGGCGCGCAACGCATCGGCCACCAGCCCATAGTCGCTGCGGTCCACGGCTTCGCCCGCGTCCGCCGCCGAGGTGACTCCCGCCTCCTGCAGCGCCGCGGCGAGCGATGAGGGGGTGGTGGCATAGATGCGTCGCCGGCGAGGGGCCTCGGCCACCGTGACGCCCAGCACCCGGCCGGCGCTGTCCAGGACTGGCGCGCCGGAGAGTCCCGCGAGCGCGCCGCGCAAGGCCGGCTGACGGTCGAGTTCGGCGAAGATCAGCACCGGTTCGGCGCGGAACCACGGCCCGCGCACGAACAGATTGGCCCGCCGGCGCAGCTCGGAAGCCGCCTCGCCCGGCCGGTTGCGCGGGAAGCCGGGGTGGAAAGCGCGCTCGCCCCGGCGCAGGTCGCCCGCGGCAGCGATCGGCAGGGCCGGCGCGCCCCCCTCGGTGTAGAGGATGGCGGTCTCCCGTCCGGGGGTCAGGCGCACCCTGGCGACCACCCCGTGGCCCGGCCCGGTGAGGATGGCGGCCCGGGGGCAGTTCTCGACCACATGGCGGGCGGTCAGCCACACCCCGCGCGGGGAAACCGAGAAGGCCGTGCCGGCTCCAGGGCCGGGCGGCGGCGCGCTGACCCACACCGCCGGATCGAACAGCGACGAAGGGGCCAGCATCTGGCTGCGCGCTGGCGCCCGTCGGTGCGGCCCTTTCCACGGGGCCACGGCGACGACGGCGAGCGCGGCGGCCACCGCCAGATAGGCCAGCCAGTCCGGCGCGCTCGGCAGCTTCACCCCACCAGAGCCTCGGCCCGGCGGGCGCTGGCCCTGGCCTTGATGCTCTCGGTGCGCAGTTGGCCGCAGGCGGCCTGGATGTCGCGCCCGCGGGGCGTGCGCACCGGCGCGGCGTAGCCGGCCCGGTTGACGATGCCGGCGAAGGCTCCGATCGCCGCCGGATCCGAGCAATCGTAGGGGCTTCCCGGCCAGGGATTGAACGGGATGAGGTTGATCTTGGCCGGAATCCCGGCCAGCAGGCGGACGAGCGCGCGCGCCTCGGCCGGGCTGTCGTTGATCCCCTTGAGCATCACATATTCGAAGGTCACCCGGCGGGCGTTGGAAAGGCCGGGATAGGCGCGGATGGCGGCCATCAGCTCGCCGAGAGGATAGCGTTTGTTGAGCGGCACCAGTTGGTCGCGCAGGTCATCGTTGGTGGCGTGCAGAGAGATGGCCAGCATCGCGCCGGTGCGCTCGCCAAGCTCCCTGAGCTTGGGAACCACGCCCGAGGTCGAGACGGTGATCCGTCGGCGGGAGATGCCGATGCCCTCATTGTCGGAAATCACCTCGAGCGCGTCGCTGACCGCGTCCAGATTGTACAGCGGCTCGCCCATGCCCATGAACACGATGTTGGAAAGCCGCCGCTCGCCATCGCCGGCGCTCCACTCGCCAAGGTCGTCACGGGCGATCTGCACCTGGGCGATGATCTCGGCGGCGGAGAGGTTGCGCACCAGGGCCTGGGTGCCGGTGTGGCAGAAGGTGCAGTTCAAGGTGCAGCCTACCTGGCTGGAGACGCACAGGGCCCCGGCCCGGCCGACGTCGGGAATGAACACCGTCTCGGCCTCGATCCCGGGCGCGAAACGGATCAGCCACTTGATCACCCCGTCCGAACTCTGGCGCCGCTCGACGATTTCCGGACGCGCCAGGGTGAAGCGCTCGGCCATCGCCGACCTCGCCGCCCTGGCGATGTTGCTCATGGCCGAAAAATCGGTGACGCCCTGGACGTGGATCCAGCGCCACGCCTGGCCGGCGCGCATGCGCGCCTCACCGGGGCTGGCCACGCCGGCGCCGATCAGCGCCTGGGTGAGTTGCGCGCGGGTGAGGCCGGAAAGGTAGGTCGAAGTGGGCACGATACGGCCTCATATAGCGCACCGGTTTGCGCCTTATTAGCGGAACACCTCGGCGATGATCGTCCCGTCGGTGAGCGCCGCGGCCCGCTTCATCCCCTGGGAGATGAACGGCGCCACCGGATCGCCTTGCGCCCCGACGGCGATCAGGCCGCCATCGCCACCCAGCGCCCCCACCTCCGCCAGCGCCGCGGCCGCCGCTTCAGCCAGGCTCTGGCCGCCATAGGTCACCCGGTGCGCCACCTGGGCCGCCACCGCCGCGCGCAGGAACATTTCGCCGGTTCCGGTGCACGAGACCGCCGCCGCGCCATCGGCCCACACGCCGGCGCCGGGTATCGGACTATCGCCCACCCGACCATGCAACTTGCCGAACACGCCGCCGGTGGAAGTGGCCGCCGCCAGGCCGCCGCTGGCGTCCCGGACCACGCAGCCGACCGTCCCGGTGGAAAGCGCGCCGGACTTTCGTCCGCCCCAGCCGACCCGGGTGAACCAGGTTTCAGGATCGGCGATCGCCTCCAGCCCCTCGCGGGCGGCGAAGGCGGCCGCCCCCTCGCCGGCCAGGATCACGTGCGGCGTCTTCAGCATCACCGCCAGAGCGGCGTTGACCGGCGAGGCATAGCCCTGCAGCGCCGCCACCGCGCCGGCCCGCCGTGCCCGCCCGTCCATCACCGAGGCGTCGAGCTCATACACGCCGGCAGTGTTGGGCGAGGCCCCGCGGCCGGCGACGTAGAGGCCCGAACGCTCGAGCTCGGCCACTGTCTCCACCGCCACCTCCAGGGCCGACGCCCCCGCCCGCAGCCTGGCCGCTCCAGCCTCGGCCAGCCCACGCAGGTGGTCGACCTCGCGGCTGTAGTCGCGCCCGGTGAGGGCGCCGGCGCCGCCATGGATGGCCAGGGTTGGATTGCTCAAAAGTCTCACGCCTCCGCTTCCGCCGCTTTGTCCGTTCGGATAGCGTTCAATCCAGGAAAAGCAATCACGGCCGGGAGAGAGCGATGAAGGCGCTGTTGAGCGTGGAGGTGGGCGGCCCAGACACCCTGGTCCTGCAGGACGTGCCCGATCCGGCGGCCAGGCCCGGCCAGGCGGTGGTCGCGATCAAGGCCTGCGGGGTCAATTACCCGGACGTGCTGATCATCGAGGACAAGTATCAGTTCAAGCCGCCCCGGCCATTCTCTCCCGGCGGCGAGATCAGCGGCGTGGTCAGCAAGCTTGGCGAAGGCGTCACCCATCTCAAGGTCGGCGACCGGGTGCTGGGCAACACCGGCTCGGGCGGGATGGCCGAACAGATCGCCGTCGACGCCGCGCGCCTGACGCCGATCCCGGCCTCGATGCCGTTCGAAGAGGCGGCGGCGTTCATGATGACCTACGGCACCTCCTACTACGCCCTCAAGGACCGCGGCCACGTGAAGGCGGGGCAGACCCTGCTGGTCCTGGGCGCGGCTGGCGGCGTCGGTCTGGCGGCGGTGGAGCTGGGCGCGGCCATGGGCGCGCACGTGGTGGCCGCCGCCTCGTCGCAGGCGAAGGTCGATCTGGCCATCACCCATGGGGCGACGAGCGGGGTGGTGTATCCGCCGGGTCCCTTCGACCGCGACGGCCAGAAGGCTTTGGCCGACCTGTTCAAGCAAGCCTGCGGAACCAGCGGCGCCGATCTGGTCTATGACGGTGTCGGCGGCGACTACGCCGAGGCGGCGCTCCGGGCCATCGCCTGGGAGGGCCGCTTCCTGGTCATCGGCTTCCCGGCCGGCATCCCGCGCATTCCGCTCAATCTCGCTCTGCTCAAGAGCTGCGATATCGTCGGCGTGTTCTGGGGCGCGGCGGTGGCCCGCGATCCGGCCGCCCACCGGCGCAATGTCGAGGCGCTGATGGCGCTCTACGCCGCCGGCCAGATCAAGCCGCATGTCTCCGAGCGCTTCCCGCTGGCCAAGGCCGGCGAGGCGATCACCCACCTGGCGGAGCGCAAGGCGCTGGGCAAGGTGGTGGTGACCATGGACTAGAAGGCCGCGCACGATGACCGCACGACTGGAGGGCAAGATCGCCCTGATCACCGGAGGCTGCTCGGGGATCGGCCTGGGGACCGTGGAGCTGTTCCTGGCCGAGGGGGCCAAGGTGGTGGCGGCCGACGTCCAGGACGAGAAAGGCCAGACGCTCGAGCAACGCTTCGCCGGCGCCCTGCGCTACGTCCACTGCGATGTCACCGCCGAGGCGGACATCGCCGCCGCCTGCGCCATGGCGGCCGAGGCCTTCGGCGGCCTCGATGTGCTGTTCAACAATGCTGGCCACGCCGGGTTGCCGGGCGGGGTCGAGGCCATCGCCGCCGACGCCTGGGACCAGACCTTCGCCCTTCTGGTGCGCGGTCCGGCGCTGGGCATGAAGCACGCCGCGCCGCTGATGCGCGCCAGGGGCGGCGGCTCGATCATCAACACCGCCTCGATCGCCGGCCTGCAGGCTGGCTGGGGGCCGCTGGCCTATTCGACCGCCAAGGCCGCCGTCATCCACCTGAGCCGCTGCGCCGCCGCCGAACTCGCGCCGCAAAAGATCCGTGTCAATGCCATCTGCCCGGGCCTGATCGCCACCTCGATCTTCGGCGTCGCCATGGGCATGGGACGGCCGGCCGCCGACCAGATGGCGGCGATGATCGCCCACAACGCCGCCGCCGCCCAGCCGATCGCCAAGTCCGGCGCGCCCGGCGACATCGCCGCGGCGGCCCTGTTCCTGGCCAGCGACGAGGCGGCCTTCGTCACCGGGACCCATATGGTCGTCGACGGCGGCATCACCGTGGGGCCACGCCATTCATGGGACCCGGCGGCGGGCTCGCCGTTCGCCACCATCCTGGGCATGAGCGCGGAGGACTTTCAGGCGGCGGTCGGCACGCGCGGGGTGTAATCAACCCCCCTCCCGGCTTCGCCGGCCCTCCCCCCACAGGGGGGAGAGAGGCGCCGATGTTCTCCTCAGTGATAAAAGACCTGCCCGCCGATCTGGCGGATGCGGGTGAGGCTGGGCGCCCAGTAAGGCTTCATCCACGCGGCGTGATAGTGGATCGCGCCCAGCATCGGCTTGTCGACGAAACCGGCCAGCGCCCGCCGCGCCACGCTCATCGCCCGCCGCCATGCCCAGGCGTCGTCAGGCGCGCGCAGCGAGCCGTCGCAGACGAAGGTGAACTGGCAGCCGCTGGTCCGCTCCGCCCCCTGGTAGACCACGGCGCACACCGAGGGGGCGTATTGCGCCAGATGGGTGCGGTTCAGCACCACCTGGGCGACCGCCTCCTGGCCGGCTTCGGATTGCGAGCGAGCCTCGAAATAGACCGCCTGGGCCAGACAGGTGAGCGGATCGAGCCCACCCCAAGCGAAATCGCCACCGAGGCGCACTACCGGCGCGGCTTCCAGCTCGCCCATGGCCATCGGCTTCAGCGCCGAGGAATCGCCGTCCTCGTTGAGCGCGATGGCGGCGGGATCGGCCGCCTGCGCCGGCAACGCGACCAGCAGCACGATACCCGCCGCCAAGCCCCCAAGCGCCCCCGCACTGGCCCGAAACCTAAACCTCATCGCCCCCACTACTCAAGCGAACCTCAGCTTTATCGCCGCCTCAACTAGCGATTACAAGCGCAAACCTTGCCGCAGGTCAGCCCTCGACCTCCGTCGCCGGCCGGTCGTCGCCCCGGGCGATCTCCTCGTGCCAGCGTCCCTCGCTGTCCTCCCAGGAGATGCCGGCCTCCTCGCCCGAAACCCGCTGCTCACCGGCGGCGCGCTGGGCGGCGGCGCGCGCCGCATCGTGGGTGGGAAAGGTCTCCGAATAGACCCCGTCGACGCGGTAGGCGAAGCCGCCGTCGTGCTCGACGATCTCGTAGGTGATCATGGTCATGACCGATGCTCCGATATCCGAGCCTGTAACGCAACCGGACGCCCGGCGATCAATGCGACGGCTCCAGATGGCCAAGCGGCAGCGCGCTCGCTTGCTTGACCGCCTGCAGCACGAAGCTGGAGCGGACGTCCTTGACCCCGGGCATCTTCAGCAGGCGGTGCATGGTGAAATGGGCGTAGGCGTCGAGGCTGGGCGCGATCACCTGGATCAAGTAGTCGAACGCGCCGGTGAGGGCGTAACAGGCGGTGACCTCCGGCTCGCGCATCACCGCCATCGAGAAGGCTTCGGCGACCGTGTCGGTATGGCGGTCGATATGCACCTCGACGAAGGCCATGACATCCAGGCCGAGCGCCCGGCGATCGAGCTGGGCGACATAGCCGGTGATGATCCCGCGCGCCTCCAGCTGCTTTACCCGGCGCAGGCACGGCGAGGGGGACATGCCGACGCGATCGGCCAGCTCGACGTTGGTCAGCCGCCCATCGGCCTGCAGGGTGGCCAGGATGCGCAGGTCAGTTTTGGACAGATCGGTCATTTTTATTAGCGAATATCCTTAGCGAGTGTCATGTAATGACTAACATTGCCGGTTCATAAGCATAGTTAGCAACCAAAAACCCTGTGATCGGCTTAGTCTTCGGACCATGTTGGCCAAGGTCGAACCCCTCAGCCGGCGCGCCCGGGCCAGGGCCGCGCTCGCCGCCATCGCCCCCTACGAGCCGGGCATGACCCCGGCCCGCGCCCGCCGACGCTTTGGCCGGCTCGACTACGTCAAGTTGTCCAGCAACGAGAACCCGTTTGGACCCAGTCCGCGGGCCATCGCCGCGGCGGCCGAGGCTCTCGGCGCGGCCAATCTGTATCCGGATTCGACCTCCGGCGCCCTGCGCGCCGCGCTCGGCGGGCGCCTGGGGGTTTCCATCGATCGCCTGGCGGTCGGCCCGGGCTCGGAGGCCCTGATCGACTACTTCTTCCGCGCCTACCTCTCGCCTGGCGAGGCTCTGCTGCTCTCGTGCCCGACCTTCCCCAGCTATGAGATCTTCGCCAGGTCGGCCGGGGCGATGATCATCGATGTCCCCCGCGATGACGCCTTCGCCATCGATGTCGCCGCCGTGAGGGCGGCGCTCATTGCCCGTCGGCCGCGGGCGCTGGCCCTGTGCACGCCCAACAACCCCACCGGCAACGCCACCGCGCGCGCCGATCTCGCCGCCATCCTGGAGGCGACCGATCACCGGACGGTGGTGCTGATGGACGAGGCTTACGCCGAATTCGTGGATCAGGGTTCGGCGCTTGATCTTCTGCAGGCGTGGGGCGGGGTGTTCCTGCTCATCCGCACCTTTTCCAAGGCCTATGGCCTGGCCGGACTCCGCGTCGGCTACGGCATCGCCTCCGATGCGGACGTGGTCGACGCCTTCGATCGGCTGCGCCCGGCCTTCAACCTCACCGGCGCCTCCCAGGCCGGCGCCATCGCCGCGCTCGCCGACCAGGACCATCTCCTCGCCGGCGTCGGCGCCATCATCGCCGAGCGGGAGCGCATGCACGCCGCCCTGGACGCGATGGGCGTCACCCATTCCGCTTCGGAGGCCAATTTCGTCTTCGTCCGCTCGCCGGGGCCGATCGAGACGGTGTTTGAGCGCCTGCTGGCCGCCGGCCTGATCGCGCGCCCGATCCGGGTGCGCGAGGGCTGGTTCCGCATCACTGTCGGCGCGCCGGCAGACAATGATCGCGTGCTGGCCGAGCTGGCGGCGCTGGCGCGGTGAAATCACCCGACTGGCGCCAAGCCGCCTGGCTCACCCTCGTCTCCCGCGCCCTCGACGCGCTCGAGGAGGAGACGCTCGCCCCGCGCAAGCAGATCTTCTACCAGTTCTCGGCCCGCGGCCACGACATGGCCCAGGTGCTGCTGGGCCTGACGCTGACCGAGCCCAACGACGCCATCTGCGGCTACTACCGCTCGCGCCCGATCCTGCTGGCGCTGGGGGTCGAGATCGAGGACGCCCTCGGCTCGGCGATGGCCAGGGCCGGCGGCTATTCGGACGGCCGCGACATCGGCGCGGTGTTCAACTTCCCGGGGGCCGGACGGGCCAAGGCGCTGCCGATGTGCGGCGGCGTCGGCGCCCAATTCACGCCCACCGCCGGCTGGGCCCAGGCGGTGGAATATCACCGCCAGGTGCTGAAGGATCCGGCCTTCGATCGCGCCATCGGCGTAGCGCTGGGGGGCGAGGCCTCGGTGGCCGCCAACGGCTTCTGGTCGGCGCTGACCCTGGCCACGACCCAGAAGCTGCCGATGCTGTTCTATATCGAGGATAACGGCTGGGGGATTTCGGTGCCGGGTCGCTTCCAGACGCCGGGCGGGGACATCGCCGCCAACCTGGCCAGCTTTTCCGGCCTTTCGATCCGATCCGGTGATGGGACCGACCCGGAAGGCGCGGCGCGGCTGATCGCCGAAGCGGTGAGCGAGGTGCGCGAGACCCGTGGGCCTGGCCTGCTGCGCCTGACGGTCCCCCGGCTCGAGGGTCACAGCTTCCAGGACACCCAGGGCTACAAGAGCGCCGAGGTGATCGCCGCCGAGCAGGCGCGCGATCCCCTGCCGAGGCTGCGGAAGCTGTTCTCGCCAGCCGAATGGTCGAGGCTGGAGAAGGACGCCGCCGGGACCGTCGAACGCGCCCTGGCCGCCGCTGAGGCCCGGCCGCAGCCCGATCCCGACACCATCGGCCGCTTCGTCTTTGCGGACGGCCGCGAGTCGCCGTCCGAGGCCCCGCCTCGCCCCGAGGGCCAGAGGATCAACATGGGGGCCGCCATCCGCCGCACCCTGGAGGGCGAGCTGGCGGCCAATCCGCGCCTGGTCCTGTTCGGCGAGGACGTCGGCCCCAAGGGCGGGGTGCACGGCGTCACCCTCGGCCTGCAGGAAAAGTTCGGTCCCCGCCGGGTGTTCGACACCTCGCTCTCCGAGGAGGGGATCATCGGCCGGGCGGTGGGCATGGCGCTGGCCGGCCTGATGCCGGCGCCCGAGATCCAGTTCCGCAAATACGCCGATCCGGCGGCCGAGCAGATCAATGACGCCGGCACCCTGCGCTGGCGCACCGCCAACCGCTTCGCCTGCCCGATCGTGGTGCGCATGCCGGTGGGCTTCTTCAAGTGTGGCGATCCCTGGCACAGCCAGACCAACGAGGTGCAGTTCGTCCATGCGCCGGGCTGGAAGGTGGCCGCCCCGTCCAATGCCGAGGACGCCGTGGGCTTGCTGCGCGCCGCCCTGCGCGGCGATGATCCGGTCATGTTTCTCGAGCACCGGGCGATGCTGGACGCGCCCTGGGCCAGGCGAGCCTGGCCGGGCGACGCCTATGTTCTGCCCTTCGGCCGCGCCAGCACGGTGCTTGCCGGTGACGACATCACCGTGGTCAGCTGGGGCGCGATGGTCGAACGCTGCCAAGCCGCCGCCACGCTGGCCGAGGCCTCGGTCGAGGTGATCGATCTGCGCACCCTCATGCCCTGGGATGCCGACGCGGTCCTGGCCTCGGTGCGGCGCACCCACCGCTGCCTGATCGTGCACGAGGACCTGATGACCGGCGGCTTCGGCGCCGAGATCGCCGCGCGCGTGGCCGATGAAGCCTTCCTCGACCTCGACGCGCCAGTCTCGCGCCTGACCATGCCGGATGTGCCCAGCCCGCATAATCCGATCCTGCTGGACGCCGTGGTTCCTTCCACCCAGGCGATCGCCACGCGCATCGCCGAGCTGGTGGCTTTCTAGTGGGCGATCTTGTCGACCTCATCGTCCCCATCGAGCAGGAGGGGACCAAGGCCGTGGTCCTCAAGTGGCTCAAGGCCGTGGGCGAAGCCGTGGCGCTCGACGAGCCGGTGGTCGAGCTGGAGACCGACAAGGTCGCCGTCGAGGTGGCCGCGCCGGCCGCCGGCGTGCTCGTCGAGCAGAGCCTGGCCGTCGAGGCGGAGGCCGAGCCGGGAATGGTGCTGGGGCGGATCCAAGCCGGCGCGTGGCAACAACCCCCTCCACCCCTTCGGGGTCCCCCTCCCCCGGAGGGGGAGGAGAGGGTCAGCGCCAATCCTCTAAACCGACTTTCCCCCGCTGTCCGCCGCCTGGTGCGCGAAAGCGGCATCGATCCAAGCGCTCTTACCGGATCCGGCCGCGGTGGGCGCTTGACGCGGGCCGACGTCGCCGCGGCGCTCGAACGGCGAGGCGGTCCGCGCCTCATCCCCCACGATCGCATGCGTCGCCAGATCGCCGAACATATGAGCCGATCGGTCACCATCGCCCCGCACGTCACGGCGGTGTTCGAGGCCGACTTCTCCGCCATCATCGCCCATCGTCAGGCGCACAAGACCGAAGCGCCGCTCACCTACACCGCCTATTTCGTCGCCGCGGCGGCGACCGCCATGGCCGCCGCGCCGGGGGTCAACAGCCGCTGGCATGCCGATCACCTGGAGCTGTTCGACGAGGTCAACATCGGCGTCGGTGTCGCGCTCGGCGAGGAAGGGCTGATCGTGCCGGTCATCCACCGCGCCCAGAGCCTCTCCCTGTGCGAGATCGCCCGCGCCCTCGCCGATCTGACCAAGCGCGCGCGAGCCAACAGGCTGAGCCCGGCCGACGTTCAGGGCGGCACCTTCTCGATCTCCAATCACGGCGTTTCCGGCTCGCTCGTCGCCGCGCCGATCATCATCAACCAGCCGCAGTCGGCCATCCTTGGCATCGGCAAGCTGGAAAAACGGGTGGTGGTCCGTGAGGTCGGCGGCGTGGATGCGATCCAGATCCGGCCGATGGCCTATGTGTCGCTGACCATCGACCATCGGGTGATCGACGCCGCCCAGACCAACGCCTGGCTGGCGAAGTTCGTCGAGACGCTGGAGTGTTGGGAGGCCTAGCCGGAGGTTCCCCGTGAGCAAATTCCATATCGGCGATCATGTGACCTGGAACTCGGAGGCCGGCTGGGTCACCGGACGGGTGATCGCCATCCATACCCGCGACTTCGATTACAAGGGTCACCGGCGCCGCGCGTCCCGCGACGAGCCGCAATACGAGATCAAGAGCGACAAGACCGACCACATCGCCGCGCACAAGGGCGGCGCCCTGAAGCCCCTCTGAACATCGTGGCCGGACGCTTCATCACCATCGGCCATTCGAACCGGGGCCTGGAAGAGTTCACCGCTCTGCTCGGTTCGGTCGAGGGTCTCGCCGATGTCAGGGCGTTCCCAAGGTCGAGGACCAACCCGCAGTTCGATCAGCCGGTCCTCTCGACCGCGCTGGCCGCGCGCGGGATCGCCTATGAACACGTCGCCGCGCTGGGTGGCCGGCGCGCCAAGACGAACGGGGTGTCGCCGGAAACCAACGGCCTGTGGGCGAACCAGAGCTTTCACAACTACGCCGACTATGCGCTGTCGGCGCCGTTCCTGGCCGGACTGGAACGCCTTCTCGAGCTCGGGCGCGAGGGCGGGTGCGCGGTAATGTGCGCCGAGGCCCTCTGGTGGCGCTGCCACCGGCGGATCATCACCGACTATCTGCTCGCGCGCGAGCAGGCCGTGGTTCACGTGATCGGCCAGGGCGTTGTCCGGCCGGCGCAGTTGACGGCCGGGGCCATCGTCCGGCCCGACCGCTCGGTCGTCTATCCTAGCGCCCGATGAAGTTCGGCGCGCGCTTGGCGGCGAAGGCCTCGACCCCTTCGCGGTAGTCGGCGCTGGCCCCCAAGGTGCGCTGGGCGTCGCGCTCGGCATTGAGGGCGGCGCTCAGCGACAGGCCGCCGCTCATCCGGATCAGGCGCTTGGCTGCCGCCAGGCCGGCGGTCGGCGCGCCGGCGAACCTGGCCGCTAACGCCTGCGTCTCCGCGGCCAGCTTGTCGTCGTCGACGCAGCGCCAGATGAGCCCCCAGGCTTCCGCCTGCTCGGCGCCCAGCGGCTGGCCGGTGAGCGCCAGCCCGAGCGCGCGAGCCTGGCCGGCGAGCCTCGGCAGCACCCAGGTCCCGCCGCTGTCGGGGATGAGACCGATGTTGGCGAAGCTCTGGATGAACCGCGCCCCGCGCGCCGCCAGCACGATGTCGCAAGCGAGCGCCAGATTGGCCCCGGCCCCGGCGGCGACGCCGTTCACCTGAGCGATCACCGGCGCCGGCAGGGCGGCGAGGCGCCGGATCAGGGGATTGTAGTGCTGCTCGAGGGTCTCGCCGAGATCGCCGCCCGGGGTAACCGAGGGATCGGCCAGATCCTGGCCGGCGCAGAAGCCGCGCCCGGCCCCGGTGATCACCACCACCCTGGTCCCATCGCTTTCGATTTCGCTGAGGGCGTCGGCGACCTCGCCGTGCATCTGGGCGGTGAAACTGTTGAGCCGATCGGGACGATTGAGGGTCAGCCGGGCGATCCCGCCCTCGCGCTCCAGGAGAATGGTCGAATAGGGCACCAGATGGCCTCGCGGATTAATTGACCGATCGGTCAGCTTATCCTATCTTACGCCTGCGGAGGAAGGCCATGTACACTACCGATCTGCGCGATGCGAAACAGCGCGCCGCCGAAAACCAGGCCGCTCCCGAGCCGCAGGCGCTGGTCGACGCCTTCGAAGCGCGGGTGGCGGCGGACGCGTTCATCGAGCCCAAGGACTGGATGCCCGCCGCTTATCGCAAGACCCTGATCCGCCAGATCTCCCAGCACGCCCATTCGGAGATCGTCGGCATGCTGCCTGAGGGCAACTGGATCACCAGGGCGCCCAGCCTGCGGCGCAAGCAGATCCTGCTGGCCAAGGTCCAGGACGAGGGCGGCCATGGCCTCTATCTCTACTGCGCCGCCGAAACCCTTGGCGTCAGCCGCGCCGAAATGATCGAAGCGCTGCATGCCGGCAAGGCCAAGTACTCGACCATCTTCAACTATCCGACCCTGACCTGGGCCGACATCGGGGCCATCGGCTGGCTGGTCGACGGGGCGGCGATCCTGAACCAGATTCCGCTGCAGCGGACCTCGTATGGGCCCTACGCCCGGGCCATGGTGCGCATCTGCAAGGAGGAAAGCTTTCACCAGCGCCAGGGCTATGAGCTGATGATGGCCATGGCCGCCGGCGCACCGGCGCAGAAGCGCATGGCCCAGGACGCGCTCGATCGCTGGTGGTGGCCCTCGCTGATGATGTTCGGCCCGCCGGACGAGGCCTCGCCCAACACCGCCCAGTCGATGCGCTGGCGGATCAAGCGCGACACCAACGACGCGTTGCGGCAGAAATTCGTCGATGTCACCGTGCCCCAGGCCGAGGCGATCGGCCTCACGGTTCCCGATCCCGAATTGAAGTGGAACGCGGCCAAGGGCGCCTACGACTTCGGCCCCATCGACTGGGAGGAGTTCTACGCCGTGGTGCGCGGCGAAGGCCCTCTGGCCCGCGAGCGGATGGAGGCGCGCATCAGCGCCTGGCAGGACGGCGCCTGGGTGCGTGAGGCGGCCATCGTCCACGCCGAAAAACGGAGGGCCGCATGAACCAGTGGCCGCTCTGGGAAGTGTTCGTCCGCTCCAAGGGCGGCCTGGCCCACAAGCACGTCGGTTCGGTCCACGCCGCCGACGCCGCCATGGCCCTGGAAGCGGCGCGCGATGTCTATACCCGGCGTCAGGAAGGGGTCAGCCTGTGGGTGACGCCGTCGGCGGCGATCACCGCTTCCGACCCGAAGGACGCCGAAGAACTGTT
>DASYGN010000032.1:0-72337 GCA_035999625.1 Caulobacteraceae bacterium | reverse complement strand
AGGCTGCGGCGGAGCGACCCGATGGCACACGCATCCCGTTCCTCGCCTACCCGACTCCGTTGTTTAATGAAGTCGGCGAGTTGGTTGGCGCCGTGAACATGTTGGTGGACATCAGTGAGCGCAAATCGGCTGAGCTTGCCGGTCGGCGGTTGGCTGCGATCGTCCAATCTTCCGACGACGCGATCATTTCCAAGGACACGGATGGCATCATCACCAGCTGGAATGGCGGCGCCCAACGCCTCTTCGGCTATTGTGAACATGAAGTCATCGGCAAACCCGTGACGATCCTCATCCCCAGCGATCGGCAGGACGAGGAGCCGGAGATCCTCGGTCGCATACGGCGCGGCGAACGCATTGAGCACTACGAGACAATTCGCCAAAGGAAGGACGGCAGTCTCGTTGATGTCTCACTGTCAGTCTCACCCATTCTGGATTCGAGCGGCAAGGTTGTTGGCGCTTCGAAGATCGCGCGGGCTATCTCGGACCGGCGGCGCGCCGAGGAGCAGAAGGATTTGTTGCTCGGTGAGATGAATCACCGCGTGAAAAACCTCTTCGCGTTGGCGGGAGGCCTGGTCAATCTGAGCGCCCGTGGCGCTGCGTCCGTTCCAGTTCTGGTCTCTGACCTCCAGGGCAAGTTCTTGGCACTGAGTCGAGCCCATTCGCTGACGTTGTCGGCTGCGGAGACCGACTCTCACCAAATTGCGACGCTCCACACGCTCATCGCCGAGGTGACCGACCCTTATCGCAATGAAAGGGTCGAACGCCGGATTGTAGTTACTGGATTTGATTGTCCGCTGGGGCGCAACGCCATTACAAACGTTGCCTTGCTTCTTCACGAGTTCTCGACCAACGCACTCAAATATGGCGCTCTGTCAAATCCCTCCGGCCAAGTGCGGATCGAATGCTTTGACCAGGGGAATGACGTCTGCATTGTCTGGAGAGAAACTGGAGTGGTTTCGCGCGTCGGAGAAGCCGCGCACGAAGGTTTCGGCAGTCGCCTGGCAAGGGCAGCAATCACTACCCTCAGCGGCAGCTTCTCTCGGGACTTTACGGAAGGCGGATTGGAGATTCGGCTGACTGTGCCGCAGGCTAATATGCGGGATTGAGCCCAAGCCATCGATACTGTTGAAGTTCGTGACGTGGCCCCCTGAATCGCCTCCAGAAATAAGTAGAGTCCGGCCCATGGTGGCCTCGACCCCGACCTTGGACCAGCTCGGTCTGGGATCTCTCGCCGCTCATACGCCGGGCGGGCCGTGGCGCCCGGCGCTGCATGAACAGGAAGTCCGTCAGCGGCGATCTCTGCCGGCCGATAGTCCCCCAACGTCTTTTGATTATTTTACTTTGTTTATCTGTGCGTTATGGAGGTTTCTGGAATGCTGTGGGATAGCCCAGGATGGGCCAGAATCATTCCCACTCGATGGTGCCCGGCGGCTTGGAGGTCACGTCGTAGACCACGCGGTTGACCCCGCGCACTTCGTTGACGATCCGCCTCGCCGCCCGGGTCAACACCTCCCAGGGGAATTCGAACACATCGGCGGTCATGCCGTCGGTGGAGGTGACCGCGCGCAGCGCGAGGACATTTTCGTAGGTGCGGGCATCACCCATCACCCCGACGCTGCTGACCGGCAGGAGGACCGCGAAGGCCTGCCAGATCAGGTCGTAGAGGCCGGCACGCCGGATTTCGTCGAGCCAGATGGCATCGGCCTGCTGCAGCACCGCGACCCTCTCGGCGGTGACTTCACCCGGAATGCGGATCGCCAGGCCCGGTCCTGGAAACGGATGACGGCCGACAAAGGCGGCGGGCAGGCCGAGTTCGACGCCGAGCGCCCGCACCTCGTCCTTGAACAGTTCGCGCAGCGGCTCCAGAAGCTTCAGCTTCATGCGGTCAGGCAGGCCGCCGACATTGTGGTGGCTCTTGATCACCTGGCTGGGTCCGCCATGCACCGAGACGCTTTCGATGACATCGGGGTAGAGCGTGCCCTGGGCCAGGAATTCGGCCCCCTCGATGCGCGCCGCTTCGCGATCGAAGATGTCAATGAACTTGCCGCCGATGATCTTGCGCTTGGCCTCCGGCTCAGAAACCCCCGCCAGAGCGGAAATGAATTCATGAGCCGCTTCAATGTGTATAAGAGGAATATTGTAGTGATTCCTGAACAGGCTGACGACCTCCGCCGCCTCGCCGGCGCGCATCAGGCCGGTGTCGACAAAGACGCAGGTGAGCTGTTCGCCAATAGCCTCGTGGATCAGCACCGCGGCGACTGACGAGTCGACGCCGCCCGAAAGGCCAAGGATCACCCGCCCCCGCCCGACCTTGGCCCTGATCGCGGCGACGGCCTCGGCGCGGAAGGCGGCCATGGTCCACTCGCCAGCGAGGCCGGCGATGCGGTGGGTGAAGTTGCGCAGAATGGCCGCGCCGTGCGGAGTGTGGACCACCTCGGGGTGAAACTGCACGCCATAGAAACGACGCTGTTCATCGGCGATGACCGCGAACGGCGAGCCCTCCGAAGTGGCGACCACGGAAAATCCCGGCGGGATGGCGGTGATCTTGTCACCGTGGCTCATCCACACCGGTTCGACTTCCCCCACAGCGGCCAGGCCGGCGAGCAGCGGGCTCTCCCGCTCGACGCGGATCTCGGCCCGGCCAAATTCGCGCTCGCGCCCGCCATCGACCTTGCCGCCGAGCTGGGCGCACAGGGTCATCTCGCCGTAACAGATGCCGAGCACCGGCACGCCGAGGTCGAACACCTTGGCGGGCGCGGCCGGGCTGTCGGCCAGGCCGGCGCTGGCCGGACCGCCGGAGAGAATCACCGCCTTGGGCGCAAAATCGTCCAGGATCGCGCCCACGCGATCGAAGGGGTGGATTTCGCAATAGACGCCGCTCTCGCGCACCCGGCGGGCGATCAACTGCGTCACCTGGCTGCCGAAATCGACGATCAGGACCTGCGCGTGCTTGGGGGCATGCTCTTGTGCGGACATGGCGCCCGTTAGCCGAGAATCAGTCCGAGGTCATCCGCCGCAGCGCGGCAGCGAAAAAGCCATCGGTTGCCGCCGTCCGCGGGGTCAGGCGCAGGAAGCCATTCTCGCTCACATGGTCACCGGCGATCGGTTCGGCGGCGAACCCGGGATGGCGCGAGAGAAAAGCGGCGATCCGATCCTCGTTCTCCTCGCAAAACAGCGAACAGGTGACGTAAAGCATTGCGCCGCCGGGCTTCACGTAGGACGCACCCTCGGCCAGCACCGTGTCCTGTTCGGCCATGCGGCGCTCGAGTTGGGCTGGAGTGAGCCGCCACTTGGCGTCGGGATGGCGTCGCCACGCGCCGCTGCCGCTGCACGGGGCGTCGATGAATACCAGGTCCATCCGCCCGACGAGGTCGCTCAGGGCGTCCGGCCGCAGGGGCGAGCGCACCTGCAGATTGCGCACGCCGCCGCGGATGGCGCGGCGCTGGGTATCCGCCAGACGTCGGGCATCGGCGTCATAGGCGTACAGTTGGCCGGTGTTGTTCATCGCCGCCGCGAGCGCCAGCGTCTTGCCGCCGCCACCGGCGCACAGGTCGAGCACCTGGCGGTGGGCGATGTCGCCAGCCATGGCGGCCGCAACCTGACTGCCGAGATCCTGGATCTCGAACCAGCCCTTGGCGAATTCGGGCAGGGTTTCGATCGCCGGCGCTCGCTCGCCCGATCCCGGCGCCTGGATGCGAAGGGCGGTGGCGGAAAGCTCGACCGGATGGGCGCCAAACGCCTCCAGCGCCTTTAGCGCGCGGCCAACGTCGGTCCTTAGCGTATTGACCCGCACATCGATCGGCGCCCGCTGGGCGAGCGCCTGCCCCTCGCTGACCGCCTCAAGGCCGAACGCCCGCGTCATCTGCGGTTCCAGCCAATCGGGAAACTCACCGCGCACCGCCGGAGGCGCCGATTCGAGCGCCAACGACGCATCCAGGCGCGCCACCTCCTCATCATTCAAGGCGCCGGGACCGTGGTCCTCGCCAGCCGCGGTTCGTAGCCGCTCAGCGCTCCAGCCCCAGCCATCCCGCGCCAGCGCCAGCACCAACGAGCGCGGTCTCTCATCGCCCATGGCGAAGGCCAGCGAGCGGCGCCGGCGGAGCGTATCCAGGACCAGACCGGCGACCGCCGCCCGGTCCTTGGCCCCGGCGTAGCGGGCGCCCTCGCCCCAGGTCTTGAGCGCCAGCCGTGCGGGCGCGTGGCGCTCGGCCATGTCCTCCAGCACGGTAATGGCGGCTGCGAGACGGCCGCCGTCGCGCACGGCTACGCCCCGCTAGGGTAGTTGGGCGCCTCGCGGGTGATCATCACATCGTGCACGTGGCTTTCGCGCAGGCCAGCGCCAGTGACCCTGATGAACCGCGCCTGCTTTTGCAGCGTCGGAATGTCCTTGGCCCCGAGATAGCCCATCGCGGCCCGAAGGCCGCCGATCAGCTGGTGGATGACCGGTCCGATCGGACCCTTGTAAGGCGTCTGGCCCTCGATGCCCTCGGGCACCAGTTTGAGGGCATCCTCGACCTCCTTCTGGAAGTAGCGGTCGGCGCTGCCCCTGGCCATGGCCCCCAGAGAGCCCATGCCGCGATACGATTTGTACGAGCGACCCTGATAGAGAAACACCTCGCCGGGCGCTTCGTCGGTGCCGGCGAACATCGATCCCATCATCGCCGAGGCGGCTCCCGCGGCGATCGCCTTGGCCAGATCGCCGGAAAAGCGGACGCCGCCATCGGCGATCACCGGCGCGCCCGAGCCCTCGGCGGCGCGTACGGCCTCGGTGATGGCGGTGAACTGGGGCACACCGACGCCGCTGACCACGCGGGTGGTGCAGATCGAGCCCGGCCCAATGCCGACCTTGATGGCGTCCGCTCCGGCGTCGATGAGCGCGCGCGCGCCATCGTAGGTGGCGACGTTGCCGGCGATGATCTGGACCCGATTGCTCTCGCGCGCGAGGCGCCTGACCGCGGCGCTGACCTGGGCGGAATGACCGTGGGCGGTATCGATGACCACCACATCGACGCCGGCGTCGATCAACGCCATCGACCGCTCGAAGCCCGCGTCGCCCACCGTGGACGCCGCGCCGACCAGCAGGCGGCCCTTGGAATCCTTGGCCGCCGCCGGATGAGCCTCGGCCTTTTCCATATCCTTGACGGTGATCAGGCCCACGGCGCGGAAAGCCTCGTCGACCACGATCAGGCGCTCGATCTTGTGCCGGCGCAGAAGCGCGCGGGCCTCGTCCTGGCTGACCCCCTCGGGCACGGTGACCAGGTTATCGCGGGTCATCAGTTCGGCTGCGGTCACCTTGTCGGAGCGCTCGAAGCGCATGTCGCGGTTGGTGAGAATGCCGACCAGCTTGCCGCTTTTCTTCTCGACCACTGGAAATCCGGAGATGCGCCGCGCGGTCTTGATCTTGCCGATCTCGCCCAGGGTGGTGTCCGGATTGATGGTGAGCGGATTGATCACCATGCCGCTCTCGTAGCGCTTGACCTCGCGCACCTGATCGGCCTGCTCTTCGACGGTGAAATTGCGGTGCAGAACGCCGAGACCGCCAGCCTGAGCCATGGCGATGGCCAACCTCGAATCGGTCACCGTATCCATCGCGGCGCTGATCAGCGGTATGTTGAGCCCGATCTCGCGCGTCAGGCGCGTCGTGGTGTCCACCTGGGTGGGCAAGACTTCAGAGGGACCGGGTTCGAGCAAAACATCGTCGAAGGCGAGACCTTCGCGAATCTCCATGAGACTCTCCGTTTTGCGGGCCGGCTATAACCGCGCGCGCCGGCCGAGGGAAGAGGCGCTCGGGAGTTGCCGATTCGGGACTCTATCCGGCATTGAATCGTGCGACTGTTTGCGGGGGCATTGCACATGAAGGAACCGCCCAAGGCCAGGATCGCCTTTCGGGTCGGCGTCGTCGGCCATCGTCCCGATCGGCTGCCGGATGACGAAGAGGGCCTGGCCAGGATTCGCGCCCGCATCGCCGAGGTGCTCGAGGCCACCCACGCCGCGGTCGACCGTTTCGCCGCCAGCCCACGGGCGAGCCTCTACGATAGCGGCGGCCCCACCCTGACGGCCAACTCGCCGCTTGCGGAGGGTTCCGACCGTATCTTCGCCGAGGAGGCCCTGCGGCTTGGCTGGAAGCTGACCTGCATCATGCCCTTCGCCAGCGGCGAGTTCGAGCAGGACTTCGCCGGACCCGACTCCTTCGAGGCCCGCTCGGTGGAGCGGTTTCGTGGCATCCTCGAGACCGCGGAGGAGCGCGGGGTGCTGACCCGCTTCGAGATCAACGGCCGGCGAGACCGCGCCAACGAGGCCTACGAGGCCGCCGGTCGGGTCGTGCTCAACCAGTCCGACCTCCTGGTGGTGGTCTGGGACGGCGGGGCGGCCGCCGGCGTCGGCGGCACCGTCGATACGCTGCGGGAAGCCATCGCCTTCAACGTGCCGACGCTGTGGGTCGATTCGCGCGCGCCCTTCGGCTGGAAGCTGATGCGCGATGCCGAGGACCTCGAATGCCTGGGCGATACCGTGCCCCGCCCCCCACCGCCGGAATCGCTGGAAGACCAGGCTCATCTGGCGCGCGCCATCGATCTGGTGGTGCGCACGGAGCTGGATACTCCGGAAATGGGCGATGGATCGGAGGGCGCCGCGGCGACCGCCGCGCACCTCCTGGAGTACCAGGACGAAACCCGGCCGAGATTCAACCTGGCGATCATCTGGAAGCTGTTTCGCGACTTCATGGACCGCGGGGTGATCCATACGCCGCGCATTCGCGTGGCCGACTTCGTCTCCCAAATCCGCGCCAACTGGCCGGTGGCCGGCGAGCCCGGGACGACCGAGGATTATCCCGGCGCCTACTGGATCAACGCCCGCCTGCGCAACCACTACGCCTGGTCGGACAAGCTGGCCGACATCTTCGCCGACAAACATCGCAGCGCCTTCGTCACCTCTTCGCTGCTGGCGGCCACGGCGGTGTTCCTGGCGGTGGTCCCGTTCGCCGGGCGGTTCGGCTCTCGCGCCTCGATCATCACCGGGATCGTGGAGGCGATTATTCTGCTGGCGACGATCGCTCTGCCGATGGTCGCCCGCCGCCGCCGCTGGCACCAGAAATGGCTCGAATATCGGGTGCTGGCCGAACTGGTGCGCGAGATGCAGATCCTCGTCCCCCTGGGTGGGGCCAGGCCCCTTCCCCGCACCCCCGCCCACCTGAGCAGCTATGGCGATCCGGCGCTGAGCTGGATGAACTGGCAGGCGCGGGCGATCGCGCGCGAGATTGGTCTGCCCAACGCCAAGGTCGACCACCACTACATCGTGGCCATGGAAAAGACCCTGCTCGACTTTCTCGGGGCGGTGACTCCGGAGAGTGGGCAGATCGGCTTCCACCACATGAACTGCGAGCGCATGGAGCGCATCCACTCGCGCCTGCATCGCATGTCGCTGATTCTGTTCACAGTCTCGCTGGCCGCGGTGGCGTTCAACTGGCTGGTGCGCTTCCTGTGGCCCGACCTTGTCGAGAGGGTGAGCGACTGGATGGTCCTGTTTTCAGCTTTCCTGCCGGCCATGGGCGCCGCGCTCGCCTCGATCAACAACAATGGCGAGTTCGCCCGCCTTCAGCGCCGGGCGCGGGCGATGGCCGAGAGCCTGAGCGACGTGCGCCATCGGATCGTCAATCTGGCCGCCGAGCAAGAGGCCCCGGCGCTGGCGAGACTCACCGAACTGGCCGCAGAGATCGCCAGCATGATGGTCGAGGAGACCACCGAATGGCGGATCGTGGTGCTCGAGGTTCCGCATTCGGCGGGCTGAGCTAGCGTAGCGCCGCCAGCGCCTCGTTTTCGAAGGTCCTGGCCCCCTGCTCCCGGGCGATGGCAAGAGCCTCTTCCCTGGCGGCCGCGGCGGCGGCGGGATCGGCGGGCGCGAGGATCTCCGCCCGTAACAGGTGCAGCCTTGGCAGGCAGATGCGGATGCTGCGCGAGGCTGAGGCGATCGCCCGCTCGAGGCTCGCCAGGGCGGCGGCCCGGTCCCCGTTCGCCAGTTCGAGACGCGCCGCTTCACCGAGATAAAGGCCGATGGCGCGCAGGATGCCCATCCGCTCCAGTTCGGACACGCCCTCCCTGGCCACGGCCAAGCCACGCTCGATCTGGCCCGTGGCTCCGGTCGAGAGGCCCTTCATGGTCAGGGCCACGGCGCGGAAGTTGGCGTAGCCGTGCGTCTCGCACAGGGCCAGCTCCTCATCGGCGTGGGCGAGGCTGGCGTCGAACGCGCGCGCCAGGATGTCGTAGACCCAGCGGAACGCCAGGGCGTAGGCCAGCTCGTAGGGGCGCTCGCGCCCCCTGGCGTGGGTGAGCAGGGCCTCGGCGCGCTCGCCGGCCTCATCGATCTCGCCCAGGGCGTAGAGCACGATCGGCAGGGTGGAGAGACATTCGACCAGGGGGTCGGTGGGGCTGAAGAAGCTCAAGGATCCGCCGTCATGCTCGGCGTACAGCGCCGCCGAGCGCTCCAGCAACACCCGCGCCTGCGCCAGCTCGCCCAGGGAATAGTGGCAATAGCCGAGGACGAAGCTGGCCTGGATGCGCTGGGACGGCTGACCGGTCTCCTCGCCGATGCGCTGGCAATGCAGGGCCGCGGCCTTGGCCGCGGCCATGTCCCCGGCCACCGAATGGAAGTTGCAAAGCCCGATCAGCACCGCGAACAGGCCAGCCACATTGCCCAGCTGGTCGCACAAGGACCTGGCCTCGGCCAGCACCTCGCCGAGCTCCGGGGCGGTATAGCCCTTGGTCGCCGCCAGGCTGACCGCCAGGCCCAGCAGAACCGGCAGCTCGGACACCGCCCGCCCCGGCCCCGCCTCCTGGCGACGAACCAGGGCCAGGGCCGTCCTCAGATGCTCCACCGCCTCCACATGCGCTGCCCGCGAGGCCGCGCTCTGCGCAGCCTGGCGATACAGGGCGACCGCCTTGTCGTCCTCGCCCGCGCCGGCCCAGTGCCGGGCGAGCAGTTCGGGGTGGTCCGCCGCCAGCGCCGGAAAGTCTTCCGCGACCACCTTGGCCACGCGCGCGTGAAGCGCCCGTCGCTCGCTCTTGAGCAGCGCGTCGTAAGCGGCATCGACGATCAGGGCATGCTTGAATCGGTAGCTCGCCTGCGGCGGCAGGCCGTGGGCGAAGATCAGCTCGGCGTCGATCAGCTTGGCCAGATTGTCATCGAGCGCCGTGGCCTCGAGCGGGGAGACCGCGGCCAACAGCGGGTAGTCGAACTCGCGGCCGATGACCGCGGCCAGTTGCGCCGTCTGCCTGGCCGGGCCGAGGCGATCGAGCCGGGCGGCCAGAGAGTCGAGGAGCGTGGCGGGAATGTCATGGCGATGGTCGGGGCCTTCCAGGACCAGGCGCGTCAGTTCCTCGACGAACAGCGGCACCCCGTCGGTGCGGGCGATCAAGGTCTCGACGAGGCTTTTGTCGAGGGAAGCGCGATCGGCCACGCTGGCCAGCAGGGCGCGCGCGTCGCGGGCGCTCAATCGCCCCATGCTGACCCTCAGGTGGTAGCCACGCTGCGGCCACGCCGCCTGGAATTCCGGCCTCGCCGTGCAGATGACCATCAGGCGCGCCATCGTCTGCCGATCGGCGAGGATACGGATCAGCTCCATGCTCGAAGCATCGATCCAGTGCAGATCCTCGACCACGATGATCAGCGGCTGAACCCGCGATGCGCCCATCACCCACTGGATGAGGACGCCGAGCAGCCGACGCCGGCGCTCCTCAGGCGCCAAGGCCACCGGCGCCGCCAAGCCAAGCAACTCGGCGACCAGGGGCCCGGCCTCGGCGACATCCAGGCCAGCATCCGCGAGCGCAGCCCCCAGCTTCTCCTGGCGACGCTCGGGCGAGTCATCCTGGCGCCAGCCGATGATCTGGCGAACCAAGCCCACCACCGGGTGGAACGCGGTGTTGGCGTAGAGCGGGCTGCCGGCGCATTCGAGCCATTGATGCGCGTCGGCCCTGATCCGGACGCGGAATTCGTCGATCAGACGAGACTTGCCGATGCCAGGCTCGCCGACGATGAGAGCGAACTGGCTCTGGCCCTCACCGCTGCGCTCCCAACGGCTGTGCAGCAAGCCGATTTCCTCGGCGCGGCCCACGAATGCCGTCCGGGCGATGGCGCCGCGATGATGCGCCGGGGCGATGCTCGCCGCGCTGGCCTCGAACAGAGGGGCGCCGTTGGCTTCCAGCCCCTCGCGCTCGCGCAGAGTGAACTGACCGGCGACGAGCTCGCGCACCTTGGGGGTCACCAGCACGACGCCCGGTTCGGCGGCGACCTGGACGGCGTTGGAATGGGCCGGCGTGTCACCGAACACCTCCACCGCTCCGGCCGGCGCGTGAGAGACGACCACCACACCGGCGTCGATACCGACCTTGGCCGCCAACCTCGAAGGTGACCCCTTATCGCCGACGGGCAAGGCGCCGATCCGAGCCACCAGCGCGAGCCCGGCCGCCACCGCGCGTTGAGCGGCATGCTCCTGGGCCACTGGATAGCCAAAGTAGGCGACCATCGTCTCGCCGCTCGCCGCGACATGGCCGCCAGCCTCGCTCAACACCTTGCTCGCCAGCTTGCGATAGGCGGTCGACACCGCCCGCCACTCCTCGGGATCAAGGGCGGTGGCCATCCTGCCGGCGTCGGCAAGGCCGCACGAGAGAACCGTAAGGTGGCGCCGTTCGTCACGCTGGGCGGCGGGGCTAGCGGCCTTGCGCTCGGCGCCTTGATGGTCGACCAGTTGAGCCAGGCTCGACAACACGCTCAGCCAGGCCGGGTGATCGCTTTCGCCCGACCACTGCGAGAGATCGGCGCAGTGCAGCTGATCGAACGGCATCGGCAGGCGCGTCTTTTCCACCGCGGCCTGAACCAGCTTTTTCGCCTCGCGGGCGTGATTGGCCTCCGAGCGCACCCACTCCGACCTGACCGCGTCGTGCGACCAGATCACCAGCACCGCCCGCGCATCGGCGATCTGCTCCTCGATCACCTCGGCGAACGAGCGATGGGACGGCAGGGCGTCGTCGATCCAGACGTCGTAACCCAGCAGGCCGAGGCTGCGCGCCACCGCCTGGGCGCGCGCCGCCGACGATCGGGCGTAGGAGATGAAAACGTCGGCCATTGGTAACCCCGAAGCGAATCTAGCCAGCGGCGCGGGGCGCCGGCAAGGGAAAGCTTCCCTGGCATTCGCGCCGCCGGCGAGGGTAAGGAACGCCGGCGCTTTCGGAGGGGATTCGCTGGAACAGCCGATCAAGGTCGCGGTCATCGGCGGAGGCTGCGGCGCCATGACGGCGGCCTTCGAACTGTCGCGCCCCGAACATCGCGGGCGGTTCGCGATCACCGTTTATCAGGAGGGCTGGCGCCTTGGCGGCAAGGGCGCCTCGGGCCGCGGCGCGGCGGGCCGCATCGAGGAGCACGGACTGCATGTCTGGCTGGGCTATTACGACAACGCCTTCCGGCTGATGCGGGAATGCTACGCCGAGTTGGCCGAAGGCGAGAATCCCTATGGCGACTGGGAAGACGCCTTCGTCCCGGAATCGGACATCGGCCTTTTCTCTCCCGGGGAACGGGCAGCCTGGCAGAGCTGGTCGGCGCACTTCCCGCCCACCCCGGGACTGCCGGGCGACCCCATCTCCAGCGCTGAACTCATATCGTTGCGGCGCTATCTCGCGCGCTCACTCACCCTCTTGCGCGCCCTGGTGCTGGATTGCGCGGTCGATCACGGGTTCTTCGGCGAGCGGCCGCTGGAGCCAGAGAGCGCCGCCGCCGACGCCGAGCGCCTGGGCGCACTCCTGAAACGCCTGTTGCGGCGGGGCGCGTTCGCCGGGGCCACGGTTCTGGCCGAAGCTCTGGCTGTGCTGGCCGCGGCGCTCGATGCGATTCCGGGCCGCCTGGACGGCACGTTTGTCCGCCTCGCCGAGACCGCCTGCGCCGGACTGCGCGCCTGGCTCGAGGAAACCGCCATCGCCAGGGACGAACTGCGCCATGTCTGGGAAGTCGTCGATCTGTCACTGGCCTACATCCTGGGCGTGGTCCGCTTCGGCCTGCTGACCGATCCCCGTGGCCTGGACGCCATCGACGGCTATGAATGCCGGCAGTGGCTAAGGCTCAACGGCGCCTCGGAGCGGGCGCTGGCCTCGCCCTTTGTTCGCGGCCTCTACGACCTCGCATTGGCCTATGAGGACGGCGATCCGGGCCGACCCTGTCTTTCCGCCGGTCAGGGCCTGAGAGCCACGCTCCGGCTCTTCTTTGGCTATCGCGGGGCGATCTTCTGGCGCATGCGCGCGGGGATGGGGGACGTGGTCTTCGCCCCACTCTACGAGGTGCTGCGCCGCCGCGGCGTGGAGTTCGCCTTCTTCCATCGCCTGACCAACGTCGGCCTGCCGGCTGGCGGCGAGATCCTCGAGGGCGATCGGAGCCACGTCGAGAGCCTGACCTTCACCGTCCAGGCCAAAACCCGCGACGGGCGCGCCTATGCGCCGCTGGTTGTGATCGGCGAGCGCCCGTGCTGGCCGGCGGCGCCGGACTTCAGCCAGCTTTCCGGCGGCGCGCGGCTGGCCAGGGAGGGGCGCGATTTCGAGTCCCACTGGGATCAGCGCGGCGTTGGCGAGACGACCTTGAAAGTCGGGCGGGACTTCGATTTCGTGGTCCTCGGCGTGAGCCTCGGCGCGGTGCCCCACACCTGCAAGGAATTGCTGGCCCGCGACGCCCGCTGGCGGGCGATGGTCGAGAACGTCAAGACGGTGGCCACCCAGGCGTTCCAGATCTGGCTGACAGAAGACCTCCCCAGCCTCGGATGGAACGGGCCGCCCTATATCGTCGCCGGCTTCGTAAAGCCCTTCGACACCTGGTGCGACATGGCCCATGTGGTGCCCGAGGAGGCTTGGCCCAGGCCGCCGGCGACATCGGTGTACTTCTGCGGGACCCTGCCCGAGCCGAAGTTCGATCCAGCCGAGCCGGACTATCCCGACAAGGTCCGCGCCAAGGTGCGCGCCAGCGCCCTCGCCTACCTGCGCGGCCCGGCGCGTTTGCTCTGGCCGGGCGCGTTCACGCTCAGCGGGCGGTTTCGCTACGAGCTGTTGGCCGACCCGTCGGACGGCGCGGCGCGCGGCGCGGCGCGCTTCGATCAGCAGTACTGGCGGGCCAACATCAATCCCAGCGACCGCTATGTGCTGAGCGCCCCCGGCAGCGCCGCGCACCGCATCTCGCCCCTGGACATGACTTATGACAACCTGACCATAGCTGGAGACTGGACAGACTGTGGTTTCAACACTGGATGCGTCGAGGCCGCGGTCATGTCTGGCAAACTGGCCGCGCACGCCCTATCGCTGAGCCCCGCGCTCGAGGATATCACCGCCTACAATCATCCCTAAGCAGCAGGAAAGACGGGGAAAGCACCATGACTGACCGCAAGAGCCGCCCGTCGCTCAAGCAGACCAGGCCGATCCGCAACGCAACCGCATCGGCCAAGGCGCCGACCAGTGATGCGCCGCTGGAGCTGGCGGTGAGCGACGCCGTCGCTCACGCCGTCAAGCTGGGCTATCAGGTGCTGGCGCAAAATCTCGAGGAAGGCCGGGCCGCGGCCAAGCAGTTCCGCGTCGGCGAGTACAGCGTCGGCCAGGTTCCCAGCGATCTCAATCTCCTGGCGTTGCGCAGCCTGCGCCTGGCGCGCGATCTCTCCACCACCACATTCGATCTCCTGGACCGTCTGCTTACCGACCCGGGATTGAACGCCGTGCTGCAGAAGGCGGCGGCCGCCTCGCCGCCACCCGACAAGGCCAAGGCCAAGGCCAAGGCCGACACCACCGATATGGCGAAGCCGGCAGCGGCGTCCCGCGCCGCCAGCGCATTGATCCCCTTGACCTGTAACCTCAGCGGCAGACCGGCGCAGATGAAAGCCGCCATTCTCACCCGGCCAAAGTCTCCCGCCGCCTTGATGATGACCGGTCTGACCTCGGCCAATCCGGCCGACCCGCCGATAACCGGAGTGAGCTTCAGCGCCGGAACCGGCGGCGCCGGCATCATCGCCAACATTGCGGTGCCGCAGAGTCACGCCCCCGGGCTGTACAGCGGCATGGTGTTCGACGAGGGCTCGGGCCTGCCGCTGGGCGCCCTGACCATCGAGGTCAGTTCGTGAACATGGCGGTGGCGGCCGATCCCGCCGCCTCGCCTATGCTGGTCAGCAAAATGATGGCCGAGTACGGCCACCAGGCGCGCCGGACGATCCAGGACTATCTTCCCGGAGGGCGGCGCGCGCCATTCCTCGATGAACTGATCACCGACTATCCCTCGCGCGGCGGCAAGATGATGCGGGCCTCGATCTGCATCGCCAGCGCCGTCGCCTTCGGCGGCGCGATCGAGGACGCCCTGCCGTGCGCCGCCGCCATCGAAATTCTGCACAACGGCCTGCTGGTTCACGACGATATCCAGGACGAGAGCGAGCTCAGACGCGGGCGACCGACCCTGCATCGGCTGCACGGCGTGCCCCTGGCGATCAACGCTGGCGACGCTTTGATGCTGCTCGCCCTGCAGCCCCTGTTCGACAGCCTTCGCCGCGCCGGCGTGGAGGTCGCCGATCAGGTGCTCGAGGTGACCCGCAACATGGCCCGCGAAACCGCCCAGGGGCAGGCGCTCGAGCTTGGTTGGCGGGATAACGGGGCCGAGCCGCTCAACGAGAGCGACTATCTCAACCTGGCGCTGAAGAAGACCGCCTGGCTGGCGACCATCTGGCCGGCGCAGGTGGGCCTCTTGATCGGCTCGCGCGGACGGGCCGACGCCGGCAGCGTGGTCCGGTTCGGGTTCTTCCTGGGCGCCGCCTTCCAGATCGAGGACGATCTGCGCAATCTCGCCACCAGCGATGTCTATGGCAAGGAGATCAATGGCGACCTCTACGAGGCCAAGCGCACCCTGATTCTGATCCACGCCCGGCAGACCGCAACAGCCAGGGACCGGCGGCGGATCGACCGCTTCCTGGCCCTCAGGCGCGCCGATCGCACGCCGGCCATGGTCGGCTGGCTGGCCGAGCTATTCGACCGCCAAGGCTCGGTCGGCTATGCCCGCACCGTGGCTGCGGCGCTCGCCGGCGCGGCGCTGCACGAGTTCGAGCTGGTCTACGGGGCCCTGCCGCCGTCGCGCGACAAGGCCTTCATCGCCGGCTTGCCGGCCTGGGTGCTGGCGCGTCCGTGAGCGGCCGGCTCCTCCTCTATGGCTCGACCGGACGCATAGGGACGATGCTGCTCGACCGGTTGCTCGCGGCCGGCATCGAGCCGGTGCTCGCGGGACGCGACCCCGATCGTCTGGCCGGGCAGGCGCAACCGCTCGACCTCGAATATCGCGCCTTCAGCCTCACCGACCGATCGGCGACCGACGCGGCGCTGGCTGATACCGAGGTCGTCCTGCACGCGGCCGGACCGTTCGTCGACACCGGGCCGCCGATGATCGACGCCTGTATCCGCACCCGCACCCACTATCTCGACCTCGCCGGCGAGTGGCCGGTGTTCGCCGAGGCCGAACGGCGCTCGCCGGAGGCGGTGCGCGCGGGGATCATGCTGATGCCCGGGGCCGGCTTTTCAGTGGTGATGTCCGATTGCCTTCTGGCCCTGGTCGCGGCGCGGACCACCGGGGCGGTGAAGCTTCGCCTGGCGGTATCCCGGCCTGACGAAATCAGCGCCGCCAGCGTGCGCAGCATGGCCTCTCTGATCGGCCCGACCGTGCTCGTGCGCGAAGCCGGCGCGCTGCGCGAAAGGGCGGCCGGCGTCCTGCGCCATGACGTCGATTTCGGCGCCGGCCTGGCTGAAACCACGGCGGTGTGCTGGCCGGACCTGATCACCGCCCCGATGACCACCGGGATCGACAGCGTCGAGACCTATGCCGAAACCGACTGGCTCCAGCGCCTGGCCCACGCCGCCAGCGCCTCGGCCAGCCGATGGCTGAACGGGCGAACCCGCGCCCTGGCGGCCGGCCTGTTTCCCCTGGGGCTACCGGGACGAAAACCCGCCGCCGGCTTCACGCTGGTGGCTCAGGCGGTGGATCGCTGGCGGCGCACCTCCAGCCTCAGCATGCGGACCCTGGGCGGCTACGCGGTCAGCGCGATCACCGGTGAGACCATCGCCCGGCGCGTCCTCGAGGGTGACTGGAGTCCCGGCTGGCGCACCCCGGCCGGGCAGTTTGGCGCCGACTTCGCCCTCGGCCTCGGCTGCGCCACCTTGATTGGCCGGCCGCAGCTTCTGTCCGTACAAGGAGCATAAAATGCCGCAGTACGCCCAGTCGGTCGCCAATCAGCAGACGCCGCCCCCGTATCACTTCCCCGACATCGCCGCCAAAGCCTTCCTGATCGATGTGCGCATGGACACGGTGCAGTCCTATTGCGACACCTTTTTCAACCTCGGAAAGGCCGAAGAACGTGGCTTCGTCTACGGACCGCTGGCGGTGTTTCCGTACGCGCTGCTGATGGTCATCCGATACCCGATGATGCTGAACGCCAACCGCACCGTGCTCGGCTACCGGGGCCTGCCGTTCGCCGACCGCGGGTACGCCAGCCAGAATGAAGTCTTTCTCGCCGTGCCCGTGCTCCGCCGCGGCGTTGGTGGCGCGCGCGTGCTCCTCGACCTGTCGGTGGAATGGGCGCTCCCGTTCATCGTCGTCAACAACTCCACCTCGGCCTTCAGTGGTCGCGAGATACTGGGGCTGAAGAAGCTGTGGGGCGAAATCGACCTCGGCACGGGCATCTATCCTGGCGGCTTTTCCGCCGAGGTGCGGCTCCCCGGATGGCCATCGCTCGACCCCGACGCCGTGCAGACGATGATGAGCTTCGTCACCATCGAAACCGGAACCCCGCTGCCCTCGGTTGGCCGCCGGAGCGCCGTCGCCTCCCCGTGGACCGCCCTACAGAGCCCCCTGATCCTCAAGGCGTTTGAACTCGCCGCGCAACTGTTCGACGGGGCCAATACGCTTGCCAACGGCTTCATTCCCAATCCGATGCGGCTGGTGTCGCTCAAGCAGTTCAGGGACGCCGCCGATCCGCACCGGGCCATCTACCAGGCCCTGGTCTCCGCCCGCTCGCGCTACTACGACGTCCATCAGCTCCAGCTCTATAACGAGCAGGACGTCTCGATCGTGATCCACCCACAGGGCAGTTTCAGCGAAATCGCCCAGCTGTTCACCGACCAGACCAACGCGGCCATTCCCTTGAGCGTCCAAGCGGCGTTCGCCTTCCGCGCCAATCTCGATTTCGACGAGATGCGGACCCTGCACACCTTCAAGGTGGACGATGACGTCTGCGTTCAGCAGCCCAATCAGCCGGGCGCGATGCTGTCGCCCAATCTCGCCCCCCTGTGGGGTCTCATCGATCCCCAGCCGCGGCTGTCAGCATGACACAGTTCATCGAATCGTTCGCCACGCACCAGCTTCTGCCCCCGTATCATTCTGACAACTCAAAGGTTTATGGCTTCTTCTTCGAGATAAAGGTCGACGCCATCCAGGCCTACTGCGACGTCTTTCTCAACATCGGCGATCAGAGTTCACGACCATTTCTCTATCGGCCGATCACCGACGCGCCTTTCGGCATCCTGACATTCACCGACTACCCGGCGCTGTGCAGCACCGACAAGGAAATACCCCGCAGCCTCGGGGTCACGACCAGCCACTGGGACCATCTGCGGCAGAAGGAGTTGTCGGTCGCCGTGCCGGTCAACCGGTACCGGTTGACCAGCGCCAATGTCCTGGTCGAGCCGACCGTGCAGTGGGTGCAGCCGGTGGTGGTCCTGGACAACGCCACCTCGGCCTTCAGCGGTCGCGAGATCCTCGGCCTGGAAGCCCTCTACGGCCACGTCGACGTCGTCGACCCGCCGCTGAAACCCGGCGGCGTTTCGATCAGGGTCAGCCTGCCCAGCTGGGAAACGTTCGCCCCTGACGCCTGCGAGCAAATGCTGCCGTTCGCCAGTATCGATTGCGAAGCCGCCCTGCCGGGCGCCACCGACGAGGACCATCGCCAGCAGAGCGACACCCTCGGCCTGACGCCGATTATCGGCCAGTTGCGCCAGGCCCTGCCGCATCTGCGCGATTTTGGCGACGGGCTGCTGCCTGAGACCATGCAGATGGTCCTCCTCAAGCAATTTCGCGACGCCGGGGATCCCAATCTGGCGATCCACCAGTCGCTGGTTGGCGTGCGCCGCCGCTACTCGGATATAGTCGGCATGCGCCTCTACGATCCCGGCGCGATCAGCGTCCAGTTCACCGATGGGGCGATGGTCGATGAAATCCTCAACGCCTTTCTCGACCTGCACTTCCTCACCCAGTCGGTGAGGGACGGGATCGTGACCCGCACGCTGAAGACCGCCATGGCATTCAGCTTCACCGCCACCGTCGATGCCGACAGGATCGAGACGCTGTTCACCTTCCGCGATCCGCCGGACGCGGACGTGGCCATCGTCTGACCGCTAGCCCTTGCGACCCCGCGCCAGCAGAAAGAGCTCCGAGCTTTCCGCGCGACTGGCTTTGGGCTTGACGTATCTGACCTCCGCGAAGGCGCGCTTCAGATCGGCCGTCAGCCTGGCGGTTTCTCCGCCCTGAAACGCCTTGGCCAGGAAAGCCCCGCCAGGGCGGAGGCGCGCCAGGGCGAAGGCGCTCGCCTCTTCGAGCAGCGCCATGATGCGCAGATGATCGGTGCGCTTGTGGCCAATGGTGTTGGGGGCCATGTCCGAGAGGATGAGGTCCGGCGCCCGGCCAAGGCGATCGATAAGCCGTTCGGCAGCCCCTTCGGCGGTGAAATCACCCTGCAGGATGTCCGCGCCGGCCACCGGCTCGGTAGGTAGCAGATCGATGCCGACGATGTCCTTGGCGCCGCGCTCGAGCGCAACCTGCAGCCAGCCGCCTGGGGCGCAGCCAAGATCGATGACCGCGGCCCGGTGACCGATAATACTGAACCGGGCGTCGATTTCCGCCAGCTTGAAGGCGGCGCGCGAGCGATACCCCCGCGCCCGCGCCTCGGCGGCGAAGGGATCGGCGAGCTGGCGTTCGATCCAGGCGCGCGAAGACGGCGAGCGCGCCTTCACCGCTTTTGGGCGCTGGCCATCGCCGCGCGCCGGACCCGCCGCCGGCGGCCTCTGCATGCGCCGCTTGGGTGGCTCGCTCATGCGCGCCGCGGCGCGCCGGCGGCGCCGGGTGTGGGGCTAGCCATCAGCGACAGTAACAGGCCCTCGCGCAAACCCCGATCGGCCACCCGAACCCGTTCACAGGGCCACAGCGTCTGCACCGCCTGCAGGATTGCAGCCCCGGCGAGAACCAGATCCGCGCGATCGGGTCCGATGCAAGGTTCGGCCGCGCGTTCGGCCACGCTCTGGGCGATCAGTCGATTGGCCACGATTTCGCATTCTGCCCGCCGCATCCACAGGCCGTCGACCCGGTTGCGGTCGTAGCGCGGCAACTCGAGGTGCAGGCCGGCCAGGCTGGTGATCGCCCCCGAGGTGCCGATGAGGTGGGCGTGGCCGCGCTCGAACAGGGGTCGCAGCCGGTCGGCGCGGTCGAACCGGGCTATCTCAGACCGGACCGCTTCGACCATCGCCGCGTAGCCGGAATGATCATCGGCGCCGTGGCCGGGGAATCGCTCGGCCAGACTCACCACCCCGAGCGGAATGCTGAGCCAGGCAGTGATCGGCGGGTTCCAATATCGGCGACGGCGGGGATGCAGTTCCAGGCCGCCGCGCCGTAAATCAAGCCATGACAGCTCGGTCGAGCCGCCGCCGACATCCAGGACCAGCACCGCCTTGGCCGCCGGATCGACGAGATTGAGACAGCCCGCCACCGCCAGGCGGGCTTCCTGCTTGGGGCTGATGACTTCCAGTTTCAAGCCGATGGCCGCCTCAACCCGGGCAAGAAACTCCGAGCCGTTGGCGGCGGTGCGGCAGGCCTGAGTGGCCACGGCGCGCACGCGCGTGGCGCCGCGTCGGCGTATTTTCTGCGCGCATAGGCTCAGAGCCGAGAGCGCACGCGCCATGGCCGCCTCGGATAGCCGGCCGCTGGCGCCAAGACCTTCACCCAGCCGCACGATGCGCGAGAAGGAATCGATGATGCGATAACCGCGTTCGGTGGGCACAGCGATCAGCAGGCGGCAGTTGTTGGTGCCCAGATCCAGCGCCGCGAATACTCCAGCGCCCCCTGGATGGCGCGCGAAGGCCGGCGGGGCGGTCGCCTCGCTCATGAACACATTCCAGATCCTGTCCGACGCCCGCCGGTCGGACCAGCCGCGCCGCTTCGCCGCCAGACTAACAACATCAGCCCCTGGCCGGAAGGCGACGCTTTGCCTTACCGGCCGCATCCATTAAGAGATTCAGCGACCGTTCAGGTTTTGGGGCGCAACCTCGCGGGCATGAACATGCGGATCGCAAAATTCGCCATCGGCCAGGTCGTGAAACATCGGGTGTTCCCGTTTCGCGGCGTGATCTACGATGTCGATCCGGTGTTCGCCAACACCGAGGAGTGGTGGCAATCGATCCCGGCCGAAGTCCGGCCGGCGAAGGACCAGCCCTTCTACCATCTGCTGGCGGAGAACGATCAATCCACCTACGTGGCTTATGTGTCAGAGCAGAATCTGCTGCCCGACGACAGCGGCGAGCCGGTCGGACATCCGCACACGGCGTTGATCTTCGAGAACTTCCAACCTGGGCGCTATCAGCTGCGTCCGCGGATCACCCACTAGCCGTCAAGCGCTGGCGGCTTCCGCGCTGGGGCCGGAATCCTTGCCCTTGGCGGTCTCGTCACGATCGACGAATTCGATCACCGCCATGGCGGCGTTGTCGCCGTGGCGGAAACCGGCCTTGAGCACCCGCACATAACCGCCGGCGCGGGTGGCGTAGCGCGGGCCAAGCGCGGAGAAAAGCTTGCCCACCTGATCCACATCCCGAACCTTGGCGATCGCCTGGCGGCGAGCGTGAAGATCGCCCCGCTTGGCCAGAGTGACCAGCTTTTCGACGATCGGCCGCAGTTCCTTGGCCTTGGGCAAGGTGGTGGTGATCTGCTCATGCTTGATCAGGCTGGCGGCCATGTTGGCGAACATCGCCGTACGATGACTCGACGTGCGGCCCAGCTTTCGGCGCGTGTATCCGTGACGCATATCGAACTCTCCAACGAGGGCCGCTTCGGAGGCCCCCCGCCTACATCTGGTCTTCGAACTTCTTGGCCAGATCTTCAATGTTCTCCGGCGGCCAGTTGGGCACATCCATCCCCAGGTGGAGACCCATATTGGCCAGGACTTCCTTGATCTCGTTCAGAGACTTGCGACCGAAATTGGGGGTGCGCAGCATCTCCGCCTCGGTCTTCTGGATCAGATCGCCGATGTAGACGATGTTGTCGTTCTTCAGGCAGTTGGCCGAGCGGACGGAAAGCTCGAGTTCGTCGACCTTCTTGAGCAGGGCCGGATTGAACGGCAGGTCCGGCTTGAGATCACCGTCGAGCTTCTTCTTCGGCTCATCGAAGGTGATGAACACCTGCAGCTGATCCTGAAGGATGCGCGCGGCGTAGGCCACCGCGTCCACAGGCGAGACGGCGCCGTTGGTCTCCACCTCCATGATCAGCTTGTCGTAATCCAGGCTTTGCCCCTGGCGCGTCGGCTCGACCCGATAGGCCACGCGCTTGACCGGGCTGTAGAGCGCATCGACGGCGATCAGGCCAATCGGCGCGTCCTCCGGCCGGTTCATCTCCGAGGGCACATAGCCTTTGCCGTTCTCGACCGTGAACTCGATGCGCACCTGCGCGCCCTCATCGAGGGTCAGCAGCACGTGCTTGCCGTTCAGGATCTCGATATCCGATGGCGCTTCGATCTGGCTTGCGGTCACCGGTCCAGGCCCGGTGGCGCGCAGGGTCATGCGCTTGGGGCCATCGCTGTGCATGCGCAGCGCCAACTGCTTGATGTTGAGGACGATGTCGACGACGTCCTCGCGCACGCCCTCAAGGGAGGAAAATTCGTGCACCACGCCATCGATCTGGATGGCGGTCACGGCAGCGCCCTGGAGACTGGACAGGAGCACGCGACGCAGGGAGTTGCCGAGCGTCACGCCAAAGCCGCGCTCGAGCGGCTCGGCGACGATCCGCGCCTTGCGCGATGCGTCGGCGCCAGGCTCGATCATCGGCTTTTCCGGGCGGATCAGTTCGTTCCAGTTTCTTTCAATCACGGGCGGTGTGTCCTCGAGCGGGAGCGGATTCGATTCGGTCTTGGCCGAGGTTCGAACAGGAGCCGGCGGCTCAGACTCGGCGGCGCTTGGGCGGGCGGCAGCCGTTATGGGGAATGGGAGTGACGTCGCGAATGGTGGTGATGGTCATGCCGACGGCCTGCAGGGCGCGCAGGGCCGACTCACGCCCCGACCCGGGGCCGGAGACGTTCACTTCCAGGGTGCGCACGCCGTGCTCGGCGGCTTTGCGGCCAGCGTCCTCGGCCGCCATCTGGGCGGCGTAGGGCGTCGACTTGCGCGATCCCTTGAAGCCCATCTGGCCGGCGCTGGACCAGGCGATGGCGTTGCCCTGGGCGTCGGTGATGGTGATCATGGTGTTGTTGAACGAGGCGTTCACGTGCGCCACGCCCGAAGTGATGTTCTTGCGCTCGCGTTTCTTGACGCGTGTCGGTTCCTTGGCCATGCGGAGCGTCTCTTACTTCTTCTTGCCGGCGATCGGCTTGGCGGGGCCCTTTCGGGTGCGGGCATTGGTGTGGGTGCGCTGACCGCGGACCGGCAGACCCTTGCGGTGCCGCAGACCCCGGTAGCAGGCGAGGTCCATCAGGCGCTTGATGTTGACCGCGGTCTCGCGGCGGAGATCGCCCTCGACCTGATAGTCGCGATCGATGGTCTCGCGGATCTGGATCACTTCCTGGTCGGTGAGATCGGAAACGCGGCGGCCGTCGTTGATGCCCACCCGATCGACGATCTGCCGCGCCTTGGTCGAGCCGATGCCGTGGATGTACTGCAACGCGATCACCACGCGCTTGTTGGTCGGTATGTTGACGCCGGCGATGCGAGCCACGCGGGTTCTCTCCTCTCACGCACACAAGCGCGAAAAGCGCGCCCGGCCTTGCCGCCCTTTGGCGGAGAGACCGGCGCGCTTGTCGCGCCTATTCGCGGATTGGCCTCTATATTGGAACTGAAGCCACCGGGTCAATGGCCGGCCCGGCGAGAATTGGCGATGCCGGCGATCACGGCGTCGATCGCCTGGGTCACCGCGTCGATCCCAGCCATGCCGTCGACTTCCACCAGCTTGCCCTGGGTTCGATAGTAGGGGAGCAGCGGTTCGGTGTCGCGATTATAGGCCGCCAGGCGCTGAACGAACGACTGCGGATTGTCGTCCGGCCGCCCGGACTCGGCGAAACGACCGGCGATCCGCCGCTTGAGGACGTCGTCGTCGACCTTGAGACGGATCACCGCGTCCACCCGGCGATCGTGGCGCGCCAGCATGGCGTCTAGCGCCTCGGCCTGGGCCAGGGTGCGCGGGAAGCCATCGAAAACCGCGCCGCCGGCGCCGTCGAGTTCGGGCAGGCGCTCCTCGATGAGGCTGATGACGATATCGTCGGTGACCAGCTCACCATGCGCCATGATGCCCTCAACCCGCTTGCCGAGGTCGGAATGGGAGGCGATGGCCGCGCGCAGCATGTCGCCGGTGGACAGGTGAACCATGCGCCGGTCATCCACGAGGCGCTTGGCCTGCGTCCCCTTCCCCGCCGCCGGCGGGCCGAACAGGATCAGGTTCATGCTCCCCCCGCGACCACGCTGGCGCTCAGCGCCGCACGCCCCTCAGTTTCGACTTCTTGATCAGGCCCTCGTACTGATGGGCCAGCAGATGTGACTGAATCTGGGCCACGGTGTCCATGGTCACCGAGACCACGATCAGAATCGAGGTGCCGCCGAACATGTAGGAGCCGGTAGGGCCGGCGAGAGCCTCCGGCACCAGGCAGACAATGGCGATGTAGACCGCGCCGATAAGGGTCAGCCGGGTCAGCACATAGTCGATATATTCGGCGGTGCGCTTGCCTGGCCGGATACCCGGCAGGTTGCCGCCGTACTTGCGCAGGTTCTCGGCCGTATCGTCCGGATTGAACACCACCGAGGTGTAGAAAAAGCAAAAGAACACGATCAGGAAGCCGTACAGGGCCATGTAGAGAGGCTTGCCGTGGGTGAGCTGGCCGGCCCAGAAAGGCACCCACTGCAGCCAGGTGGGGAAGCTCGAGGGCTTGGCGAAACTGACCGCCGTCGCCGGCAGCAGCAGCAGCGAGGAGGCGAAGATCGGCGGGATCACCCCCGAGACATTGATCTTGAGCGGCAGGAACGAGTTCTCCCCACCCATGATGCGGTTGCCCACCTGTCGCTTGGGATAGACGATCAGCAGCCGGCGCTGGGCGCGCTCCATGAACACGATGGCCAGGATGATGGCCACCGAGAGGATCAGCAGCCCGAAAATCTCGAAGGTCTTTGACGAATCCAGCCGCGCGTCCTGGAGCAACTGCCAAAGCGCCGTCGGCAGCCGAGCGACGATGCCGGCGAAGATGATCAGCGAAATGCCGTTGCCGACGCCACGGCTGGTCATCTGCTCGCCCAGCCACATCAGGAAGATGGTGCCGCCGGTGAGCGTCACTACCGTGGAGATGATGAAGAACAGGCCGGGCTGGTCGACGATGCCCGGGCTGTTGGAGAGGCCGACCCCGATGCCGAACGACTGGAACACGGCCAGCAGCACGGTCAGATAGCGGGTGTACTGGTTGAGCTGCTTGCGGCCAGCCTCGCCGCCTTCCTTGCGCAGCTTCTCCCACGGCGGATAGGTGGTCTGCAGCAGCTGGACGATGATCGAGGCCGAGATGTACGGCATCACGTTCAGCGAGAAGATCGCCATCCGCTGGACCGCGCCGCCCGAGAACATGTTGAACATGCCAAGGATGCCCTTGGACTGGCCCTCGAAGGCGTGGGCGAAGGCGGCGGCGTTGATCAGCGGGATGGGGATGTAGGTCCCGGCGCGGTAGATCACCAACGCCACCAACGTGAACCAGATGCGCTTGTGCAGCTCGGTCGCCTTCTGGAAGGCGCCGATGTTCATGTTGGCGGCGAGCTGTTCGGCGGCCGAAGCCATTCAGATCCTCTGTTCGACGATCAGGTTGATGCGCAAGGGCGACAGATAAGGCGCGCGCCGGGGCAATGCGAGTGGCGTTTACGCCTTATCGCCAGCTTCCTCGACGGCCGGGGCTGGCGGCGCGGTCAAGGTGAGCTTGCCACCGGCCTTCTCCACCGCCGCCTTGGCCGGGCCAGAGGCCGAATGGACGGTGATGTTGAGCTTGGATTTGAGCTCGCCCTTGCCCAGCAGCCGCACGCCATCGAGCTTGCGACGCACGATGCCCGCGGCCAGCAGCACATCGGCGTCGATCGGCTTCTTGGCGTCGAGCTTGCCGGCGGCGATCGCCTGCTCGATGCGCCAGAAGTTGACTTCGGCCAGCTGCTTGCGGAACGGATTGTTGAAGCCGCGCTTGGGCATGCGCATGTGCAGCGGCATCTGGCCGCCCTCGAAGCCGTTGATGGCCACGCCGGAGCGGGACTTCTGGCCCTTGACGCCGCGGCCGCCTGTCTTGCCCTTGCCTGAGCCAGGGCCGCGGCCGACGCGCATGCGCGCCTTGGTCGAGCCCGCCCTGGGCGAGAGTTGATTGAGCTTGGTCACTTTGAGCCTCTCCTTGGAGATCAGCGCCGGGCCAGGCCCGACTCGGCAAAACGAAACGCGCGCTCGGCTTGGTCAGCCGACCACTTCGACCATATGGGCCACCTTGGCGATCATGCCGCGCACCGCCGGCGAATCCTCGAGGATGCTCTCGCGGCCGACGCGGTTGAGACCAAGGCCAACCAGGGTGGCGCGCTGGTCCGACTTGCGCCGGATCGGGCTGGCGACTTGGCGGACGGTGAGTTTAGCCATCGCTCGATCCTAGCTCGCGGCTTCGGCGGTTTCGACGGCGGCGGGCTCGCCACGCCGGAACCCGAGATCGCCGACTTTCTTGCCGCGCTTGGCGGCCACCTGACGCGGCGAGGACTGGACCTTCAGGGCCTCGAACGTCGCCCGCACCATGTTGTAGGGATTGGACGAGCCCACCGATTTGGCGACCACATCCTGGACGCCGAGGGTTTCCAGCACCGCGCGCATCGGGCCGCCGGCGATCACGCCGGTGCCTGGCGGCGCCGAGCGCATCATGATCTTGCCCGCGCCCCAGCGGCCCTGACCGTCGTGGTGCAGGGTGCGCGATTCGCGTAGCGGCACGCGGATCATGCTCTTCTTGGCTTCCTCGGTGGCCTTGCGGATCGCCTCGGGCACCTCGCGGGCTTTGCCATGGCCGAAGCCCACCCGCCCCTTCTGATCGCCGACGATCATCAGGGCGGCGAAAGAGAACCGCCGGCCGCCTTTGACGGTGGCGGCGACACGATTGATGTGCACCAGCTTTTCGACGATGTCGCCATCGCCGCGCTCTTCGGGCTTGTTCCGGTCGCGCCGGTCGCGCCGGTCGCCGCCGCGCTGTTCGCCTCGCGCCATGCCTAGCTCACCTTCCTAGAAGCTCAGGCCGGCTTCGCGCGCCGCCTCGGCGAGCGATTTGATCCGGCCGTGATAGATGTAACCGCCGCGGTCGAAGACCACGTCCTTGGCGCCTTTGTCGAGCGCCCGCTTGGCCACCAGGGCGCCGACCTTGGCCGCGCCCGCTTTGGCAGAGCCCTTGTCCACGCCCGTCTCCAACGACGAGGCGGCGGCGATGGTGACCCCGTTGGCGTCGTCGATCACCTGGGCGTAGATGTTCTTGGCCGAACGGAAAACGCTCAGCCGCGGACGACCCCCGGCGAGGTGCTTCAGGCGCCGGCGCACGCGCCGGGCGCGCTTGGCGGCGGATTGGCGGGATGAGAGGGGCATGACCTACTTCTTCTTGCCTTCCTTGCGGCGCACCGCCTCGCCGGCGAAGCGAACACCCTTGCCCTTGTAGGGCTCGGGCGGGCGGATCTTGCGGATGCGGGCGGCGGTTTCGCCGACCAGCTGCTTGTCGATCCCTGAGATCCTGATCTCCACCGGGCGCGGGACCACGAAGGTGATCCCGGCCGGGGCCGGAATATCCACGTCGTGCGAGAAACCCAGCTGCATCGACAGGGCCGAGCCCTTCAACGCCGCGCGGTAACCCACGCCGACCAGCTCCAGGGTCTTTTCGTAGCCGCTGGTGACGCCGACGACCATGTTGTTGATCAGGGTGCGCGAGAGGCCCCACATCGCCCGCGCCCTGGCGCTTTCCACGCGCGGGGCGAGCGTCAGTTCGCCATTTTCGAGCTTCAGCCCGACATCGTCGCTGACCGTCCAGGCCAGTTCGCCCTTGGGGCCCTTCACACGCACGCTCTGGCCATCGAGGCTGAGCTCGACGCCGGAGGGAATGACGATGGGCTTCTTGCCGATGCGAGACATGTCAGTACACCCGGCAGAGGACTTCGCCGCCGACGTTGGCGTCGCGCGCGGCGGTGTCGGACATCACGCCCTTGGAAGTCGACAGGATCGAGATGCCAAGGCCATTTTTGACCGGCTTCAGGTCGGCGATTGCCGAATAGACCCGCCGGCCAGGCTTGGAAACGCGGCTGATCTCGGCGATCACCGGTTCGCCGTCGAAATACTTCAGCTCGACCTCGAACTCGGGAAAGGCGCCGGGCTTCTGCACCAGGGCAAAGCCGCGGATGTAGCCCTCCGACTGCAGAACCTCGAGCACGCGCTCGCGCATCCGCGAAGCCGGCGTGGTGACCTTGGAGCGCCGCCGCTCGGCCGCGTTCTTGATGCGGGCGATCATATCGCCGATGGGATCGTTCACCATGGGGGCCTCACCAGCTCGCCTTGACCAGACCGGGGATCTGGCCGGCGGAGCCCAGGTCGCGCAGAGCGATGCGGCTCATTTTCAGTTTGCGGTAGTAGCCACGCGGCCGGCCGGTCACCAGGCAACGGTTGCGGATCCGCCCGGCGGCGGAATTCCGCGGCAGCTTGGCCAGCTTCAGGCGAGCCTCGAACCGCTCCTCGAGCGAAAGCGCCTCGTTCTCGGCGGTTTGCTTGAGCAGCGTGCGCTTGGCCTGGAACTTGCGAACCAGCGAGCGGACGTGTTCGTTGCGATTGACGGCGCTTTTCTTAGCCATGAGCCTTTAACTTTCCCCCGTCCGCTATTGAGCCGTGAACGGGAACTGGAATTCCTTAAGGAGCGCGCGAGCCTCCTCATCGGTCTTGGCGGTGGTGCAGACGATGATGTCCATGCCCCAGACCTGATCGATCTCGTCGTAGTTGATCTCCGGGAACACCAGATGCTCCTTGAGCCCCATGGCGAAGTTGCCACGGCCATCGAAGCTGGTCGGCTTGAGGCCTCGGAAGTCCCTCACCCGCGGCAGGGCGATGGTGATCAGCCGGTCCAGGAACTCGTACATCCGATCCTTGCGCAGAGTGACCTTGGCGCCGATGACCATGCCTTCGCGCAGCTTGAACGCCGCGATCGAGGTGCGCGCCTTGGTGGCTACCGGCTTCTGGCCGGCGATGGCTGCCAGATCCTTCATCGCCGAGGCGGTCTTCTTGGAATCGGCCACCGCCTCGCCGACCCCCATGTTGATGACGATCTTGTCCAAGCGGGGGATCTGCATCTCGTTCGAATAGGCGAACTCATCCTTCAGCGCCTTGCGGATGCGCTGGCGGTAGTCGCTCTTCAGCCGGGGCTCGTAAGCGGTCTCAGCCATGGATCACCTCACCGGTGGACTTGGCGAATCTCACCTTCTTGCCGTCCTCGAGGCGGAAGCCGACGCGCGTGGGTTTGCCGTTGTTATCGACGATGGCCACGTTGGAGACGTGCACGCTGGCCTCGCGCGATTTGATCCCGCCCTGGGGATCGGCCTGGCTGGGCCGGGTGTGCCGGCGAACCAGATTGAGGCCGGAAACGATCACCCGTCCGTCCTTGGGCATGACCTTGGTCACTTGGCCGCTACGGCCTTTGTCCTTGCCGGCGAGCATTATCACCCGGTCGCCCTTCTTGATCTTGGCGGCCATCACAGCACCTCCGGGGCGAGAGAAATGATCTTCATGTGGTTCTTCGCCCGCAACTCACGCGGCACCGGACCGAAGATGCGCGTGCCGATCGGCTCGGACTGCTTGTTGACGATCACCGCCGCGTTGCGGTCGAAGCGGATAATCGAGCCGTCCTTGCGCTTGATGGCCGAGGAGGTGCGCACCACGATCGCCTGCAGCACATCGCCCTTCTTCACCCGCCCGCGGGGAATGGCTTCCTTGACCGAGACGACGATCTTGTCGCCCACGCCGGCATAGCGCCGCCCGGCGCCGCCCAGCACCTTGATGCACATTACCCGGCGGGCGCCGGAATTGTCGGCCACCTCGAGATTGGTCTGCATCTGAATCATGACTGGCCCTCCGCCTCAGCCTTCCGACTTGGGAAGCGCTTCCCAGGTCTTGAGCTTGGACTTCGGCGCGCACTCGACGATCTTGGCGGTCTCGCCGGCGCGATAGGCGTTCTGCTCATCGTGCGCGTGATACTTCTTCGACCGGCGCACGGTCTTCTTGAGCAGCGGATGCAGGAACGTGCGTTCGACGCGGACAATGATTGTCTTGTCGGCCTTGTCCGAGACCACCGTTCCTTCGAGAATTCGCTTGGGCATGCCTCTGGTCCTTCAGGCCGCGTTGGCCTTGGCGCGCATCACGGTCCTGATGCGAGCGATATCGCGTCTGACTTCCTGCACGCGGTGAGTCTTTTCCAGCTGACCGGTGGCCGCCTGGAAGCGCAGGTTGAACTGCTCTTTCTTGAGGCTGAGCAACTGGTCGCTGAGCTGATCGGGCGTCAACCGCCGAACTTCGTCGATGTTCATCGCTCTCAAGCCTCCGCCGCGCTACCGAGGCGCGAGACGATCCGCGTCTGCACCGGCAGCTTGGCCGCGCCGAGGCGCAGCGCCTCGCGAGCGATATCGTCGGGCACGCCGTCGACTTCGAACATGATCCGCCCCGGCGCCACCCGGGCCGCCCAATACTCGATCGCGCCCTTGCCCTTGCCCATGCGCACCTCGGCCGGCTTGTCGCTCACCGGGACGTCCGGAAAGATGCGGATCCACACCCGGCCCTGGCGTTTCATCTGGCGGGTGATGGCGCGGCGGGCGGCTTCGATCTGGCGCGCGGTGATCCGCTCGGGCTGGACCGACTTTAGGCCATGCGAGCCGAAGTTGAGGGTGAACCCAGCCTTGGCCGTGCCGTGGATGCGGCCCTTGAACTGCTTGCGGTATTTGGTTTTCTTGGGCGAGAGCATGGTTCAGGTCCTTCAGGCCGTGGCCGGCTCACGCCGTTCGCGACGCGCCCTATCGGGACGATCCCCGCGCGGCTCGCGACCGCCGCCCTCGCCGGCCGGACCGGATTCGGCCGACAGCCGCTTGTCGAGAGCCATCGGGTCGTGCTCCAGCACTTCGCCTTTGAAGATCCACGCCTTGACGCCGATGATGCCGTAGGTGGTCTTGGCCTCGGCGAAACCGTAGTCGATGTCGGCGCGCAGCGTGTGCCTGGGCACCCGCCCCTCGTGATAGGATTCGGCCCTGGCGATTTCGGCCCCGCCCAGGCGTCCGCCCACCTCCACCCGCACGCCTTTGGCGCCCAGGCGCATCGCCGACTGCAACGACCGCTTCATCGCCCGGCGGAAGGCGATGCGCCGCTCGAGCTGCTGGGCGATGTTCTCGGCCACCAGCTGGGCGTCGGTTTCCGGCTTGCGGATCTCGACGATGTTGAGGTGCACTTCGCCCTCGGTCATCGCCGAGAGATCCTTGCGCAGCTTCTCGATATCGGCGCCCTTCTTGCCGATGATCACCCCCGGGCGCGCGGCGTAGATGGTCACCCGGCAGCGCTTGTGCGGCCGCTCGATGACGATCCGCGAAACGCCGGCCTGCGAGAGCCGCTTCTTGAGCTCGCGGCGCACGCGCAAGTCGTCATGCAGCAGACGGGCGTACTCCGGACCGCTGGCGAACCAGCGGCTGTCCCAGGTGCGGTTGATGCCGAGTCTCAGCCCGATCGGATTGACTTTCTGACCCATTAGGCGGCCTCACCCAGTTCACGGACCACGATGGTGATTTCGGAGAACGGCTTTTCGATCCTCGACGAGCGGCCGCGGGCCCGGGCGGCGAAACGCTTCATGGTCAAATTCTTGCCGACGTAGGCCTCGGCCACGAACAGATTGTCGATGTCGAGGCTATGGTTGTTCTCGGCGTTGGAGATCGCCGAATACAGGGCCTTGCGGACCTCGGCGGCGATGCGCTTGGGGCTGAACTCCAGCTCGTTGAGCGCGCGCTGCACCTTCAGGCCGCGGATCGACTGCGCCACCAGATTGAGCTTGCGCGCCCCGGTGCGCAGCGAGCGCACCTTGCTCATCGCTTCCATGGGCTCGAGCCGCCGGGGCTGGGACTTTTTGCTCATGCTACTTTCTCTTGGCCTTCTTGTCGGCGGCGTGGCCGGGGAAGTAGCGGGTGGGCGCGAACTCGCCGAACTTCATCCCGACCATGTCCTCGCCAACCAGGACGGGCATGTGTTTCTGGCCGTTGTGCACACCAAAGGTCAGGCCGACGAACTGCGGCATGATCGTCGAGCGGCGGGACCAGGTCTTGATCACTTCCTTGCGGCCCGAGGCCTGGACGGCCTCGGCCTTCTTCAGGAGATAGCCGTCGACGAACGGACCTTTCCAAACCGAACGGGTCATCGCTAGCGCGCCTTCTTAACGTGACGGCTACGGATGATCAGTTTGTCCGTGGCCTTGTTGGACCTGGTCTTGCGGCCCTTGGTCGGCTTGCCCCAGGGCGTGACCGGATGGCGCCCGCCGGAGCTGCGACCCTCGCCGCCGCCGTGGGGGTGGTCGATCGGGTTCATGGCCACGCCGCGCACGTGCGGACGGCGGCCCATGTGGCGTACCCGGCCGGCCTTGCCCAGCACCTCGTTCATGTGGTCGGGATTGGAGACCGCGCCCACGGTGGCCATGCAGGTGTCGGGCACCATGCGCAGCTCGCCCGAACCAAGGCGGATTTGCGCGTAGCCGGCGTCGCGGCCGACCAGCTGAGCGTAAGTCCCGGCCGAGCGGGCCAGCTGGCCGCCCTTCATCGGCTTGAGCTCGATATTGTGGACAATGGTTCCGATCGGCAGGGCGCGCAGCGGCGAGGCGTTGCCGGGTTTCACGTCGACCCGCTCGGCGGCGATGATCTCGTCGCCGACCGCCAGCCGCTGCGGAGCCAGGATGTAGGCCAGATCGCCGTCGGCGTAGCGGATCAGGGCGATGAAGGCGGTGCGGTTGGGATCGTATTCCAGCCGCTCGACCTTGCCGGCCACGCCCCACTTGCGACGCTTGAAATCGATCAGGCGGTAGAGCCGTTTGGCCCCGCCGCCACGGAAGCGGACAGCGATCCGTCCGCCGCCGCCGCGACCCCCGGTCTTGGTCAGTCCTTCGACAAGGCTCTTCTCGGGGCGACCCTTGTGCAGGTCGCCGCGATCGACGAGCACCAGGCCCCGGCGAGAGGGCGAAGTAGGATTGAACTGTTTGAGCGCCATGACCCTACAGCCCCGTGGTGATGTCGATGGATTGGCCTTCCTCGAGGGTGACGATGGCCTTCTTGATGTCGGACCGGCGGCCCTTGTGACCGCGGAAGCGCTTGGTCTTACCCTTCTGGATCAGGGTGTTGACCTTCACCACCTTGACCTTGAACAGCTCCTCGACGGCGGCGGCGACGTCTTCCTTGGTGGCGTCGATGGCGACCTTGAACACCACCTTGTTGTGATCGGAGAGCAGGGTCGCCTTTTCGGTGATCACCGGGGCGAGGATGGTGTCGTAGTGGCGGGCGGCGGCCATTACCCGGCCTCCTCGGTCTGGAACCTGGCCTTGATCGCCTCGACTGCATCTCTCGTCAGCACCAGGGTGTGCCGGCGCAGGACGTCGTAGACGTTGAGGCCGGCGTCCGGCAGCACATCCAGGTTGGGGATGTTGCGCGCCGCCAGGGCGAGGTTGGCATCGACCTTGGGGCCGGCGATGATCAAAGCGTTGGACAGGCCGAGCGCGGCCAGATCGGCGCGCAGGGCGGCGGTCTTGGCCATGGATGGCGCGGCTTCATCCAGAACCAGCAGGGCGCCGCTTCCGGCCTTCGAGGACAGCGCGTGCCTCAGGGCCAGGGCGCGGACCTTCTTGGTCAGGTCGAACGCGTGGCTGCGGACCACCGGGCCGAAGGCCCTGGCGCCGCCGACGAACTGCGCCGCGCGCCGGGAGCCGTGCCGGGCGCCGCCGGTGCCCTTCTGGCGGTACATTTTCTTGCCGGTGCGCGAGACCTCGTTGCGCACCTGAACCTTGTGCGTGCCGGCACGGCGCTTGGCCAGTTGCCAGGCGACGCAGCGCTGCAGCAGGTCGGCGCGGATGGCCTGGATGCCGAAGATTTCGTCCGGCAGCTCGAGTGCGCCGGCCTTGGCGCCCTTGAGGGTGACGACTTCGATGTTCATGCCTCGTCCCCGCTTGCGGCGCCGGCATCGCCGTCTTCGCTCGCCGCCGGAGCCGCCGCCGCGCCGCCGACGCCCTTGATCGCGCCCGGCCGCGGCAAGTCCGCCGGCGGGGCCGATTTCACCGCGTCGCGGATCTTCACAAACCCGCCTTCGGTTCCCGGCACCGCGCCTTTGATCAGTATAAGGCCGCGCTCGACGTCGACCCTGAACACCGTGAGGTTGAGGGTGGTGACATGGTCACCGCCCATGTGTCCGGCCATCTTCTTGCCCTTGAACACCTTGCCGGGATCCTGCCGCTGGCCGGTCGATCCATGGGCGCGGTGCGAGACCGAGACGCCGTGGGTGGCGCGCATGCCGCCGAAGTTCCACCGCTTCATGGCCCCGGCGAAGCCCTTGCCGACGGTGACGCCGGCGACATCGACCTTCTGACCGGGAGCAAAGTGATCGGCGGCCAACTCGGCCCCGACATCGATCAGGTTGTCCTGGCTGACCCGGAATTCGGCCACGCAGCGTTTGGGCTCGACCAGAGCCTTGGCGAAATGGCCGCGCTCGGCCTTGGTGGTGTTCTTGGCCTTCTTGGCCCCGGCCCCGAGCTGAAGGGCGACATAGCCGTCGCGCTCCTGGGTGCGCTGAGCCACGACCTGGCAGCCGTCGAGGCTGAGCACGGTGACCGGGGTGTGGGCGCCGGCCTCGTCAAAGAGGCGGGTCATGCCCAGCTTTCTGGCGATGACGCCGGTGCGCATGGAACCCGCTCCTCCCTACAGCTTGATCTCGACGTCGACGCCAGCCGAGAGGTCGAGCTTCATCAGCGCGTCCACGGTCTGCGGAGTCGGATCGACGATGTCGAGGACGCGCTTGTGGGTGCGAATCTCGAACTGTTCGCGCGACTTCTTGTCGATGTGGGGAGAGCGGTTGACGGTGAACCGCTCGATCAGGGTGGGCAGCGGAATCGGCCCGCGCACGGTGGCCCCGGTGCGTTTGGCGGTGTTGACGATCTCGCGCGTGGAGTGGTCCAGCACGCGGTGATCAAAGGCTTTGAGCCGGATGCGGATGTTTTGACGATCCATATCGCTCTTACATATCCTCTCAGGCTCGCCGAGCCCGCGTGCGCCAGACCATTTCAAAGACCGGCTCGATTGGCCTGAAAGGCCGCTCGAACGCGTAAGCCCGCAAAAACGAACGGCCCGCGCGGACGACCCGCGGGGCCACCAGACCCAATCGAAACGGCGGTGCCGCCGTCTATTTCAGGCTCGTCTCGCGAACCGCGTCTGCCATTTGGGCAAGCCCGCAGGCACAGCCGGTCCAACAAAGAGAGCGCGGCTTCTAGACTCGCCGCCCCTTGCCGTCAAGGCCCGCGCCCAGCAGACTGGCGGGGGGCGAACCGGTCACGAAAGCGCCCATTGTGGCCGCCATAGGCGCCCCCCGGGGCGGGCCGACCAGCGAGGAAGCGCGCATTTGAGCGGCAACCGGAACCAACGCCGCAACGTGCTCGCCCTGGTCTTTTCGGCGGCTCTGCATGTCGTCTTCCTGGCCTTCGTCATCAACGAGACGGCGAGCCCCTACGCCTTGCCCGAGACCGCGCCGGCGCCGATGGAAGTCCAGATCGTGCCCGAGCAGGAAATCCAGCAGCCTCCGCCTCCCCCACCGATCATCCCGAAGACGCTCAGGGAGGCTTTGCGCCGCCTCAGCCAGCCGCCACCGCCGCCAGCGGCGCCGCCGGCGCCAACCCAGCCTCAGATCCGGCCACCGGCTCCGGTCGCCCCGCCCCGGGTGACGCCACCCAAGCCCAATCCACCCACGCCCGCGCCGCAGACTCCGGCGCCCACGCCGACGCCGGCCAGGACCGCGCCACCCAAGCCCAATCCCCTTCCGGCCGCGCCGGTCCCGGCGCGCGCTCCTGCCCCGCCGACGCCCTCTCCGAGCCCCTCCCCGGCCCCCAACCCTGGTCCGCGGCCGGCGCCGAGCGTCAGCGTGACCGCGCCCCATCCAACCACCGCGCGGGCGCCGACGCCGGCGGTGGTCGTCAGACCCAGCCTGCTCAATCTGCATAAGCCGACCCGCGAGGTTCCAGCCGGGGTCCCGACCCTGCCCCTGGCCCCGAGCGGGGCGCCGGGAGGGCCGGCGCAGGCTGGCGGGGGCGGCGGTGGACCGGGGGCGCCGGCCGGCTCCCGCCTCGGCGGCCTCAGCCCCTACCCGTACGGAGGCCTGCCGAGCGGCGGCCCGGGCCTGCGGGGCACCTTGGTGGGCTGCGCCAACGCCGAGGCGGTCAGGCTCTCCAGCGTGGAACGCGCCCGGTGCAACGAGCGCTTCGGGGAAGAGGCCGATCGCGCCCCGGTGCTCGACGCTATCGATCCGGTCAAGCGGTCGGGCTTCGACAAGGCGGCCGATCGGCAGGCGCGCCAGCGCAACGCGGGCATGCCGGTCGGGACCGCCCCCGGCGCTCAAGGCTTTGGCGGACTGGGACCCCAATGATGCCCCGATCGACGATCTTGATCCTGGTGACCACGCTCGGCGCCGTGAGCCTGAGCGCCGCCGCCGACACGTTCCTTCCCACGCCGATCCGGCCCGGCTACTGGTCGACCACCAACGAGGTCACCTCCCCCGTCCACCGGAGCAAGACCGAAAACCGCTGCATCACCGCCGCTGCGATCAGCAAGTTCCTCGGCTGCTACATCAACCATCACTACCAATGCTCATGCCCCGAGCAATCGAGCACCGGCGGCCGGATCATCTTTCGCGGTGACTGCGTCGACGCCAAGGGCGGTCATGTGCAGATCGATGGCGAGGGCAGCTACACCCCCACCAGCCTGCAGATGGCCGCGCACGGCCGCGCCAAGGTGCTCGGCTTCACCGTGCCCTTCGCGACCACGACGAACTCCCATTGGCTGGCCGATATCTGCCCGCCGGGAACGCCGGGCAGCGATGGGCGGTGAACACCCGCCGGCGAAGCTGACGCCTCGCCGGCGCGATGTTCACGCCGGCGCGGCCTCGGCCTCGGCGGCGATTTCGGCCGGCAGCGGCTCCAGCTCGATCGGCTTCTCCCGGCTCGCCGCCAGCACCTCGTCGCGCTTGGCGGCGATGCGTTGCAGGCCGCGCAGGTAGGAGCCGGTCCCGGCCGGGATCAGCCGGCCGACGATCACATTCTCCTTCAGGCCCTCGAGCGAGTCGCGCTTGCCGTGCACCGCCGCATCGGTCAACACCCGCGTCGTCTCCTGGAACGAGGCCGCGGAGATGAAGCTGCGCGTCTGCAGCGAGGCCTTGGTGATGCCGAGCAACACTGGCTGAGTGAGTGCCGGACGTCCGCCGCGAGCGATCGCCTTGGCGTTCTCTTCCTCCACCTCGGGCTTGTCGAGATGGTCGCTTTTCAAGAGACCGGTGTCGCCGGGTTCCAGGATTTCGACTTTCTGCAGCATCTGCCGGACGATTGTCTCAATGTGCTTGTCGTTGATCGGCACGCCCTGCAGCCGATAGACGTCCTGGATTTCCTTGACCAGGAAGTCGGCCAGCGCCTCGATGCCCAGGATGCGCAGGATATCGTGCGGATCCGGATTGCCGTCGATGATGTACTCGCCCTTGCGGATCTGATCGCCGTCGTGCACCGCGATGTGCTTGGCCTTGGGGATCAGGAACTCCACCGCCTCGCCCTCTTCGGGGGTGATCTTGATCCGGCGCTTGTTCTTGTAGTCGCGGCCGAACTCGACCCGGCCGTCCATCTCGGCGATCACCGCGCAGTCCTTTGGCCGCCGGGCCTCGAACAGCTCGGCCACCCTCGGCAGACCGCCGGTGATGTCGCGCGACTTGGCGCTTTCGGTGGGCAGCCGCGCCAGGACATCGCCAGGCCTGACCTCGTCGCCATCGGCCACCGAGAGAACCGCGCCGACCGGCAGCGGATAGCGCGCGTCACCCCCGTTGGAGAGCTTGCGATAGCCGCCATCGCCATCGAGAACGGCGACGCCGGGGCGCAGGTCGCTGCCCTTGGTCGAGGTGCGCCAATCGATCACCACCCGGTTGGAGATGCCGGTGGCCTCGTCGGCCTCCTCGCGCACCGAGACGCCGTCGACCAGGTCCTCGAACCGCACGTGGCCGGTGACCTCGGTGATGATCGGGGTGGTGTAGGGATCCCACTCGGCGAAGCGGTCGCCGCGTTTGACCTTGGCCCCGTGGCGCACCTTCAGCCGCGCGCCATAAGGTGGCCGGTAGGATTCGCGGTCGATGCCATCGACTTCGATGGTGATCTGCAGGTTGCGGCTCAGCACCACGACATCACCATCGGGGGCTTCCACGGTATGGCCGGGAGAGAGCTTGAGCAGCCCGTCGTTGGCGGCTTCGAAGAACGACTGCTCGGCCACCTGCACCGCCCCGCCGATGTGAAAGGTGCGCATGGTGAGCTGGGTGCCCGGCTCGCCGATCGATTGGGCGGCGATGACGCCCACCGCCTCGCCGATGTTCACCGGCGTGCCGCGCGCCAGATCTCGCCCGTAGCAGAAGCCGCACACTCCGACCTTGGCCTCGCAGGTGAGCACCGAGCGCACCTTGGCCTGCTGGACGCTGTGCGCCTCCAGCTTATCGACCTCATCCTCGGTGAGGTAGGTGTCGGGCGGGATCAGCACCTCCTCGCCGCCCGGAACCTTGATCGCCTCGGCCGAATAGCGGCCAAGCACGCGCTGAGCGAGCGAGACCTGGACCTCGCCGGCCTCCTGAACCACGCCCAGGGTGATGCCGCGCGTGGTGCCGCAGTCGTCCTCGGTGATGATGCAGTCCTGGGCGACGTCCACGAGACGCCGGGTCAGGTAGCCGGAATTGGCGGTCTTGAGCGCCGTGTCGGCCAGGCCCTTGCGCGCCCCGTGGGTGGAGTTGAAGTACTCCTGGACGGTGAGGCCCTCCTTGAAGTTGGAGATGATCGGCGTCTCGATGATCTCGCCGGAGGGCTTGGCCATCAGGCCCCGCATGCCGCCCAGCTGCTTCATCTGCGCCTGTGAGCCACGCGCTCCGGAGTTGGCCATCATCCACACCGAGTTGAGATCGACATCGACCCCGCCCTTGGCGCCCTTGGGATTGGAGATTTCGACCATCATCTCATCGGAGACGCGGTCGGTGGCCTTCGACCAGGCGTCGACCACCTTGTTGTACTTCTCGCCCTTGGTGATCAGGCCATCGGCGTATTGCTGCTCGTATTCCTCGACCAGCTTGCGGGTGTTGTCGACGATCTCGGCCTTCTTGGCGGGGATGATGATGTCATCCTTGCCGAAGGAGATGCCCGCCTTGGCCGCCTCGCGGAAGCCCAGGCCCATGATCTGGTCAGCGAAGATCACCGTCGCCTTCTGGCCGCAGTGGCGATAGACGACATCGATCAGATTGCCGATTTCCTTCTTGGTCAGGCTGCGGTCGACCAGGTCGTAGCTGATCGCCGGATGTTGCGGCAGCAGGGCGGCGATCTTCATCCGTCCCGGCGTGGTGATGATCCGCCTACGGACCAGCTTTCCATCCGCGTCCATCTCGTGATGGTGCATGTAAATCCAGCTGTGCAGGGTCAGCGCCTCCCTGGCCAGGGCGGCGTCCAGCTCGCCGAGATCGAGAAGGGCCTTGAGCGGCGGCGCCGCTCCGTCCTTGCCCGGCGTCGGCTTGGGCTCGCGCTCCTGCGAGAGATAGTAGAGCCCGAGCACGATATCCTGCGACGGCACGATGATCGGCTTGCCGTTGGCCGGCGAGAGGATGTTGTTGGTGCTCATCATCAGCACCCGCGCCTCGAGCTGCGCCTCGAGTGACAGCGGCACGTGCACCGCCATCTGGTCGCCGTCGAAATCGGCATTGAAGGCCGTGCACACCAGCGGGTGAAGCTGGATGGCCTTGCCCTCGATGAGCTTGGGCTCGAACGCCTGAATGCCCAGGCGGTGCAGGGTCGGGGCGCGGTTGAGCATCACCGGGTGCTCGCGGATCACCTCTTCGAGGATGTCCCAGACCTGGGGTTGCTCACGCTCGACCATGCGCTTGGATTGCTTGACGGTGCCCGACAGGCCCTTGGCGTCAAGGCGCGCGTAGATGAACGGCTTGAACAGTTCGAGCGCCATCTTCTTGGGCAGGCCGCACTCGTGCAGCTTGAGTTCGGGTCCGACCACGATCACCGAGCGGCCGGAATAGTCGACCCGCTTGCCCAAGAGGTTCTGGCGGAACCGACCTTGCTTGCCCTTGAGCATGTCGGCGAGCGACTTCAGCGGCCGCTTGTTGGCCCCGGTGATCACCCGGCCGCGACGGCCATTGTCGAACAGCGCGTCGACCGCCTCCTGCAGCATCCGCTTTTCGTTGCGGATGATGATGTCAGGCGCGCGCAGCTCGATCAGGCGCTTGAGACGATTGTTGCGGTTGATCACCCGCCGGTAGAGGTCGTTGAGATCGGACGTGGCGAAGCGCCCGCCGTCCAGTGGCACCAGGGGCCGCAACTCGGGCGGGATGACCGGAATGACGGTCATGATCATCCATTCCGGCTTGTTGCCGGATTCGATGAAGGCCTCGATGATCTTCAGGCGCTTGGAAGTTTTCTTGAGTTTGATCTCGGACGTGGTGGTGAGCAAATCCTGGCGCAGCTTCTCGGCCTCGGCCTCGATGTCGATGGCCTTGAGCAGGCCCTGGACGGCCTCGGCCCCGATTTCGGCGCTGAAGGCGTCATCGCCATGCTCTTCCTGATTGCGCAGGTATTCGTCCTCGCTCAGGAGCTGATGCATCTTGAGCGGGGTGAGGCCGGGTTCGGTGACGATGTAGTATTCGAAGTACAGCACCCGCTCGATGTCCTTGAGCGGCATGTCGAGCATCATGGCGATGCGGCTGGGCAGCGACTTCAAAAACCAGATGTGGGCCACCGGCGAGGCCAGTTCGATATGGCCCATGCGCTCGCGCCGGACCCTGGCCAGGGTCACCTCGACGCCGCACTTCTCGCAGATGATGCCCTTGTACTTCATCCGCTTGTACTTGCCGCACAGGCACTCGTAATCCTTGGTCGGCCCGAAGATGCGGGCGCAGAACAAGCCGTCCCGCTCGGGTTTGAAGGTCCGGTAGTTGATCGTCTCCGGCTTCTTGATCTCGCCGAACGACCACGAGCGGATCTTTTCCGGACTGGAGAGCGAGATGCGGATCTGGTCGAACGTCGGGGTGACGACCACCGGATTGAAGATATTGAGGATTTCCTGGTTCATCGAATTCCCAGCTGAGTAATGTGCAATGAGGACGGACGGCCGCGGACGCACCTCGCGCCCACGGCCGCTTCTCGCCAGGGCGAGAGCCGGCGGATCAGCTGTTCTCCAGCTCGACGTTCAGGCCCAGGGAGCGCATCTCCTTGACCAGCACGTTGAAGCTTTCGGGAATCCCAGCCTCGAAGGTGTCATCGCCGCGGACAATGGACTCGTAGACCTTGGTCCGCCCGGCGACGTCGTCCGACTTGACCGTCAGCATCTCCTGCAGGGTGTAGGCGGCCCCGTAGGCCTCCAGCGCCCAGACCTCCATTTCGCCGAAACGCTGACCGCCGAACTGCGCCTTGCCGCCCAGCGGCTGCTGGGTGACCAGGCTGTAGGGGCCAATCGAGCGGGCGTGGATCTTGTCGTCCACCAGATGGTGCAGCTTCAGCATATAGATGTAGCCCACCGTCACCGGGCGCTTGAACGCCTCGCCGGTCTGGCCATCGTAAAGCGTCACCTGGCCGGATCGGTCGAGACCCGCCGCTTCGAGCAGGTTTTCGATGTCGCCAATATGCGCGCCATCGAACACCGGCGTGGCGATCGGCACCCCCTTGGAGAGGTTGGTCGCCAGTTCGCCAAGCTCGTCGTCGTCGTCAGGCAGATGCTGGTCGGGGCCGTAGATGTCGCGCAAGCGCTTGACCAGCGCGTCCTTCTTGGCCCCCAGCCGCCAGGCATCGAGCAGTTCGCCAATCTGGCGGCCAAGGCCGGCGCAGGCCCAGCCGAGGTGGGTTTCGAAGATCTGGCCGACGTTCATCCGCGAGGGCACGCCGAGCGGGTTAAGCACCACATCGACCGGGGTGCCGTCCTCGAGGTGCGGCATGTCCTCGATCGGCAGGATCTTGGAGATCACACCCTTGTTTCCGTGGCGTCCGGCCATCTTGTCGCCCGGCTGCAGCTTGCGCTTCACCGCCACGAACACCTTGACCATCTTCATCACCCCCGGCGGCAGCTCGTCGCCCCGGCGCAGCTTGTCGACCTTGTCCTCGAAACGCCGGTCGAGCCGCTTGCGCGCCTCCTCGAACAGCCGGTTCATGGCTTCCAGCTCGCCCATGGCCTTGTCGTCGGCGACGACGATCTGACGCCACAGGCCGGGAGAGATTTCGTCCAGCTTGGCCTGAGTGATCTCGCCACGGCCGAGGCCCTTGGGCCCGGAGACGGCGGTGCGCCCGACGACCAGTTCGCGCACGCGCGCGATCATGTTGCGATTGAGGATCGCGAACTCGTCGTCGCGGTCCTTGCCTAGGTGATCGATCTCTTCCCGCTCGATGGCCAGGGCGCGCTCGTCCTTTTCGACGCCATGGCGGTTGAACACCCTGACCTCGACCACGGTGCCGGCGACGCCGGGCGGCAGCCGCAGCGAGGTGTCGCGCACGTCCGAGGCCTTCTCGCCGAAGATCGCCCGCAGGAGCTTTTCCTCCGGCGTCATCGGACTCTCGCCCTTGGGCGTCACCTTGCCGACCAGGATATCGCCCGGCAGCACTTCGGCCCCGATGGCGACGATGCCGGCCTCGTCGAGATTGCGCAGGGCTTCCTCGCCGACGTTGGGGATGTCGCGGGTGATCTCCTCTGGCCCGAGCTTGGTGTCGCGGGCCATGACCTCGAACTCCTCGATATGGATCGAGGTGAACACGTCATCGCGCACGATGCGCTCGGAGATCAGGATCGAGTCCTCGAAGTTGTAGCCGTTCCACGGCATGAAGGCGACGAGGGCGTTGCGGCCCAGAGCCAGCTCGCCGAGATCGGTCGAGGGACCGTCGGCGATGATGTCGCCAGCGGCGATCTTGTTACCCACTCTCACCAGCGGCCGCTGGTTGATGCAGGTATTCTGGTTCGAGCGCTGGAACTTCGACAGCCGATAGATGTCGACGCCCGGCTTGGTGGCGTCGGTCTCCTCGGTTGCGCGGATGACGATGCGGGTGCCGTCGATCTGCTCGACCACGCCCGGCCGGCGGGCGACGACCACGGCGCCGGAATCCCTGGCCACCACGTCCTCCATGCCGGTGCCGACCAGCGGCGCGTCCGACTGGATCAGCGGCACCGCCTGGCGCTGCATGTTCGAGCCCATCAGGGCGCGGTTGGCGTCATCGTTTTCCAGGAACGGGATCAGGGCCGCGGCCACCGACACTACCTGCTTGGGCGAAACATCCATCAGATCGACCTGATCGCGCGGCAGCAGCGAGGGCTCACCGTTGACCCGGCCCGGAACCAGATCCTCGACGATCTCGCCGTCCCTGAGGGCGATGTTGGCCTGGGCGATGACGTGCTTGGCCTCCTCCATCGCCGACATGTAGATCACCTCTTCGGCGATCTTGCCGTCCTTCACCCGCCGGTACGGGCTTTCGATGAAGCCGTACTTGTTGACCACCGCATGGGTGGCCAGTGAGTTGATCAGACCGATGTTCGGCCCTTCCGGGGTCTCGATCGGGCAGATGCGGCCATAGTGGGTGGGGTGCACGTCGCGCACTTCGAAGCCGGCGCGCTCGCGGGTCAGACCGCCCGGCCCCAGCGCCGAGAGGCGCCGCTTGTGGGTGATCTCCGACAGCGGATTGGTCTGGTCCATGAACTGCGACAGCTGCGAGGAGCCGAAGAACTCCCTGACCGCCGCCGCCGCCGGCTTGGCGTTGATCAGATCGTGCGGCATGACGGTGTCGATATCGACGCTCGACATGCGCTCCTTGATCGCCCGCTCCATGCGCAGCAGGCCGATGCGGTACTGGTTCTCCAGGAGCTCGCCGACCGAGCGCACCCGGCGGTTGCCGAGGTTGTCGATGTCGTCGATCTCGCCGCGCCCGTCGCGCAGGCCGACCAGGGTCTTGAGGACCTCGAGCACATCCTCCTTGCGGATGACGCGCACATCGTCGGGGCAATCGAGCTCGAGGCGGATGTTCATCTTCACCCGGCCGACCGAGGACAGGTCATAGCGGTCCTGGTCGAAGAACAGGTTCTTGAACATCGCCTCGGCGGCTTCGACCGTCGGCGGCTCACCCGGGCGCATCACCCGGTAGACGTCGAACAGGGCGTCGTCGCGGATCGAGTTCTTGTCCAGCCGCAGGGTGTTGCGGATGTACGGACCGACGGTGACGTTATCGATGTCGAGGACATCGATGGTGGTGAAACCCTGGGCTTCCAAGGCGGCGATGGCGGCCGCATCCAGTTCATCGCCGGCCTCGGCGTAGATCTCCCCGGTCTGCGGGTTGACCTCGTCGCGGGCCAGATACTTGCCGACAAGGGCTTCGGGCGACAGCAGCAGCGTGGCCAGGCCGCTATCGGCCAGGCGCTTGGCCTGACGGGCGGAAATCTTGGTCGCTGCCGGGGCCACCTCCTCGCCGGTGTCGGCGTCGATCAACGGAAAGTCCGGCTTCACGCCGCGCCAGCGCTCAGGCTTGTAGGGAGTCGCCCAGCCGGCCGCACCGCCAGGGCCGGTGCGCTTCTCGTAGGGCACCACGTCGTAGAAGGTGGTGAGGATCTCCTCGCCGTCCATGCCCAGCGCATAGAGGAAGGTGGTTGCCGGCAGCTTGCGCCGGCGATCGATGCGCACGAACACCATGTCCTTGGCGTCGAATTCGAAATCGAGCCACGAGCCGCGGTAGGGGATGATGCGGGCGGCGAACAGCAGCTTGCCGGACGAGTGGGTCTTGCCTTTGTCGTGGTCGAAGAACACGCCGGGAGAACGGTGCATCTGGGAGACGATCACCCGCTCGGTGCCGTTGACCACGAAGGTGCCCTTGTCGGTCATCAGCGGGATGTCGCCCATGTAGACATCCTGTTCCTTGATGTCCTTGACCGAGCGGGCCTGGGTTTCCTCGTCGGTTTCCCAGACGATCAGGCGCAGCTTGACCTTGAGCGGCGCGGCGTAAGTCATGTCGCGCTGGATGCATTCCTCGACGTCGTACTTCGGCTCCTCGAACTCGTAGGAGACATATTCGAGCATCGCCCGCTCGTTGAAGTCCTTGATCGGAAACACCGACTTGAACACCGCCTCGATGCCCTCCTCGCGCCTCTGGCCGGCGCGCACCTCGCGCTGGAGGAACTGTTCGTAGGACGAGCGCTGGACCTCGATGAGGTTGGGCATGCGCACCGCTTCGGGGATGCGCCCAAACGACTTGCGGATCCGTTTCTTACCGGTGAAAGATTGCGCCATCTTGGCTCCCTGAAGACGCGCCAACACAGGTTGGCCGTCTAGATGAATGTCCACGCGTCCACCCTCGGATCGAACGGCAGGGCGGGAGCCACGGGCCGTTCGCCGGACGCTGGAATCCCGCGGCATTGCCGCGGCGCCCCTTCGCGCTGGTCGGAGGGCGGCTGACCGCGCCTCGGGGCGTAAGGCGGGGCGATCACGAGGAATCGCGCCCGCACGAAATCGCTGCTCTGAATTGAGAGGAACGCGTATCTATGCGCTCGGGCCAGAAAAGAAAAGGCCCGCGCGGCAACATTTTCGCGCACCCCGCCCGGCGATCCCGAGCGGCATGCCCAAGTCTACCGCTAATTCACCTGGACGGAAGCGCCGGCGGCCTCGAGCTTGGCTTTGATCTCCTCGGCCTCCTGCTTGGAGATGTTCTCCTTGATGGCCTGGGGCGCGCCCTCGACCAGGTCCTTGGCCTCCTTCAGGCCGAGGTCCGTGCGAACCGAGCGGACTTCCTTGATCACGTTGATCTTCTTCTCGCCGGCAGCGGTCAGGACAACGGTGAACTCAATCTGCTCTTCGGCCTCGGCCGGCGCGGCGGCGGCCGGACCGGCGGCGGCGGCCGCGGCCACCGGCGCGGCGGCGGAGACGCCCCACTTGTCTTCCAGGAGCTTGGCCAGTTCGGCCGCCTCCAGCACGGTCAGCGACGACAGATCGTCGACCAGTTTCTCGAGTTTCGACATGATGGTTTCCTTCTGGTTCGATTGGAAGCTTTAGGCGGCCTTGGCGGCATAGGCGCCGACAACCCGGGCCAGTTGCCCGGCGGGCGCCTGGATGATGCCGGCTATCTTGGTGGCGGGGGCCTGGACGAGGCCGATGATCTTGCCGCGCAACTCGTCGAGCGAGGGCAGCCTGGCCAGCGCCTGGACCCGGGTGGCGTCAAGGACCTCCTCGCCCATCAGGGCGCCGATGATGATCAGCTTGTCGTTGTCCTTGGCGAAGGCGGTGGCGGCCTTGGCGGCGGACACCGGATCGGGGCCATAGGCGATGGCCACCGGGCCCTTGAAGAGGGCGTGCGCCGCTTCGCTGGCCGCGCCCAGCGCCTTCTGGGCCAGGCGGTTCTTGACCACCTTGAAAGCCGCGCCTTCCTTGCGCAGGCGCCCGCGCAGATCCTCGGTCTCACGGACGCTGAGACCCAGATAGTGGGTCACCACCACCGTGCCGGCGCTGGCGAACACCCCGCTCAGGATTTCGATCGACTGGCTCTTCTGCGACCGCAGCATGCCCAACTCCGCTCAGGCGCACACCAAAGCGTGCGCGGATGTCCGGTGGAGCAAGGCGGCGAACCCACGCCATGCGGCGCGGTCTGGTTCGTTCCTCAAGTCTCCCCGCGGTGGGTGGTTTGAGCCCGACGGGCCCGCGGTTCTCGGACTTATGAACCGGCGCAGGACGCGCCGGAGGCGCGCCCTTACACGACATCGCCCAGCGGTTCAACCGCGCCGGCTACGAAGCTCCGAGGCTGGCGGTATCGATCTTGAATCCCGGCCCCATGGTCGAGGAAAGGCTGACCCGGCGCACGTAGACCCCTTTGGCGCCCGACGGCTTGGCCTTGCCGAGGGCGTCCATAAGGGCGCGCACATTGGCGGTAATCGCCTCGTCGGTGAAGCTGGCCTTGCCGACGCCGGCGTGAACGATGCCCGACTTTTCGACCCGGAACTCGATCGCCCCGCCCTTGGCGTCCTTGACCGCCTGGGCGACGTTGGGCGTCACCGTGCCCACTCTCGGATTGGGCATCAGGCCGCGCGGACCGAGGATTTTCCCCAGCCGGCCGACCAGAGCCATCATGTCCGGGGTGGCGATCACCCGGTCGAAGTCCAGGAAACCCCCCTGGATGCGCTCGACCAGATCCTCGGCCCCGACGATATCGGCCCCCGCCTCGGTCGCCTCGCCCGCCTTGGCGTCCTTGGCGATCACGGCCACGCGCACATCCCTGCCCGTGCCCGAAGGCAGCGCCACCACGCCCCGCACCTGCTGGTCGGCGTGGCGCGGGTCGACACCCAGATTGACGGCGATCTCCACCGTCTCATCGAACTTGGCCTTGGCGTTGGCCTTGACCAGCTTCACCGCGTCCGCGAGCGGATGCAGCGCCGCGCGATCGCCTTCCCAGGCCTTGATTCTCTTCGGGATCATGCTCAGGCCTCCACCACGCGCAGGCCCATGGCCCTGGCCGAGCCTTCGATGATCCGCGCCGCCGCCTCGATGTCGTTGGCGTTGAGATCCTTCATCTTGGCCTCGGCGATCTGGCGCAGCTGGCTGCGGCTGATCTGGCCGACGCTTTCGCGCCCGGTCTTGCCGGAGCCCGACTTGAGGCCGGTGGCCTGCTTGAGGAAATGGCTCGCCGGCGGCGACTTGGTGACGAAGGTGAAGCTCTTGTCCTGATAGACGGTGATCACCGTCGGCAGCGGCGTGCCGCGCTGGACGCTTTCGGTGCGGGCGTTGAACTCCTTGCAGAAGCCCATGATGTTGACGCCGCGCTGGCCGAGCGCCGGGCCGATCGGCGGCGAGGGAGTCGCCGCGCCGGCAGGCACCTGCAGCTTGATGTAGCCGAGAATCTTCTTAGCCATGATCTCCTCTTTCGCGCCGGTGATCGGCGCCGTGAGCCGTGGTGCGGGGTGGCGCCCCTCCCACGGATTTCACCCGGCGTGGCCGAGCGTTCCTATTCTAGGCGGTCTTCTCCACCTGTGAATACTCGAGTTCCACCGGCGTGGCGCGGCCGAAGATGGAGACCGTGACCCGCAGCCTCGCCCTCTCCTCGTCGACCTGCTCGACCGATCCGTTGAAGCTGGCGAAGGGGCCATCGATGACCCGCACGGTCTCGCCGATGTCGAAGGTGATGGTCGGCTTGGGCCGCTCGACGCCCTCCTCGATGGCCCCGATGATCCGCGCCACCTCGCGCTCGGAGACCGGCATCGGCTTCAGGCCCGAGCCCAGGAAGCCGGTCACCTTGGGGGTGTTCTTGACCAGGTGATAGGCCTCGTCCGAGAGGTCCATCTTGACCAGCACGTAGCCCGGAAAGAACTTGCGCTCGGCGTTGATCTTGCGCCCGCGTCGGATCTCGATGACATCCTCGGTGGGCACCAGGATCTCGGAGAACGAATCGTCCAGGCCCTGGGTGTGGGCCTGCTCGCGGATGCTCTCGGCCACCTTCTTCTCGAAGTTCGAGTAGGCGTGGACGATGTACCACTTGTGGTGGGGATTGGACGTCTGCGGCGCCGGGGTGCTCATCGCCTCACTCCGCGTTGGCCAGGTTGAGAAGCGCGGTGACCACCGCGTGCAGCACCGCATCGACGCCGAAGAAGAACAGCGCCGTCAGGATCACCATCAACCCGACCATGATCGAGGTGATCCAGGTCTCCTTCCAGCTGGTCCAGGTGACCTTGCGGCCCTCGGCTCGCGTCTCGCGCAGGAACTGGATCGGGCTGAACGGCCGTTTGGGCGCGGCGGGTTGGGCCGCCGGGGCGATGTTCGCCCCCGCGTTCCGGGTCAAGCCCACCAAGCCAGAAGTCTTCGCCATATCGGCCTTTCGTCTTTTCATTCGTCAGCGGCGCGATGCGGCCGATCCCTTTAGACCTTCGCTCCGCTACATATAGTGGCAGGAGTGGAGGGACTCGAACCCACGACCCTCGGTTTTGGAGACCGATGCTCTACCAGCTGAGCTACACTCCTTCAGTCGCCGCGTCCCTTTTAGACACTGACGCGCCGGAGAGCGAGAGCCCGCCGACGCGTCGTGATCAAGAGAGCAGAGCCGGGACTATTTGGTGATCTTGGAGACCACCCCCGAACCCACCGTGCGGCCCCCCTCGCGGATGGCGAAGCGCAGCTTCTCCTCCATGGCGATGGGGGTGATCAGTTCGACGTTCAGCTCGGCGTTGTCGCCGGGCATGATCATCTCGACGCCTTCCTTGAGCTTGATCACCCCGGTGACGTCGGTGGTGCGGAAATAGAACTGCGGCCGGTAGTTGCTGAAGAACGGCGTATGGCGCCCACCCTCGTCCTTGGTGAGGATGTAGACCTCGGCGACGAACTCGGTGTGCGGCGTGATGGACCCCGGCTTGCACACCACCTGGCCGCGCTCGACTTCCTCGCGCTTGGTGCCACGCAGGAGCACGCCGACGTTGTCGCCGGCCTGACCCTGGTCCAGGAGCTTGCGGAACATCTCCACGCCCGTGCAGATGGTCTTCTGGGTCGGGCGGAGGCCGACGATTTCGACTTCCTCGCCAACCTTGATCACCCCGCGGTCGACACGGCCGGTGACCACGGTGCCGCGGCCCGAAATCGAGAACACATCCTCGACCGCCATCATGAACGGCTGGTCGACCGGGCGCGCCGGCTGAGGAATGTAGCTGTCCACCGCGGCCATCAGCTCGAGCACCGACTGCTCGCCGATCTTGGGGTCCTTGCCTTCGAGGGCGGCCAGGGCCGAGCCCTTGACGATCGGAATGTCGTCGCCGGGGAACTCGTAGCTGGACAGCAGCTCGCGCACCTCCATCTCCACCAGCTCGAGCAGCTCCTCGTCGTCGACCATGTCGACCTTGTTGAGGTAGACGACCAGCGCCGGCACGCCGACCTGCCTGGCCAGCAGAATGTGCTCGCGGGTCTGGGGCATGGGGCCGTCGGCGGCCGAGACCACCAGGATCGCGCCGTCCATCTGGGCCGCGCCGGTGATCATGTTCTTCACATAGTCGGCGTGGCCGGGGCAGTCGACGTGGGCGTAGTGCCGGTTGGCGGTCTCATACTCCACGTGGGCGGTATTGATGGTGATGCCGCGCGCCTTCTCTTCCGGCGCGGCGTCGATGCTGTCGTAGCTGCGCAGGGTCGCGCCGCCGGTCTTGGCCAGCACCGAGGTGATCGCCGCCGTCAGCGTGGTCTTGCCGTGGTCGACGTGACCGATGGTGCCGATGTTGCAGTGCGGCTTGGTGCGTTCGAACTTTGCCTTGGCCATCTCTTTGAAGCTCCAGCCCTGGGTGGGCTTTGGGGTTGGAAGTTTGAATGAAGTCTCGTCGGATCAAGCGTACTTCTTGACCACTTCATCGGCCACCGCCTGCGGCACCGCTTCATAGTGGTCGTATTCCATGTGGAAGTTCGCCCGCCCCTGAGACATGGACCTCAGGGTGTTCACGTAGCCGAACATGTTGGCCAGCGGAACCATGGCGATGATCACCTGGGCGTTGCCGCGCTGGTCGGTGCCCTGGATCATGCCCCGGCGAGAGTTCAGATCGCCGATGACATCGCCGACGTAGTCCTCCGGCGTGGTCACCTCGACCTTCATGATCGGCTCCAGCAGCTTGGGCGCCGCGCGCCCGCGCAACTCGCGGAAGGCCGACCTGGCGGCGATCTCGAAGGCCAGCACCGAGGAGTCGACATCGTGATATTTGCCATCGAGCAAGGTGGCGCTGAAGTCGATCACCGGGAAGCCAGCCAGCAGGCCGTTGTCCTTGGCTGACAGCAGGCCCTTTTCGACGCCAGGGATGTACTCCCGGGGCACCGAGCCGCCGACGATCTTGCTCTCGAAGCTGTAGCCGGCGCCAGGCTCGGCCGGCTCGAACAGGATCTTGACCTCGGCGAACTGGCCCGAGCCGCCGGTCTGCTTCTTATGGGTGTAGATGATCTCGGACGCTCGCCCCAGGGTCTCGCGATAGGCGACCTGCGGCTGACCGATGTTGGCGTCGACCTTGTAGGTGCGCCGCAGGATATCGACCTTGATGTCGAGGTGCAGTTCGCCCATGCCGCGCAGAATGGTCTGGCCGCTTTCCTGGTCGGTGTTCACGCGGAAGGTCGGGTCCTCGGCCGCCAGCTTCTGCAGCGCGACGCCGAGCTTCTCCTGATCAGCCTTGGACTTGGGCTCGATGGCGATCTCGATCACCGGATCGGGGAAGTCCATCTTCTCCAGCAGGATCGGCGAGCGGGTGGGATCGCACAGCGTGTCGCCGGTGCGGGTATCCTTGAGACCGGCCAGGGCGACGATGTCGCCGGCGAAGGCTTCCTTGATGTCCTCGCGGTTGTTGGAGTGCATCAGGAGCATGCGTCCGACCCGCTCCTTGCGCTCACGCGAGGAGTTGATCAGGCCCATGCCGCTCTCCAGCTTGCCGGAATAGATGCGACAGAAGGTCAGCGAGCCGACGAACGGATCGTCCATGATCTTGAACGCCAGCACCGACAGCGGCTCGCCATCGGCGGCCTTGCGCTCGACCGGTTGGCCGGTCTTGAGATCGATCCCCGGGGTCGGCGGGATATCCACCGGCGAGGGCAGGTATTCGACCACGGCGTCAAGCAGCGGTTGTACGCCCTTGTTCTTGAAAGCCGATCCGCACAACACCGGGTAGAAGGCCCCGGTCAGCACCGCCCGGCGCAGGCACTTGTTGAGCACCTCGACCGAGGGGTCCTCGCCGTTCAGGTAGGATTCCATCGCCTCGTCGTCGAGCTCGACCGCGTTTTCGACCATGAAATGGCGCGCTTCGTCGGCGGCCGCCTTCAGGTCGGCGGGAATTTCCTCGTCGTGATAGTTGGCGCCCAGACCCTCGCTTTCCCAGACCACCGCCTTCATGCGCACCAGATCGACGATGCCCTTGAACGAGGATTCCGAGCCGATCGGCAGCTGGATCGGCACCGCCTTGACGCCCAGGCGGTCACGGATCGACTGCACGCACTTTTCGAAGTCTGCCCCGATCTTGTCCATCTTGTTGACGAACACCACCCGCGGCACGTCGTAGCGGTCGGCCTGCCGCCACACCGTCTCGGTCTGCGGCTCGACGCCCTGGTTGCCGTCGAGGACCGCCACGCAGCCATCCAGCACCCTGAGCGAACGCTCCACCTCGATGGTGAAATCGACGTGCCCGGGGGTATCGATGATGTTCAGCCGCTTGCCGTTCCACATGGCGGTGGTGGCGGCGGAGGTGATGGTGATCCCCCGCTCCTGCTCCTGCTCCATCCAGTCCATGGTGGCCGCGCCATCATGCACCTCACCGATCTTATGGCTCTTGCCGGTGTAGTAGAGGATGCGCTCGGTGGTCGTGGTCTTGCCCGCATCGATGTGGGCCATGATGCCGAAGTTGCGATAGTCTTTGATCTCAGTGGTGCGGGGCATGGGTGATCTTTTGCTTAGCCGCCCAAAGGCGGGCTCAACGAAAGGCGCGCGCGGTTTAGCTCAAACCGCCCGCGCTCGGAAGGGTGTCGGTTTAGGAAGTTGCTCTATATGGGCGCTACCAGCGGTAATGCGAGAAGGCGCGGTTGGCCTCGGCCATCTTGTGGGTATCTTCGCGCTTCTTGACCGCGGCGCCGCGGTTGTTCGAGGCGTCCAGGAGTTCGCCGGCCAGCTTCTCGGTCATGGTATTCTCGCCACGCTTGCGCGCCGCGCTGACCAGCCAGCGGATGGCCAGGGCCCGGCGGCGGTCGGGCCGCACTTCCACCGGCACCTGATAGGTGGCCCCGCCGACCCGGCGCGAGCGCACCTCCACTGAGGGCGAGACGTTCTCCAGCGCCGCGTGGAAGGTTTCCAGCGGGCCCTGGTCGCGGCGGCGGGTCTCGATGAGGTCGAAGGCCCCGTAGATGATGTTCTCGGCGACGGCCTTCTTGCCCTCGTACATGACGTAGTTCATGAATTTGGTGAGCACGAGGTCGCCGAACTTGGGGTCGGGCAGGACATCGCGTTTCTCGGCGCGGCGGCGGCGGGACATCTATTTCGTTCCTTATTTGGGCCGCTTGGCGCCGTAGAGCGAACGGCGCTGCTTGCGGTCCTTGACGCCCTGGGTGTCAAGCACGCCGCGCAGGATGTGATAGCGCACGCCCGGCAGGTCCTTCACCCGCCCGCCCCGGATCAGCACCACCGAGTGCTCCTGCAGGTTGTGGCCTTCGCCCGGGATGTAGCACACCGCCTCGATGCCCGAGGTCAGACGCACCTTGGCCACCTTGCGCAGGGCCGAGTTCGGCTTTTTCGGGGTCACCGTGTAGACCCGCGTGCACACGCCGCGGCGTTGCGGCGAACCCTTGAGCGCCGGCACCTTGTTGCGCACCGGCCGGCTGGTTCTGGGCTTGCGGATCAACTGGTTGACTGTCGGCATCTGGGCTTTCGAATGTCCATGGCTCGTTAGGTCCTCGCCGTCCGCTAAACGCGAAACAGCGCCGAGACGTGAAGGCCCGGCGCGGCGAGGAGGGCGGGTGATACGCGCGAAGCCCTCCGCCGTCAACGTCTCGCTCAGCGCCCGACCTGGATCTCGCCGGCCCCGAAAACCTGCCGCGATACCGGTCCCCAGGCGTGGGCGATGCTGACGTAGCCGGGGCCGGCGACCGAGGCGGCGACCGCGCCCGCCGCGCCGCCAAAGCGCATCGAGCCGGAGCCGGCCACCGAGACGTTCAGATGCGGGGCGCGGCCGCCGCGGACATCGACGCCGCCCGAGCCGGCGATGCGGGCGATGACATCGCCGGCCACCGACTCGACCTGGATTTCGCCGTCGCCGCTGGAAACGATGGTGGTCAGGCCGCGGACCCGCCGGGTGGTGATCAGGCCGCCGCCGGCGACCGACAGATCGGCCCCGGCCGAATCGCCGGCCCGCTCCTGGCCCGAGCCGATCTGGCTGAGGCGCTCGCGGCCACGGGTGTTGGCGATGGTCCACGCGCCGCAGCCGCGGTTCTCCACGTCCAGGCTGGCCGAGCGGCCGACCACCCCGCTCACCGCCTCGCCGGCCACGACGCGCACGTCCAGGGGCGTGCGGATCAGCAGGTGCGGCAGCTCGAAGGCCTCGATATTGCCAAGACCCCTGACGCGCACCCCGACCCCGCCGGCCAGCATCGGGCAGCCGTGCACGCGGTGGGCGAGATTGCCGGCGATGATGGTCACCTGGCCGGCGCGGATGACCCTGACCGGCAGGACGCGGTTGGATCTCAGCATCCGCACGGTGATGTCGTTCCTGGCCTCGGGGACGATGACCACGCGCGCGGCCAGGGCGCGAAGCTCGAGACGCGGCGCGGCCGACGCCGGCAGGCTCGCCAGGACGAGCGCAACCCCGATCAACGGGGCGATCAGCCCTGCGCGCATCCTCGCCCCTTCGCCATTGGCCGCGATGCTAGTGGTCCGTTCCGACATTTGATTCCCGCCCGATACCACACACATTCGCTCCAAGGGCGATGTCGAGCGGGTAGCGAATGTCAGATTCGTTCCACTAGCGGAGGGCGGGCGCCAACGCAGCCCCCCTCGGTCAGTTGCCGACGTTCACCGAGCCCGAGCCGGCGATGTGCTTGGAGATCGGCCCGGTGACCTTGCCGACATCGACATCGCCGGAGCCGGCGATCGACACGTCGAGCTTGCCGGCGACGCCGCCGAACTTGACATCGCCCGACCCGGCCACGGCGACGCTGAGTTCGCTCACCTGTCCGCCTCTGGCGATGACGTCGCCGGCGCCGGTGACGCGTATGTGCATCGGCCCGCTGACGCTGATCGCGCGCACATCCCCCGAACCCGCGGTCGCGGTGGAAAGGCCGTTATGGATGTCGGTGAAGCTGACATCGGAGGAGCCGCTGATGCGCACCAGCGCCGAGCCGGCGCTGCCGGCGTGGACATCGCCCGATCCGGCCACGCGCACGCTGACCGGCCCGGCGACGTTGGCCATCGACCAGTCGCCGCAGCCGGCGTTGTCCAGCTGGGCGGCGTCGGCGCGCCCGATCACCCCGAAGACCGCCTTGTCCGCCTTGACCTGCACATTCATCGGTGTGCGGACGATCACCTGCGGCAGCTCGTCGTAGGGAATGAAGCCCACGCCCCATACGCCCACTCCGCCGTGGCGGCAGTTGGCCCCGCGCATGAAGAGGTTGCCGTCGATCACCGTCACCTCGCCCACGCGGCCATAGCGCATGGGCAGCCTTGGGTTGGTCCTGGCGAAGCTCACCTGCACGTCCGAGCGCGCCTCCGGAATCACCGTCACCCGGGCGGCCGCATGCCGGATCTCCACCGTGCTCGCGCCCGCCGACCCCGCGATCGCCAGCGCCGCCAGCGCCACCGCGCCTAGCCAGATGTTCATCAGCTAGCTCCCTCGTCACCTGGTCGGAGGGTTTAGCCGGCTCGATGACTCGCGGCAGCTTAATTCGCGGTAGGGATTGGAGCGGGTAGCGGGAATCGAACCCGCATCCTCAGCTTGGAAGGCTGCTGCACTACCATTGTGCTATACCCGCGCCCTCGCCGCTCCCGACCCGATGCTGGAGGTCACGCGCGCTGGTGGGGGAAGTAGGACTCGAACCTACGAAGGCGTACGCCAGCGGATTTACAGTCCGCCCCCTTTGCCGCTCGGGACATTCCCCCAAACGCGTGTTCCTCCTATGAGGCGGAGGCGGTCAAAGCAAGGAGCGCGCCTTATAGTGGCCACCACCCATCGACGCAACGATCGCCGCCGACGTTCATGGTCGCCGAATGCGCGGCGCCGCGCGCCGGAGGGCGAGGACTGGCTATGGGGCTGGCACGCGGTGCGCGCGGCCCTGGCCAACCCGGCCCGGGGCGAGCCGCGGCGCCTGTTGGCGAGCGCCGATCGGGCGCGCCTGCTGGGCCCGGCCGGCCGCATCGCCGAGATCCTTCCGGCGGCCGAGATCGGCCAACTCCTGCCGAAAGGCGCGGCGCACCAGGGCGTGGCCCTGCTGGCCGGGCCGATCGAGCCCATGGCCCTGGCTGACCTCGCCTCGCCCGCCGCCGGCGTGCTGGTGATGCTCGATCAGGTGACCGACCCGCAGAACGTCGGGGCGATCTTCCGCAGCGCCGCCGCCTTCGGGGCCCGGGGGGTCATCCTCCAGGAGCGTCACGCGCCGTCCCTCGCCGGGGCGCTGGCCAAGGCCGCGGCCGGGGCGATCGAGCGAGCGCCGCACGCCAGGGAGGTCAATCTCGCCCGCGCCCTGGAGCGGCTGGCCGACCTCGGCTGGCGCGCCATCGGTCTCGACGCCCGGGGCGCCGATCGCCTCGACCACTGCCTGGACGGGCGCCCGACGGTGCTGGTCATGGGCTCCGAGGGCGAGGGATTGCGGCGCCTGGTGGGCGAGCATTGCGATGTCCTGGCGCGCATCCCCATGGCCGGAGACTTCGAGAGCCTGAATGTCGCCGCCGCCGCGGCCGTCGCCCTTTCCATGGCCAGCCGCGTGGGCGGCCAGGGATGAGCGCAGGCATCGACTGGGCGGGTCTGGCCGGCGCCCTCTTCCAGGTGGTGATGATCGACCTGACCCTGGCGGGCGATAACGCCGTGGCCGTCGGCCTCGCCGCCGCTGGGTTGCCACCGGACAATCGCCGGCGGGCGATCTTCCTCGGCCTGGCCGGCTCGGCGGTGATGCTGTGCGGCTTCGCCCTGATCGCCGCCCGGCTGCTCCAGGTCATCGGCCTGCTGCTGGCCGGTGGCCTGCTGCTTCTCTGGGTGTGCTGGCGGATGTGGCGCGACCTCCGGGCCGAGCAGGAGAAGCGTCACCCGCACGCCCCCCACGCCAAGACCCTGCGCCAGGCCCTGACCCAGATCTTCATCGCCGATCTTTCCATGTCGCTCGACAACGTCCTGGCGGTCGCCGGCGCGGCGCGGGCCCATCCAGGGGCCCTGGTGTTCGGGCTTCTGCTGTCGATCACCCTCACCGGCCTGGCCGCGTCGGCGATCGCCCGGCTGATGAAGCGCGCGCCGTGGATAGGCTATATCGGCCTGGCGATCGTGATCTTCGTCGCCGGCCACATGATCTGGGACGGCGCGCATCAGATCGCCGCTCACGTCGGCTAACCGCCGCCGAAGCGCTCGCTCCAGGCGGCGATGTCGGCCTCCTCGATCTTGCGGAACAGAACCTCGGGCGCGGAGATTGGCCGGCCCGTCGGCAGACGGCTCAGCTCCGTGGCGATATCGTCGGATGGCCACACCGGCGGCCAGGCCTCGCCCAGCGCCGCGATGATCTTTTCCGCCGCATAAGGGATCAAGGGCGCCGAGACGCGGGCGTAGAGGGCGGTGAGGTTCAGCGCCGTGCGCACGATCACCGCCGCGCGCTCCGGATCGGTCTTGATCGCGGTCCACGGCGCGGCGGCCTGAAGATATTCATTGCCGATCACCCAGAGGGCGCGCAGCGCCTGGGCCGATTTGCGCAGCTCGATGGCCTCGAGAGCCTCGGTCAACTCCGCCAGTTTGGCGCCGACATCGCCGACCAGCCTGTCCTCCAACGGCCCCGGCTCGCCGCCGGCCGGAACCCGACCGCCGAGCCGGGTCTCGCCGAACTTCATGATCCGGTTGACGAAGTTGCCGAGCACGTCGGCCAGGTCGCGGTTCACCGCCGCCGTCAGCTGCTCCCAGGTGAAGCTGGCGTCCGAGCCTTCGGGCGAATTGGCGATCAGGTACCAGCGCCAGCAATCCGGCGGCAGGAGATCAAGGGCGGTATCCATGAACACCCCGCGGCCATGCGAAGTGGAGAACTTGGCCCCATACCAGTTGAGATGGTTGAAGGCCTTGAGCACGTCGACGGTCTTCCACGGCTCGCGCGAGCCCAGGATGGTGGCCGGGAAGTTGACCGCGTGGAAGGCGACGTTGTCCTTGCCCATGAATTCGACATAGCGGACATCGCTCGCGCCCTCGTCGGTGCGCCACCAGCGCCGCCAGTCGGTCCCGCTGGCCTGCGCCCACTCGGCGGTCGCGCCAATGTATTCGATCGGCGCGTCGAACCAGACGTAGAACACCTTGGCCTCGAAGCCAGGCCTGGGCTCGCCGTGGCGGGTCACCGGCACGCCCCAGGCGAGATCGCGGGTGATGCCGCGATCGATCAGGCCCTCGGTGAGGTGCTTGCGGGCGATCGCCCTGGCCAGCGCCGACCATTGGTGGCGCGTCTCCACCCACGCGCCGATCTCGTCCTGCAGCCTCGATTGCAGCACGTAGAGATGGCGGGTCTCCCTGACCTCGAGATTGCGCGAGCCGGAGATGGTCGAATAGGGATCGATGAGGTCAACCGGGTCGAGCAGGGAATCGCAGTTGTCGCACTGATCGCCGCGCGCGCCGACATAGCCGCACACCGGGCAGGTCCCCTCGATGTAACGGTCGGGAAGGAAGCGCTGGTCGTCCAGCGAATAGATCAACTTGTCGAGCCGCTCCTCGACGAAGCCATGGTCTTCCAGAGCATCCGCGAAGTGCTGGGTGAATGCGCGGTTCTCGGCCGAGGACGAGCGGCCGAACCAGTCCCAGGACAGACCGAAGGCTTCGCCCAGGCGCTTTTGCAGCGCATGATGTTCGGCGCAGTACTCGGCCACCCCCTGCCCGGCCTCGCGCGCCGCCAGTTCGGCCGGCGTGCCGTGCTCGTCGGTGGCGCAGATATACAGCACCTCGGCGCCGCGCTGGCGCTGAAAGCGCGCGTAGACGTCGGCCGGCAACATCGATCCGGTCAAGGTGCCGAGATGCTTGACGCCGTTGATGTAGGGCAGAGCCGAGGTGATGAGAACGCGGGCCATGGCGGCGCCATATAGGAGAAGGCCGCCGCTTTGCCCAAGCCCGTTGCCTTGCCAAACCGGGCTGGCGCATAATTTCGCCCGACGGCCGGCTTAGCTCAGTTGGTAGAGCAGCGCTTTTGTAAAGCGAAGGTCGCGGGTTCGAATCCTGCAGCCGGCGCCACCAGAGAACACCTCGTGACCATCACCGCCTGGGCTGTCACCACCGGCGAGACCGGCATGCGCACCCAGGCGCGGGGGCTGGCGCAGGCGATCGCCGACACGGTGGTCGAAAAGACGGTGGGCATGGACGCGTTCGCGCCGCCGTGGCCGGACATCGTGGTCAGCTGCGGTCGTCGGGCGGCCGGGCGGGCGCTCGCCGTTCGCCGCGCGAGCCAAGGCCAGAGCCTGGCCGTTCACGTGCAGGATCCCAGGCTTCGCGCCGCCACCTTCGACCTGGTCATCGCCATGGCTCACGACGCCATTCCCGCCGGCGGCAAGGTGATCAAGGTGGCGACCGCGCTGCACGATGTCACCCCGCGGCGGCTGGCCGATGCTGGCGATGCCTGGCGCGGACGGCTGGCGGGTCTGGGGAGGCCGCTGGCAGGCGTCATCGTCGGCGGCGATCTGCGCGGCCGAGCCTTCACCCTCGCCGACGCTCGGCGCCTGATCAACGCCCTCGAACGGATGCGCTCCGGGTCCGACGCCGCCCTGGCGATCGTGCCCTCGCGGCGCACGCCGCAACCGGTCCTGGCCGCTCTGGTGGAGGCTTTCGGCGGCGATCACCGCGCGCTCGTATGGGATCGCACCGGCGAAAACCCCTATCTCGGCGTCCTCGCCCTGGCCGACCGGCTGATCGTCACCAGCGACAGCGTGTCGATGATCTCCGAGGCCCTGGCGACGCCGCATCCGGTGGAGGTGCTCGATCTGGGTTTTCCCCGTCACCAGGGCTTCATCCAGGGCCTGGCGGATCGCGGGTTCATCCGCCGCTTCGAGGGCGATTCCACCCCGCCGCCGGCGCGCGCGGCGATCGACGCCACGGGCGAGGCCGCCGCCGCGGTGCGGCGCCTGCTTCAGGGGCGAACCGGCGTCTCCGGATAGGCGAGCTGCCAGCGCTCGCGCCAGGCGTCGGTGACGTAGTTCATGATCACCGAGCGCCGCAGACCGGCGATCGGTCGCCGCTCCAGGCCATGCCAGGTGTCATCGCCGGGCACGAACACCAGGGCGGTATTGTCGACGAACGGAGAGCGCTTGGCCCAGGCGCCGGGATCGGCATAGAGGTCGGTGCCGAGATCGCTCTGGTCGTCCCCCTCGGCCAGATAGATCAGCATGGTGAAGCGCTTGACCCCAAGGTCGGTGTGCGGCTGCAGCCAGAAGCCGTCGCTGTCCTGCGCATACTCGAGACGCACATAGCTGCCGGAAAGATCGGCCCCGGTGGCGCGCTCGATGGCGCCGGCCACGCGCGGCGACTGGAACGCCGTGGCGACCGCGCCGCAGGCCTCGAAGCGGGCGTTGTTGGCGGCATCGAAATAGTGGCGCTGGTCGTTATGCAACTCGCGCTTGCCAGAGACGCCGCCAAGATCGGGCGGGCCGAACGGGAGGCGCCGCAAAGCCGCGGTCAGGCCGGGCGGGAACACGCCTAGGACCATCCAATGGCGAAACGGCGTGGCTTCGCTGGCGGCGCGGGCGAACGCGTCGACGAGACCGGCGCTCACCGCCTCGGCCAGGTCAGGCGTCAATACTGTGGTCGGCAAGTCTGGTTGATCCTGCTCATCGTTCGGCGACGATGGATATGGCGCTCCCCGGGCGGATTGATAATAGCCGAGGAGTTACCAGCGGTCGACGCCGCTCATGGTCTCGGCCGTCGGCCGGCCCAGGGCGCGGCCCGCTCGAGCTGGCCGGCGAGCCTGAACAGCACCGCCTCCTCGCCGGTCCTGGCGATGAACTGGACCCCGATCGGCAGGCCGCCGGCGCTCATCGCCAAGGGAACGCTCATCGCCGGCTGGCCGGTGATGTTGAACGCCTGGGTGTTGGGCATGAAGGCGAACAGGCGCTGGGCGTAGCTTTCCAAGCCGCCGCCGCGCAGCCAGCCCAGGGGAATGGCCGGCGAGCCCAAGGTCGACATCACCAGGACGTCGATGCCGAGGAACACCTCGGCCATCGTGCGGCCAAAAGCGTGGCAGGCCTGCAGGGCGCGCACATACTGGCTGCCGCCGATGCGCTTGCCGCGCTCGTACATGGCCAATGTGACATCTTCGATCTCGCCGTGACCAATCGGGCGGCCCCGGCGTTCGGCCTCGGCGTCGAGGGCGGCGGCGACGCTGGCGGCGATCACCGTCCCGCCGGCTTCGCCAATCGGCGCATAGTCGAAGGGCAGGTCCACTTCCTCGACCTCGTGGCCAAGCGACTGGCAGAGCGTTGCCGCCGCGCGCACCGCCTCGGCGCATTCGGGCTCGATGGCCGGGGCGGCCAGGGCGGCGGTGGTGAAGGCGATGCGCAAGGGCCCCGGCTCGCGCCCCACCTCGGTGGCGAAGGGCGCCGACGGCGGATCACGCCAGTAGGGATCGCCCGCCCGTGGCGCGCACACCGCATCCAGCAGCGCGGCGCTGTCGCGCACGCTCCAGGTGAGGGCATGATGGATGGAAAATCCGCCCCAGCCTTCATCGGCGGGGGCGAACGAGACCCGCCCGCGCGATGGCTTGAGGCCGAACAGGCCGGTGCAGGCGGCGGGAATGCGGATCGAGCCGCCGCCATCGCTGGCGTGGGCCGCCGGAACGATGCCGCCGGCCACCGCCGCCGACGAACCGCCGGAGGAGCCGCCCGGGGTGCGCTCGAGGTCCCAGGGATTGCGGCTGGGGCCAAAGCGCGCCGGCTCGGTCACCGGCTCCAGCCCAAGCTCGGGGGTGTTGGTCTTGCCGATGATCACCAGCCCCGCCTGCTTGTAGGCGGCCACCAGGGCGCTGTCGGCCGCAGCCGGCGGATCGCCCAGCAGCCGCGAGCCGGCGGTGGTCGACGTCCCGGCGAGCTGGGCGCCGAGGTCCTTGAGCAGGAACGGGACGCCACCCAGGGGCCCGGCCGGCGCGCCGGCCCTGACTTCATCCAGGGCCCGTTCGCCAAGATCGAGCGTCACCGCATTCAACTTCGGATTGACCGCCTTCAGCCTGGCCAGCGCCGCCTGGATCACCTCGCTCGCGCTCACCTGGCGCGCGGCGATCAGCCCGGCCAGCCCGACGGCGTCGTGGGCCAGATACTGGGCGGCATCCATCGGCGTTCCTCCCCATATGGCGGTAAGCTTCCGACTTGCTCCGCCCGGAGGCGGGAGTCCATGCTCGGCGAATGAGGTTCCGATGATCAAGATCACCGACACCATCGCGCTCAAGGATGACGAGATCGATCTCAGCTACATGCTGGCGTCCGGTCCGGGCGGCCAGAATGTCAACAAGGTCTACACCGCCGCGCAGCTGCGCTTCGACGCCCGCCGCTCGCCCTCGCTGGCCGCGGACGTGAAGGCCAGGCTGGAGCGGGCGGCGGGACAGCGGCTGACCAACGAGGGCGTGATCGTCATCACCGCCAAGCGCTACCGCAGCCAGGAGCGTAACCGCGCCGACGCCGTGGCCCGGCTGGCCGCGCTCATCGCCAGGGCCGCCCTTCCGCCCGCGCCCAGACAGCCGACCCGTCCGCCGCAGGCGGAAAAGCAGCAGCGCCTGGCGGCCAAGGCCCGGCGCGCCGAGTTGAAGAGCCTGCGCGCCCGGCCGCAGGCCCTGGACTGAGATGACCCGGCGCGGTTAAGGAGCAGGGCATGCGAACCAGCGTCACCATGATCCTCGCCCTGGCGTTGCTGGCGGCGTGCAGCAAGCCCCAGCCGCCGGCCGAAGCCGGCAATGTCGTCGCGCCGGCCGCCGAGGCGCCGGCGCCGAGCCTCACGGCGACGCAGAAGAAGGCCCTTCTGGCCGACCTGCCGGCCGCCTATCAGAGTGCTGACCTGGACAACGGCCAGGCCAAGTTCGCCATCTGCAAGACCTGCCACACCACCGCCAAGGGCGGCGAGAACATGACCGGGCCCAATCTTTGGGGGATCTTCGGACGCAAGGCCGGGACCGCCCCCGGCTTCAGCTATTCCGACGGCGTCAAGAGCCTCGGCATCACCTGGAACGCCGAGGCGATCGACCATTGGATCGAAAATCCGCGCGCGGTCGTGCCGGGCACCAAGATGACCTACATCGGCATGGCCAACGCCAAGGATCGCATCGATGTCGTCGCCTATCTGAAGACGGTCACCTCGCCGCCGCCCGCGGGCTAGCGCTTCTCCAGCAACATGGCGCTGGTCAGGAAGGCCCGGTCGCGGCCGCGCTCGACGAAGCCAGCCTCGGCGAACACGGCGGTCAGGTCGGTCCGGCCGTAGTCGGCGAAATAGGGCTCGTGGAAATAGGCGGGGAACACCTCCAGGAGCCTGGCCAGGCGCGGCTCCTCGCTTGGCTGGACCGAATCGGCGAAGGCCAGCAAGCCCCCAGGCTTCAGCACCCGGGCGATCTCGACCGCCACCGCCTTGCGCACCGCCGCCGGCAGTTCGTGGAACAGGTAGACACACGCGGCGGCGTCGAGACTGGCGTCGGCGAATGGCAAGCGCTCGGCCTTGGCCTGGATCGTCGCCACGCCTGAGCGCTCGGCCGCTTCCCGGGCGTAGGCCGCCGAGAGGTCGACGCCGATCAGGCCGGCCCGCGGAAAGGTGCGCGCGAGGTCCCTCAGAAAGCCGCCCGACCCGCAGGCGATGTCGGCGACCATCAACTGACGCTGATCGCGCGCTCGCCAGGCTCTTGCGAGCAGCGACAAGGCGCGCCGCCGCATCGCCCCCGCCGCGCCCGCGAACAGGGTCTCGACCTGGGCCTCGTAGCGCCGGGCGCTGGCGGCGGTGAACCAGCCGCCGCTCTGGAAGTGAAAATTCTGCCGGTAATAGGCTGGATAGGCGCCCCCTTCTGGCGCGTCGTCCCTGGCTTCGCCGCCGCCCAGGCGACGCCGCCGCGCGTCCACTTCACGCGCATCGGTCAGCATGTCGATCGCCGCGCGCACAGCCTCGGCCGGATTGGCCAGCATGTCGTCCATCGCCGGATAAAGCCCCTGCTCGACGTCGCGACGATCCTTCTCGAAGGCCTCGAGCCACTGCGCGCGGGCGAAACCCCTGGGCGCCGGCTCGGATGTGGCCGGCGAAATCGGCGACTCGCCTTCCCTGCGCCTGACCAGGCGGCGCGCGGCCAGGCCGGCGAGCCCCCACCACGCGGCCTTGAGGGCGCCGGCCCTCGCCTGCCTGCGACCCTCGCCGGTGAATCCGCCGCCTTGCGCCATGCCTACCGTCTAAATTCGCTCACCAGTTCAATATGCGGCGACCACAGGAACTGGTCCACCGGCAGCACCCTGGCGAGGCGAAAGCCGGCGTCGGCGAGAAGGCGGGCGTCCCTGGCGAAGGTGGCCGGGTTGCACGACACGCCCACCACCGCGCGGCAGTCCGACCGGGCGATCTCGCGATGCTGGCTGGCCGCCCCGGCTCGAGGCGGATCGATGATCACGCTGTCCACGCCGGCCAGCTCCCGCGCGCTCAGCGGCCGGCGATCGAGATCGCGCGCCTCGGCCCTGACGCCCTTCGACCCCGAGGCGGTTCCAGCGGCGCTGCGCACGGCGGCGATGACCGGCGCGGCGATGTCGGCGGCGATCACCGGGGCCGACAATGAGGCCGGAAAGGTGAAGGCGCCGAGGCCGCAATAGAGATCGGCGATCCGGCGCGAACCCTGGGTGACGCCAAGCGCGAAGTCGACCATCGCCTCCTCGGCGGCGGCCACCGCCTGCAGGAAGGCCCCGGGCGGCGGCGCGAGCATCGCCGGTCCCATGCGCACCATCGGCGCGCGCGACTGATAGAGGATTTCCCCGGCCAGGGTGACTCGGGCGAAGTCGGCCGCCCTCGCCGCCTCGGCCGCTCTGGCGCGCGCGCCGGCCGAGGGTCCGCCGCCCTTGGCTTCGACGCCGGTGATATCGATGTCGAGCCCGGTCAGCGTGGAGGTGACATGCAGGGTGGGCGCGGACTTTGGATGCTCCAGGAAGGGCGCGGCCACAGCCGCGAGGCCGGCCAGCGCGGCGCTCAGGGCCGGTTCCGCCACCGGGCAGTGGACGATCGGGGCCACCCGCCAGGTGCGCCGCTCCTTGAGGCCCAGGCGCACGGCGCCATCCACCCGGCGCGCGTGCAGGGCCAAACGGCGGCGGGAGCCCGGCTCGGCTGTGAACGGCGGCAGGATCTCGGTCTCCAGGCGCACGCGCGCCAGCGCCAGCCGCACCTGCTCGACCTTCCAGGCCAGATACGGGGCCGGCGCCCAGTGCTGGAGAGCACAGCCGCCGCAGACGCCAAAGTGCGGGCACGCCGGCGCCACCCGATCAGGGCTGGCGGCCAGGAGTTCGAGCAGACGAGCCCGCTCGCCCTCAACCTCGGCCAGGATCCGCTCACCTGGCAGGGTGAAGGGGGTGAATACCCCGCCGGCGGCGATGCCGTCGCCCTGCCCGCCGACGGTCTCGATCAGCAATTCCTGGCGGCGCGGCGCGGCCTTCAGGCGGGCGTCTCCTCGACGAACAGCTTGCGCAGCTCCGGCTTGATGATCTTGCCGTTGGCGTTGCGTGGCAGGGTCTCGGGCCAGAACAGCACCCGCACCGGCACCTTGAACGCCGCCAGCCGCTCGGCGACGAAGGCGCGCAGTTCGCTCTCGCTGGCGCTGGCCCCCGGTTTGAGGGTGACGACCGCGCCCGGCTCCTCGCCCAGGGTCTTGTGCGGAATGCCGACCAGGGCCGCATCCATCACCGCCGGATGGTCGAAGAGGACATTCTCGACCTCGATGCAGTAGATGTTCTCGCCGCCGCGGATCAGCATGTCCTTGGCCCGATCGACGATGAAGCAGAAACCCTCCTCGTCCAGCCGCGCCAGATCGCCGGTCTTCACCCAGCCGTCGATGAAGGTCTGGGCGGTGGCTTCGGGCTTGTTCCAATAGCCCGGGACCACCTGAGGTCCCTTGCACCACAGCTCGCCAAGCTCACCGACGGCCAGTTCGCGATCACCCTCGATGCTCATGATCTTGAGATCGGTCACCGCCACCGGCGGGCCGCAGGAGTCGGGCCGGTGTTCGTAGTCCTCGGCCCCGTGACTGGTGGCGGTGGCCGAGGTCTCGGTCATGCCCCAGCCGTTGCCAGGCTGGGACCTGGGAAAGATCTCGCGGATCTTGCGCACCAGCTCCGGCGCCGAGGGCGCGCCGCCATAGGCGACGCTTTCCAGCGATGAGAGATCGTAGTTTCCCCGAAGCGGATGCTCGATGAGCTGCCAGGCGATGGTCGGGACGCCGCCGGCCAGGCTGACCCGCTCGCGCTCGATCAGCTCGAAGGCCCGGACCGGGTCCCAGCGGCGCATCATCACCACCTTGCCGCCGCCGGCCAGCACGGTGTTCAGGATCGCGAAGCAGCCGGTGGCGTGGAAGAACGGCACCGACAGCAGCACCGAGCGCTGCGGCGCGTCCGGATCGGGCGCGGGCGGCGCTTCACCCCGGCGCAGGAACGCCCGCGCGGCGACCGAGCCGGCGGCCATGATGTTGGCGTTGATGTTGCGCTGGGTAGCCAGCGCCCCCTTCGGCTTTCCGGTGGTCCCGGAGGTGTAGAAGATGGTCGCCGGGTCGTCGGGCGCGATATCGGCCGGCGGCAAGGCGAGGCCGGCGAGCGCCGCCCACTCGCTCGGCGCGCCGATGATGGTCTCCAGGCGTTCGACCATCGGGTTGGAGGTCTCTTCCATCAGCCGGCTGACGAACACCCGCTCGAGATCCGGACAATGGGGCAGGTGCTCGCTTAGGCGTTCGAAGCGCTCGGCGTCGAGGAACACCACCTTGGTCCCTGAATCGACGAGGCCATATTCCAGCTCCGGCCCGGTCCACCAGGCGTTGAGCGGAGTGACGATCGCGCCGATCGCCGCCGCGGCGTAGAAGGCCACCGGCCACTCGGGCAGGTTGCGCATGACGATCGCCACGCGATCGCCCTTGGCCACGCCGCGCTCGATGAGCGTGTGCGCCAGCCTGGCCACCGCGCCCTTGAAGGCGGCGAAGCTTACCCGCTCGTCCTCGTGGACCAGGAAGATGCGCTCGGAGAAGGCGGCCGAGGCCTCGACCACCGCGCGCAGGCTGGGCGGGGCGTTCTTCCAGGTGCGGGTGCGAACCCCGCGGATCACCAGCTCCTCCATTTCAAAGGGAGCCCCTGGCGCGGTGAGGATGGCGTGGGCTTCGGCGATCGACATCGCCGGCCACGGCTTTGGGTTATCAGCGGTCATGACGGTTCGCGAACAAGCACAGGCCGGCGCGGCCTGTAAAGCATCGACTCAGGCGACGGACTCCAACCGGGTGAGGGCTCCCTCCAGCCTGGCCTTGGCCGATTCCGACTGAGCCAGGCGCTCGCGGTTCTCCTCGACCACCTCATCGGGCGCCTTGGCCAGGAAGGCGGCGTTGGCGAGCTTCCTGGCGGTGCGGTCGATGTCCGCCGCGTGGGCAGCAATCTCGCGCGCCAGGCGGGCGCGCTCGGCGGCGATGTCGATATGCTCGGCGATCGCCAGAGCCCCGGTGGCTTCGCCAGCCACGAACAAGGCCGAACCGGGCGGGGCGGACGGCGCCGTCTGGGCGCTGCTCAAGCGCGCCAGAGTCAGGATCAGCGGGCGATGGCGTTCGAGCCGATCGCGACTGGCTGGCGCTGCGCCGATCAGCGCCAGCGCCGGCTTCGCCGCCGGCGGCACGTTCATCTCGCCGCGCAGTTGGCGGATCTCGGACACCAGCTCGATCAGCCAGTTGATCTCGCTCCCGGCCTCTGGGTCGATCCAGGTTTGGGAAAGCTGCGGCCAATCGGTGGAGATCAGCAGCCCCTGCCGCCGACCGGTCTTGGCCCACAGCTCCTCGGTGATGAACGGCGCCACCGGATGCAGCAGCCTCAGAATGGTCTCCAGCACCCAGGCGGCCATCGCCCGGGTTTCGGCCGTGGTGGCCGCATCGGCGGCGCGAAAGCTCGGCTTGATCAGCTCGAGATACCAGTCGCAATAGGTGTTCCACACGAACCGGTAGAGGGCGGCGGCGGCGGCATCGAAGGCGCAGGTCTCCAGCGCCTGGGTGACCTTTATGGCGGTGGCGACGGTTTCGCCGAGAATCCAGCGGTTGACCCGGTCGCGCGCGCCGGCGGGATCGAACCCCTGCACCGGCGCGCAATCGTTGATCTCGCAGAAGCGGGCGGCGTTCCACAGCTTGGTGCCGAAGTTGCGATAGCCTTCGATGCGCGCGGTGGAGAGGCGGATATCGCGGGCCTGGCCGGACATGGCCGTCAGCGTGAAGCGCAGCGCATCGGCGCCGTAGGCGTCGATGAGTTCCAGGGGGTCCATGACATTGCCCTTGGACTTGGACATCTTGGCCCCTTCCGCATCGCGGATCAGGGCGTTGATGAACACCCGCCGAAACGGCGCCTGGCCGGTGAAGTGCAGGCCCATCATCATCATCCGGGCGACCCAGAAGAAGATGATGTCGAAGCCGGTGACCAGGGTGTGGGTGGGATAGAATCTGGCCAGGTCGGCGGTCTTTTCCGGCCAGCCCAGGGTGGAGAACGGCCACAGGGCCGAGGAAAACCAGGTGTCGAGCACATCCTCGTCCTGGCGCAAAGGCTCCTCGCGGCCATAGTGCTCACGCGCCGCGGCGGCGGCGGCGGCCTCGTCCTCGGCGACGAAGATGCGCCCGTCCGGTCCGTACCAGGCCGGGATCCGATGCCCCCACCACAGCTGGCGCGAGATGCACCAGGGCTCGATGTTGCGCATCCATTCGAAGTAGGTCTTCTCCCAGTGGCGCGGCTCGAACACCGTGCGACCATCCTCCACCGCCGAGATCGCCGGACCGGCCAGCACCTTGGCGTCGACGTACCACTGGTCGGTGAGGTAGGGCTCGACCACCGCCCCGGACCGGTCACCGTGCGGCACCGCGTGGCGCAGCGTCTCCACCCCACGCAGCAGGCCCAGCGCCTCGAACTCGGCCACCACCTTCTTGCGCGCGGCGAAGCGGTCGAGGCCGCGATAGGCGCCCGGAACGGCCTCGTTCAGCCGCGCCTGCGGATCGAGGATGTTGATCATCGGCAGCCGATGGCGCTGACCGACCTTGAAGTCGTTGAAATCGTGCGCTGGGGTGATCTTGACCGCGCCGGAGCCCTTGTCCGGATCGGCGTAGTCGTCGGCGATGATCGGGATCGGTCGCCCGACGATCGGCAGGCGCACGCATTTGCCGATCAAGGCCTGGTAACGCGCATCGTCCGGATGCACCGCCACGGCGGTGTCGGCGAGCATGGTCTCCGGCCTGGAGGTGGCGACCACGATCTCCCCGGACCCGTCCTCGAGGGGATAGGCGAAGTGCCAATAGTGGCCCTCGACCTCGCGCTGCTCGACTTCGAGATCGGAAATGGCGGTCTGGAAGTGCGGATCCCAGTTCACCAGCCGCTTGTCGCGATAGATCAGCTTCTGGCGATGCAAGGTGACGAACACCTGGCGCACGGCGCGCGAGAGGCCCTCATCGAGGGTGAAGCGCTCGCGGCTCCAGTCGCATGAGGCCCCCAGGCGGCGGAGCTGGTTGGCGATCGCCCCGCCGGACTCGCCTTTCCAGGTCCACACCCGCTCGACGAAAGCGTCGCGGCCCATGTCGCGGCGGCTGATGTTGCCGGCTTCGGCGAGCTGGCGCTCGACCACCATCTGGGTGGCGATGCCGGCATGGTCGGTGCCGGGCAGCCACAGGGCCGCCGCCCCGCGCATGCGCTCGAAACGGATCAGCACATCCTGGAGCGTGTTGTTGAGCGCGTGGCCGATGTGCAACGAGCCGGTCACGTTCGGCGGCGGAATGACGATCGAGAACGCCGGCGCCGCCGGATCGGGATTGGGCTTGAACGCGCCCGATGTCTCCCAGGCCTGGTAGAGCCTGGGTTCGGCTGACGCCGGATCGAACGACTTATCGAGCATGGACACCAACGCCTGGCGGGACGAACAAGCCCCGGAGACGGGGCGCGGAGCCCCTCCCGGCTGAAAGGAAGGGGCTAGACGGGGTTTAGCGTGGTCTGCTGCCCCGGGAAATCCGCGCTACTTCTTCTTCGACGTGCTCGCGAACGATCTCAGGCAGATGGGTTTCGAGCCACTCCTTGAGAATCGGACGCAGCAGTTCGCGGACCACGTCCTCCAGGCTGCGGCCCGGTGCGGGCATGGTCATTGACGGTTCTCCTGCAGATTCTTTGACGGCGACGGAAAGCTTGGCGAAGGCGGAAGCGGTGTCGGAAGTAGCCTTGTCTCCGATCAGCGTTTCGTCTTCGACTGACTGGGCCTCGCCCCCTTTAGTATCAGCCATGTTCTTCTCCGAAAGAGTTGCAGCATCGTCAGTGTTCTTCTTGCCCGATTCAGCCTTGCCAGTCGGCGCGGGCTCGGCCTCGGCGACGCTGGGCGCCTCCTCGCCTTTGCCTTTGGCGGCTGGCGGGGTCGAACTGGCGGCGGCGGATTCGGCGGCCTTGGCGTCGGTTTCGGCGGCCTTGGCGTCCTCGGCCGGCGCGTCATCGTCGGTGATGATCCGCCGGATGGAGGCCAGGATTTCGTCCATCGTCGGTTCTTGGGCGGACTGTTCCGGCATAGTTAATTGACCATGGGGTCAGGGCGAGCGGGATTGCCCCCCTTGATAACTGCAACCCAATCAATCGTGTAAACATCTTCGCCTATGCTTGTCGAGAGCTAAGACGTCACACGACTCGGCCGCCCGCCAGCTTGACCGGAAGGGTTCGAGCGCGCGCCAGATGACCCTAGAGAGCGAAGCTGAGCTTGGGCTCGAAGCCGGCCAGAACCGGCGGGGTGGCGTCGAACAGCGCCCGGGCGCCGACACCGGCGGGAGTACGCAGATAGAGCATGGCCCGGCCCACCGGGCCCTGGCGTTCGACGACGCCCAGGCGAGCGTTCGCAGCCAGGGCCTCGAGCCAGGCCTCCGGGGTCTTGGCCACCGCCCCTTCCACAACGATGAGATCGAATTCGCCGTCAGGCGCGGCGTCGGCCTGGCGATGGCTGACGCTCAGGCCCATGCGCTCGAGGATCGCGCCGGCGTAGGGCGCGGCGATGGCCAGCGCCCGCTCGCCGGTCCTGGGCGAGACACCCTGCAACAGCTTGCCGACATCGCGCGGCCGCAGCAGCCACCGGCCGGGCGCGTATTCCACCTCGGCATCGGCGTAGGCCAGCCAGCTCTTGTTCGCTGGAACCAGACTCTCGCGCGGAAACGCGCGCATCGCCTCGATGATCGCCGGGTCGGTGACATCCTGGGTGCGCACCTGGCTGTCGACCATGATCTGGCGCTGGCGGGAGAAGTCCGCGGTCATCGATGGGCTCCGGTTGTCGCCGCAGGCTTATAGGGCGCGGGCCGATTGCCCGGCAATCGCGCATCTGTTAGCCATCGCCACCTCTGGCGCGGCCTGGTGGCGGAGTGGTGACGCAGCGGACTGCAAATCCGTGCACGCCGGTTCGATTCCGGCCCAGGCCTCCAGCTACCTGAACCTCGCCAGGAAGCTCTCGCGCGAGATCCACAGGGCGTCATGGCGGCGCAGGACCCCCCGGTGAACCAGGGCGCTGGGATTGAACGCCCAGGTCATGCAGAACAGCCAGATATCCTCGCCGAGGTTGAGCGGGCGCCGGGCGCTCTTGGCCCCGATCTGCACCGCCTCGAAGCCGAAGCGGTGGGCGAAGCGGTCCATGGCCTCGGGCCGGTGGCGCCAGGCGTTGGCCATGTCGGCGCACACCGCCTTGGCGCCGGTGAGCCGCGGATCGGCGGTCATGGCTTTGGCCAGGTCGCGCAGCGAGCGCGTCAGGCGGCGATGCATGGCCACGCCCCAGGCGATCCCGGTCCCGTCGATCGAGGCCAGATGCTCGTTCCAGAAATGCAGGGCGATCACCGGCTGGCCGGCCTCGATCACCCGCCCATCGGAAAGCGTCACCCGCGCCGGGGCGGCGACCACGCCGATGCGCAGGACGCAGTCGGCGCGATTGCTGAACTCGATCACGCCCTGCTCCCGCCGGAGCCTGGCGTCGAATCGATGGATGGCGCGGCGCAACGGATGGGGGGCCAGGGTGGCCGGGAGGTCGGAATATTCAGCGCGAGCGGACATCGGCAGCGATGTCAACGCAGCGCTTGATCGGCGGGTTCCGCTAAGGCTGGCGCGTCAATGCGTCCCGGCGGCAAGTCCGCTATTGGTCGGCGCTCAACCGAAGGCGTAATCGCCATGCAACGGCAGTCCGGCCGTTGGCGCCACAACGCCCAGCGCCTGCTGCACGGCGGCGATCGCCGCCTTCAGATCGGCGGCTTCGGGGCAGCTATCGCTACAGGCCCTCTGGCGGGCGGTGAGCCCGGAAAGCTCGGCCCTCGCCTTGAGGTCCTGGTTGAGCTTTTCCTCGGCGACGGCGAGGTCGCGATGGGCGGCCACCGGCCCCGGATCGAGCTTGACCGATCTGGCCAAGGCCTTCTCGGCTCCCTTGAGATCGCCCTCGCCGGAATAGGCCTGGCCGAGCAAGAACCAGACATTGGCATCCTTTGGCTGCGCCTCGGCGAGGTTGCGGAAGTGGCTGGCCGCCGAGGCGAACTTCGCCGCCTGATAGTCGGCCAAGCCCTGCTGATATTCCCGGGCCGTGTCGCATCGCCGGACCGAGGCGCTGCCGCTCCCACCCAAGGCGACGCCGGGCGCCGCCGCCAACGCCGAAAACAGCAACAGCCGCCGCACGCCCATGGCCAGTCCTCCCGACCTTATATTTTGTGGAAAACACTAGCACCTCGACGGTTCCTGGCAACCGGGCGCGGCCGCTTGCGCGCCGGGGTGGCGCAGCGTATTAGCGCTCGCCTTCGGCGATGCCTGATCCTCGGTAGCTCAGTTGGTAGAGCAGCCGGCTGTTAACCGGCGGGTCGCAGGTTCGAGTCCTGCCCGGGGAGCCAT
>DASYGN010000095.1:0-20807 GCA_035999625.1 Caulobacteraceae bacterium | reverse complement strand
CTGAGGGGGGAGTACGGCCGAAGGCCGGGAGGGGGGTCCCCGCCCATCGGCGCTCCGCGCCCCTTCCCCCCGACGCGGGGCGAAGAGAACAATGGAGCCATCCCATCAATACACCCGCGCCTTGGGGGGCATGGCGGCGACGTCGTTGGTCATCGGCTGATCGTGCACCGGCCGGTAGTCGATGCGCACCTGTCCGGAGGCGTCGTCGAACCAGGTCAGGGTGTGCTTCATCCTACTTTGATCGTCGCGCTCGGGGAAATCCTCGCGCGCGTGGGCGCCGCGGCTCTCCGTGCGGTTGACCGCCCCAGCCACGGTGACGATCGCCTGGGCGATCAGGTTCTCGAACTCCAGGGTCTCCATCAGGTCGGAGTTCCAGATCAGGCCGCGGTCGGAGACGCCGATATCGGCCCGCCTGGCGTGCACTTCGCCCAGGCGCGCGAACCCGGCCGAGAGCGTCTCGCCGGTGCGGAACACGGCCGCGTCCTCCTGCGTCGCCGTCTGCATCGCCGCCCGTAGCGCGGCGGTCGGATGCGCCCCGGCGGCGTGGCGCAGGCGGTCGAACCTGGCCACGTGGGCCTCGGTCCAGGCCGCCTTCGGCTCCGGCTGGGTGGCGTCGGTCCTCAGGGTCTCGGCACAGCGCAGCCCGGCGGCGCGTCCGAACACCACCAGGTCGATCAGGCTGTTGGAGCCCAGGCGATTGGCCCCATGCACCGAGACGCAGGCCGCTTCGCCGACCGCCATCAGGCCGGGAACCAGGCTGTCGGGATCGCCGTCGGCCAGGCTCACCACCTCGCCATGATGGTTCGTGGGGATGCCGCCCATGTTGTAGTGCACGGTCGGCAGCACCGGGATCGGGGCCTTGGTCACGTCCACCCCGGCGAAGATCCTCGCCGTCTCCGAGATTCCCGGCAGGCGCTGGTGCAGAACCGCCGGATCCAGGTGATCGAGGTGCAGGAAGATGTGGTCCTTCTTCGGCCCCACCCCGCGGCCCTCGCGGATCTCGATGGTCATCGCCCGGCTGACCATGTCGCGCGGAGCCAGGTCCTTCACGCTCGGAGCATAGCGCTCCATGAACCGCTCGCCCTCGGCATTGGTCAGATAGCCGCCCTCGCCCCTGGCTCCCTCGGTGATCAGGCAGCCGGCCCCGTAGATGCCGGTGGGGTGGAACTGGACGAATTCCATGTCCTGTAGCGGCAGGCCGGCGCGCAGGGCCATGCCGCCGCCATCGCCGGTGCAGGTGTGGGCGCTGGTGCAGGAGAAGTAGGCGCGGCCGTAGCCGCCAGTGGCCAGCACCACCTTCTGGGCGCGGAAGCGGTGCAGCGAGCCGTCGTCGAGCTTCCAGGCGGTGACTCCCCGGCACACCCCTTCGTCCATGATCAGATCGAGGGCGAAGTATTCGATGAAGAACTCGACGCTCCTCGAGAGCGACTGGCCGTACATGGCGTGCAGCATGGCGTGGCCGGTGCGGTCGGCGGCCGCGCAGGTGCGCTGGATCGGCGCCTCGCCATAGTTGCGGGTCATGCCGCCGAAGGCGCGCTGGTAGATCTTGCCCTCCGGCGTGCGCGAGAACGGCAGGCCCCAGTGCTCGAGCTCGTAGACCGCCGCCGGGGCGTGGCGGACCAGGTATTCGATGGCGTCCTGGTCGCCCAGCCAGTCCGAGCCCTTGACGGTGTCGTACATGTGCCAGCGCCAGTCGTCCTGGCCCATGTTGCCGAGGCTGGCGGAGATGCCGCCCTGGGCGGCGACGGTGTGCGAGCGGGTCGGGAACACCTTGGTGATGCAGGCGGTCTTCAGCCCCGCCTCGGCGCAGCCGAGCGCGGCGCGCAGGCCCGAGCCGCCGGCCCCGACCACGACCACATCGAAGCAATGATCGATCAGCTCGTAGGCGGCCATGCTCAACCGCCCCCGCCGATGAAGGCGACCTTGAGCAGGCTGACGATCCCGACCACGCCCAGCGCCGCGGCGACGAACACATTGAGGATCAAGAGCGCGGTGCGGGGGATCGGCGCCTGGACGTAGTCCTCGATGATCACCGCCATGCCCAGCCTGGCGTGATAGAGGCCGACCGCGAGCAGCAGGCTGATCAGGGCGACGTTGAGCGGGCTGGCCAGCCAGGTCCTGGCGAAATCATAGCCGCCGCCGACCAGGAACGGGGTCTGCGAGAGCCCCCAGCAGAGCAGGATGACCAGAGCCGCGCCCGACACCCTCTGGCCGATGAAATGGCCGACGCCGCGCTTGGCGGCGCCCAGGCCCCGGGCCCGGGACAGCGGCGTCCTTGGATCATCCATGGCCGAAGGCCCCAAACGCCGACAGCCGCGCGAAGAAGGCCACGGCCGCGATCACCCCGAAGGCGATGACGATCCAGGCGGTGGCGTCGGCGGTCTTCAGCCGGAAGCCGAAGCCGAGGTCCCAGGCCAGGTGGCGGATGCCGTTGGCCAGGTGGAAAAAGGCCGAGAGGATGATGATGAACAGCACCGCCCAGCCGAGCGGGTTCCTGAACGCGTCGGTATAGGCGGCGAAAGCCGCCGGTCCCTCGGCCAGGGCCACGGCCCACAGCGCCAGCAGGATCGCGCCGATATAAAGCGCCACGCCGGTCAGCCGATGGCTGATCGAGGCCGCCAGGGTGATGTGCCAGCGCCAGATCTGCAGATGCGGCGATAGGGGGCGGGCTCTTGCTTCCACCCGCTCTAGATCCTGCGTCCGCCCGCCATGGCGGTTCTCATAAGCGCCCGCGAGGGGCTGTCAACAGCGCGGCCGTCGGCGATCACCGGCGTATACGCCTACCGCAGTCTCGAGCTGCTCGCGGCGGTGGTCAGCGTCGTGGCGGGCGTGGTCGGCGCCAGGCCGCTCACGCCGCCGACTCCACTTGGCCCTCCGCCAGCCACGCCGCCGAGCGCATCTCCTCGAGCCTGGAGGCGGTGCGCTGGAAGGCGAACGCCTGGTCGCCGGCCGGATAGATGGCGCCCGGCTCGCTGGCGGCCAGCACCACCAGCCGCGCCCGCGCCTCGTAGAGGGTGTCGATGAGGATCGCCAGGCGCCGCGCGGCGTCGCGCTGGCCGGGCGCCAGCCTCGGCACGGCCTCAATGAACACGGTGTGGAAGCGCGCGGCGATGGCGATGTAGTCGGCCGGGCCCAGCGCCTGCACGCACAGGCTGGCGAAATGGGCGCGCAGCAGGCCGCCGGCGGCCCTCGGCCAATGTTCCGTGCGCCCAAGCACGCTGAGGGTGGCGCCGGTCTCGCCGCCGACGCCGACCATCGCCCGCCACAGCTGATCGAACTGGCCCTCGTTGTCGGCGTCGATGGGCGCAAACCAGGCGCCGGCGGCGCGCAGTTTGTCCAGCCGCCAGTCGTGGCCGCCGGCCACCGCGACCACCTCCAGCCGGTGCTCCAGCAGGGCGATGAAGGGTAGGAACAGCTGCCGGTTGAGGCCGTCCTGGTAGAGATCGCCTGGGGCCCGGTTGGAGGTCGCCACCAGGGTGACGCCGATGGCCAGCAAGGCCTCGAACAGGCGCCCGAGGATCATCGCGTCGGCGATGTCGCTCACCTCCAGCTCGTCGAAGCACAGCAGCTCGGCCTCGCTGGCGATCAGGGCGGCGATGGGGGCGATCGGATCATCGCCCCTGGCCTTGCCGAAGGCGGCCCGGCGCTCGGCCGCCGATCCCTCGCGCCACTGCCTGGCCAGCCGATGAATTCTGGCCATGAACAGATGGAAGTGAACCCGCGCCTTGCGCGCCGCCGGGGCGGTCTCGAAGAACAGGTCCATGAGCATCGATTTGCCGCGGCCCACGGGTCCATAGAGATAGACCCCGCGCGGGGCCTCGCGGCGGCGGCCGAACCGGCGCCGGCCGTTGGCGGCGAGATCGTCTTCCAGCCGCTCCAGCGCCGCCAGCGCGCCCGCCTGGCCGGCGTCGGGCCGCACATCGCCGGCGGCGAGCTTCTCCTCGTAGGCGGCGCGCAAGAGCATTGGCGGCGGTTAGAGGAGCCGGCGGTGGTTCACAACCGCCGACGAGGCTGGCACAGTGGATGCGGAGGTCGCCCATGACCGCGCAACTCAACCACACCATCGTCTGGTGCAAGGATCAGCAGGCCACGGCCCGGTTCCTGGCCGACATGCTTGGCCGCCCGCCGCCCGCGCACTTCGCCCATTTCGATGTCGTCCAGCTCGACAATGGCGTGTCGCTGGATTTCGCCAACACCGATCAGGAACCCCGGCTGCAGCACTACGCCTTCCTGATCGACGAGGCGGATTTCGACGCGGTGATCGAGCGCATCCACACGCGCAAGCTCGAGCATTGGGCCGATCCCTTCCGCCGCCGGCCGAACCAGATCAACACCAACGACGGCGGCCGCGGGGTCTATTTCCCCGATCCCGAGGGCAATCTCCTGGAGGTGCTGACCAGGCCCTATGGCAGCGGCGAGAGCTAGCCGCCTGGCCTTCGTGGGGGCGCTCGCGCTCCTGGCCGCCTGCCGCCAGGGGCCGCCATCGCCGCCCGCGCCCTCCGCCCTGGGCGTCTGCTGGCGCGCCGCCCCCGCGCCGCCGAAATTCGTCGTCGTCACCCGGGAAGCGGACGATCTGGAGAGCTGCGCCATGGACCTGGAGATGGTCTATCTGGCCGAGGGGCGGAGTCTCGTCGGCGCCTATCAGGGCGCCTACCTGTTCATCGGGCCCAGGGCGATCCAGAGCGCCCAGGGCCTCGATCTCTTCCGCTACCCGATCTTCAACCAGGCCCAGCGCGCGGCGCTCGACATCCGGCTTCGCGAGCTGCAGGCGGAGCATGGCCAGGCGCCGTCTGGCACGCCTGCTCCACAAGGGCGACATCCATGAAGACCGTTGTCGTCACCGGCGTTTCCACCGGCATTGGCGCGGCCACCGCCCGGACTCTGGCCGAGTCCGGCTTCCGGGTGTTCGGCTCGGTGCGCAAGGCCGAGGACGCCGCCGCCCTGAAGCAGGCCTGCGGCGATGCCTTCCAACCCCTGATCTTCGATGTCACCGACGAGACGGCCATCGCCGCCGCTGCGGGCCAAGTGCGCGCCGCCCTGGCTGGGACGCGGCTGGACGGCCTGGTCAACAACGCCGGGGCGGCCATCTCTGGCCCCCTGGCCTTGCAACCATCGGCCGATTTCCGCCGCCAGATCGAGATCAACCTCGTCGGCCCGTTCCTGGTCACCCAGGCGTTCGCTCCCCTGCTGGGCACGGACCCCGCGCTCACCGGCGCGCCGGGCCGGATCGTCAACATCAGCTCCGTCGGCGGCAAGATCGCCTTCCCGTTCCTCGGCGCCTACGCGGCCGCCAAGCACGGCCTGGAGGCCTATTCCGAGAGCCTGCGGCGCGAGCTGCAGCTGTTCGGCGTCGATGTGATCATCATTGGCCCGGGCTCGGTGGCCACCCCGATCTGGGACAAGGCCGAGGCCGAGGGCCTGGGCCCATATGCCGGCTCGGCCTACGACCAGCCACTCAGGACCTTCCGCCACTACATGCTGCGCGAGGGGCGCAAGGGCTTTCCGCCCGAGCGCATCGCCCAGGTCGTGCTCACCGCCCTCACGGCGGCCAGGCCCAAGGTCCGTTACGCGGTGGTGCCGGGGGCCCTGGCCAACTGGATACTGCCCAGGCTCCTGCCCAGGCGGGTGTTCGATCGCGCCGTCGGCGGCGCCATCGGCCTGCTGCCGAAATAGCATCTCGGGCGTGGCCAGCCTGGCTCGCGGCCCGGCGAAGCGTTGCCGCTGCGCTCCCGCCGGGATAGGCTCCATCGGTGCGTTTGGGAGGCGCCCGATGAAGCCGAGCCGCGTCATCCTGGCCCTGGCCCTGCTCCTGGCGGGTCCGCTCCGAGCCCAGGAGCATCACCACCACCCGGCGCCGGAAAAGCTGGGCCGCGCCCACCTCGCCACCTCGTGCAGCCCGGCGGTGACCGCGCGTTTCGACCGCGCCCTGGCCCTGCTGCACTCGTTCGCCTACAGCCCCGCCGAGCGCGCCTTCCTGGAGGTGGCCGCCGCCGATCCGCATTGCGCCATGGCCTGGTGGGGCGCGGCCATGACCAACTACCACCAACTCTGGGCGCCGCCCTCGCCCACCGAGTTCGCCGCCGGGGCCGAGGAGGTCAAGCGCGCCGCCGCTATCCATCCGGTCAGCCCGCGCGAGGAGGCCTACATCGCGGCGGTGGGGGGCTACTTCAGCGACCCGTCGGTCAAGCCCGATGCCCGGGCGCGGCGCTACGCCGCCGCCATGGGCAAGCTGGCAAGAACCTGGCCCAAGGACGAGGAGGCGCAGGTGTTCTTCGCCCTCGCCCTCATCGCCACCCAGTCGCCGACCGACAGGACCTTCGCCAACGACAAGCGCGCCGCCGCCATCCTCGAGCCGATCTGGAAGCGCCAGCCGCAGCATCCGGGCGTCCCGCACTATCTGATCCATGCCTACGACAGCGCCGAACTGGCCCCGCGCGGCCTTCCCGCCGCCAGGGCCTATTCCCGCATCGCCCCCTCGGCCCCGCACGCCCTGCACATGCCCTCGCACATCTTCACCCGACTGGGCCTGTGGGACGATTCCATCGCCTCCAATCGGGCGGCGATCGCCGCCGCGCGCGCCCAGGGAGACCTGGGCGAGCAGCTGCACGCCATGGACTATCTGACCTATGCCCTGCTGCAGCGCGGCCGCTGGCGCGAAGCGGCGGCGGTGGTCAGCGAGGCGCGGTCGATGACCGGGCTGCCGGCGGCGCAATTCAAGTTCGGCTACGCCGCCAACGCCATGCCCGTGCGTTACGCCATCGAGCGCGGCGACTGGGCGGGCGCCTCGGCGCTTCAGCCACTGCCCGGATCGCCGGCGTCGGTGGCCGCCTTGGTTCACTGGGCCCGGGCGGTCGGTCACTCCCGGGCCGTTCCGCCGCAGTCGGCCAACGCCGACATCGCCGATCTCGCAGCCGACCTCGCCGCCCTGCGCGCCGCCCACGACGACTACTGGGCCGTCCAGACCGACGTCATGCTCGAGGAAGCTCGGGCCTGGCAGGCGCGGGCCAACGGCGATCATGCCGGAGCGCTCGCCCTGCTCGCCGCCGCCGCCGACCAGGAGGATGCGGTCGAAAAGCTGCCGGTCACCCCCGGACCGGTGGTTCCCGCCCGCGAGCAGCTGGGCGAAATGCTGCTCGCCGAGCATCGCCCGGCCGCGGCCCTGCGCGCATTCCGGACGAGCCTGACCAACGCCCCCGGCCGGCGCGGTTCACTCATCGGAGGCCTCGCCGCCGCCCGCGCAGTTGGTGATACCCGGATCGCGCGCCGTTTCGAAGCCAGCCTCCGGAGCGGCGCCCAGGAGACTCCATGACCGCCATTCTGTTCACCAACGCCGCCATCTTCGACGGCGTCGGACCCGAGGCCCGCCGCGGCGAGGTGCTGGTGGCCGATGGCCTCATCCAGGGAATTTCCGAGCGCGGCGTGAAGCGGCCCGCCGACTGCGAGGTCATCGATCTGGCCGGCGCCACCCTGATGCCGGGCCTGATCGACGCCCATGTCCACGTGTGGGCCTCCGATCTCGATATTCTGAAGATCATCACCCGGCGCGGCGACTATCTGGCCGCCTTCGCCTATCGCTCCCTGGCGGCGATGCTGGACCGCGGCTTCACCACCGTGCGCGACGCCGGCGGCACCGATCTGGGGGTTGTCCAGGCGCTCGAGGATGGCCTCGCCCCGGGCCCCCGGCTGCTGCACGCCGGCAAGGTCCTTTCCCAGACCGGCGGCCACGGCGACTGGCGCCGGCCGGGCGATATCTCCTGCGCCTGCGAGCTGCGCGAGGGCGGCGGCGCGCGCTTCACCCACATTGTCGATTCGCCCGATCAGGTGCGCTGGGCGGTGCGCGAGGAGCTGCGCCAGGGCGCCCACCAGATCAAGATCATGGGCTCCGGCGGCGTCGCCAGTCCGGCCGATCCGGTCGATCGGATGCAGTTCAGCGACGCCGAGATCAGCGCCGCCGTCGAGGAGGCCGAGCGCCACGGCGCCTATGTCATGGCCCACTGCCATCCGCCCCGGGCGGTGCAGCGCTGCGCCGAACTGGGCGTGCGCTCGATCGAGCACGCCACCTTGATCGACGAGGAAGCCGCCCAGGCGGTCAAGGCCAGGGACGCCTTCGTGGTCCCCACCCTGGCCACCATCTACGCCCTGCTGGAGGACGGCGAGCGCCTCGGCCTGCCGCCGGTCAGCCAGGCCAAGCTGCGCCAGGTCGCCGGCGGGGTGCAGCAGGGCTTGCAGGTGATGCGCCGCACCGGGCTCAGGGTCGGTTTCGGAACCGACCTTTTGGGCGCGCAGCAGGATCGTCAGGGGACGGAATTCGCCCTCCGCGCCCAGGTCTTCGAGCCGGCCGAGATCCTCGCCCAGGCGACCAGTATCAACGCCCAGCTGCTGCGCATGGACGACCGCATCGGACGGGTGGCCGAAGGCCTGATCGCCGATCTGATCGTGGTCGACGGCGATCCCCTGGCCGACGTCACCCTGTTCGACAACGGCGGCGCCAGCCTCAGCGTGATCATGCAGGGCGGCCGCCTGCACAAGCGCACGCTGTAACCAGCCGAAGGCGCGGCTTGCCCGCGCCGCGCCGATGTCTATCATCCCCGATCTTGAGGGAGGCGCATGTATAAGCGGGTTCTGCTGGCCTATGACGGCTCGGTCGAGGGCGGCATCGCCTTGCGCGAGGGCGCGATCCTGGCCCGGCGCCTGGCGGCCAAGGTGTTCGTCCTGTCGGTGGCCACCGACGCCGGCGGCGTGCGCATGGCCGAGGGCCTCAGCGGCGGCCTCATCGCCGAACAGCTCCAGCGCTATCGCGAGGTGCTCGAGCGCGGCGTCGCCCGCCTGGCGGGCCTGGGCATGGACGTGCACGCCAAGCTGACCGTCGGTGAGCCTTCAAAAGTCATCGGCGCCTATGCGCGCGAGATCAAGGCCGATCTGGTCGTGGTCGGCCATCACAAGCGCGGCGTGCTCGAGCGCTGGTGGTCCGGACCGACAGGCGCCTATCTCTGCGACCACGTCGGCTGCAGCGTGCTCATCGCCCGCAACATGATCACCGACCAGGCGTTCGAGGCGGCCATGGCCGAGGCCGGCGCGGCGGCGGTCGAGACGGTTTGAAAATCCACCCACACGGAGAAAGCGATGTTTTCGCACATCATGATCGGGACCAATGATCTGGGTCGCGCCAAGAGCTTCTACGACGCGGTCCTGGGGACCCTCGGCATCGGTCCGGCGATGGTCGATGAGCACCGCATCTTCTATCTGACCCCGACCGGGGTGTTCGCGGTCACCCAGCCGATCGATGGCCAGCCGGCCACCGCCGCCAACGGCGGCACCATCGGCTTCGCCTGCAAGACCCCCGAGGAGGCGCAGGCCTGGCACTCCGCCGGCCTCGCCAACGGCGGGGTGAGCATCGAGGATCCGCCCGGCGTGCGCGAAGGCGGCATGGGCAAGATGTACCTCGCCTATCTGCGCGATCCGGACGGCAACAAGCTCTGCGCCCTGCACCGGATGTAGCCACTACCGTCATCGGGGCCGCGAGGTCCCGGTGATCCATGAACACCGGCCGTCGTCAACGGATCATGGATGGCCGCCACGCTCCGCGGTCGGCCATGACGGGCGGGGTAGGTCAGTCCGCCAACCGCCGAAGCTGATTGAGCGAGCGCCGAAGCTGAGGCTCCTGGCGCAGCATCTCCGCCAGGTGGTTGGCGGCCAGCGCCTCGACCAGGGCCTCGCCCGCCGGCGTCAGATGCAGCAGCACCAGGCGCCCGTCCCGCGCCGAGCCCCGTCGCTCGGCCAGGCCCGCGCGCGCCAGGCGGTTGACCATCTGCACCGCCGCATGGTGGGTCAGCAGCAGCTGCTCGGCCAGATCGGACATGGTCATCTGGCCGCCGGCCGCGGCCTTGATCTCCAGCAGCGCCTGATACTGCTGCTGGGTGACGCCGGCGGCGCGGCTGATCGCCTCGCTGGCGACGAGGAACCGGCGCAGCGCCTGGCGGAAACCCGAAAGGCCCCGGTAGCGTTCGGGATCCAGCGCCATGACGGTCCTTTTGACCTTTTACCTTCAGCGAACTTGCGCGCCGCGAAAAGCGGCGTATTCCTATCACAATATGATATAAGAGCGGGAATTACGCCATGACCGAGACCCACCGCGCGAGAACCTTCGCCAGGCTCAGCATCGCCATCGCCGCGGCGGCGCTGGCCGCCGCCTGCGCCTCCCATCCCAAGGGCCCGCCACCGGCCCCGCCGGCGGCCCCGGCCCCGCCGCCGCCCCCGCCCCAGACCAACGCCGCCCCGGCCCCGGCGCCGGTGGAGAGCCAGATCCTGCCCGGCTCGGAGCGCGACTTCGTGGTCAATGTCGGCGACCGGGTCTACTTCGACTACAACATGGCCGACCTCCGCGCCGACGCCCAGCCGATCCTGGCCGCCCAGGCGGCGTGGCTGGCCCGCTATCCCGAGGTCCAGGTGCGCATCGAGGGCAACTGCGACGAGCGCGGCACCGAGGATTACAATTTCGCCCTCGGGGCCAAGCGGGCGGCCGTGGTCAAGCAGTACCTGGTCGGCCACGGCGTCGGCCCCAGCCGCATCACCACCGTCTCCTATGGCAAGGACAAACCGATCGATCCGGGAACCGGCGAGGATGCCTGGGCCCACAACCGCAACGCCCACACCGCCATCCTCTCGGGCGCGCGCGGCGGCTAGGCTGGCGGCGCGCTACCAGGCTCAGGACTCGACCCAGACCCTCGCCGAGGGCCTGGCGGAATACTACGCCCGCAACCGGGCCAGGGTGACCGCGCCGGCCGACCTGCCGGCCGAAAGCGCCGCCCTGTTCCGCAACCACGATGCCTGCCACGTGATCTTCGGTCTCGACACCAGCCCCGCCGACGAGACCCTCACCGACACCCGCACCATGCTGGCCTGCGATGTCGGCTGGCGCCGCTACGGGGCCTATCTGGCCAGCGATCCCCAGGCCAAGGCGATCTTCAAGCAATTCGGCGCCTGGCGCCTGATCGTCATCACGGTGATGACCATCCCGCGCATCGTCCGGGCGCTGATCGAGCGGCGGCGCATGAAGCGGCCCTGGCCGTGGACGCCGCCGCCGGCCTACTTCGAGCGCCGCCTCGCCGAGCTGCGGGCCGAATACGGCATCCGGGTGATCTGAACCGGCGGAACAAGCCTCGCCCTGAGCGCGTTCTTGGCCCCGGCTTGTTTAACCTGGGCGGCTGCGATGCGATCGATCCTCCTCTTCTTCCTGGGCGTGCCGATCCCGATCATCCTGCTGCTCGCTTTCTGCACCCATCACTTCTGAGATGAGCAGCGATCGGCCCCTTTCGTGGTCGGCGATCTTCGCCGGAGCGGTCAGCGCCCTGGCCATCGCCCTGATGCTCACCGGCCTCGCCGCCGGCTTCGGCCTCACCGTCTCCTTCGCCGGCCTGGCGAGCCGCGCCGCGCTCACCGCCTTCACCCCGGGGCTGGGCGCCCTGGCCGTCGCCATCCAGGTGATCTCCGCCGGCATCGGCGGCTATCTCGCCGGGCGCCTGCGCCACCATTGGCCGGAGGCTCACATCGACGAGGCGCATTTCCGCGACACCGCCCACGGCCTGATCGCCTGGGCGCTGTTCGCCATCGCCGGCGCGGTGATGGCCGTCGCCGTCCTGGCCCCCCTGGCCCGCGAGCTGGCGCCGCCGGCGGTGGACATCGCCGTCGACATCGGCGAGCCCGCCAGAGCCGCCCACATCGCCGCGCAGGCGGCCTTCTTCGCCGGCATCGGCGCCCTCATCTCGGCCTTCACCGCCGCCGTGGCCGCCCGCATCGGCGGCCTGCGCAGCGAGGACATGCGCGGCTAAACGTCATCGCCGACCGTAAGTGTCGGCGACCCATGAACACGATTTCCGCCAGCGATCATGGATGGCCGGGACCTCGCGGCCCGGCCATGGTGTAGAGCGCGCGATGGGGGGCGCCGGCCGGGATGACGGTGTGGGTGATTCCGCTGTAATTCTGGGAGCACCTGTCCCAGCAGAAATCGCCTATGAAATTCATCGTCATCGCGCACGACGCCGGCCGGGATGACGGAGGGGGACCGTGACCGAACCGCGCCGAACCCTTGGCCTCTTCCTGACCACCCTGCTGGTGGTCGGCACGATGATCGGCTCGGGCATCTTCCTGCTGCCCGCCAGTCTGGCCGCCATCGGCTCGATCTCGATCCTCGGCTGGGCCCTGGCGGCGATCGGCGCCTTCCTCCTGGCCGGCGTGTTCGCGGGCCTGGCCGAGCTGCGCCCGGCCGCCGGCGGTCTCTTCGCCTATGTCGGCGAGGCGCTGGGTCCCGGCCCCGGCTTCGTCATCGGCGTCCTCTACTGGTTCCCGTTCACCCTGGCCCCCATCGCCCTGGCGGCGGGCGGCTATCTGGCCTTCTTCTTTCCGGTTCTCGCCCACGGCTGGCCGCAGATCCTGGCCACCCTGGCCATCCTGTGGCTGTTGACCCTGGCCAACTTCGCCGGCGCGCGCTTCATCGCCGGCCTCGGCGGCTGGACCCTCCTGATCGGCGCCGCGCCGGTGCTGCTGATCGCCACGCTCGGCTGGCTGGCCTTTGACCCAAGGCTGTTCGCCGCCGGCTGGAACCCGAGCGCAGCGGTCCCGGCGGGGGCCGTCTGGCGATCGGCGCTGCTGGCCTTCTGGGCCTTCGTCGGGGTCGAGAACGCCGCCATCGTCGCCCCCATGGTGCGCGATCCCAGGCGTACCGTGGCCCTGGCCAGCTTCATCGGCGTGGCCATCGCCGCGATCCTCTATATCGCCGCCTCGGCGGCGCTCATGGGCATGCTGCCGGCGCCGGTCCTGGCCCGCTCCAGCGCCCCCTTCGCCGACGCCGCGGCGCCGCTCCTTGGGCCCCTGGCCGGGGCGGTCATCGCCCTGGCGGCGATGATCAAGGCCGCCGGATCGCTGGCCGCCGGGGTGCTGGTCACCGTGGAGACCGCCGAGAGCCCGGCCGTGCTGGGTCAGCTCCGTCCCGCGCGCGCCGCCAGGGACGCCGCCCGCGCCCCCAAGCGCAACCTCATCGTCACCGGGGCCATCGCCAGCCTGGCCATTATCGCCAGCGCCAGCCCCACCATCGCCGCCCAGTTCACCAAGGTGGTGGAGATGTCGGTCATCCTCCTGATGGCCGCCTACCTCGCCGCCTGCCTGGCCCTCCTGCGCCTGGCCGGCGAGGCCCCGCGCCCGCGCCGGATGGCGATGCGCGGAGTCGCCGCTCTCGCCAGCCTATTCTGTCTCGGCATCCTCGCCGCCGCCGAGGCCGACCTGATCGCCTGGGCGCTCGGCTTCGCCGTCCTCGCCGTCATCGCCTGGCTGGTCGCGCGCGCCATCTCTCCCACCCGTGCGGGGGTATCGCCGATGAAACCCATCGTCATCCCGCGCGAACCCCGGCCCTGAGCCGCGGTGGGTGAAGGTATTTTGCGGCCGGCGAGCGACCTGCGCGGCGCCGTCACCGTCGACTGGCAGCACCGCGAGAGCGCCCGGGCGGCGATGCGGATGCGCCGCATCCTGCGCCGGTTCGGCTACCCGCCGGACCTTTCCGACGTAGCGGTGCAGAACGTGCTGGCCCAGGCCGAACCCTGCTGGCGGGAGCGCAGGCGGAATTCGCATCTAGACCGGTGTCGGGGGGTCGGCCTAGCACGATCGATGGAAGGCGTCCGGATTGCCAGGTGTGCTGAAGCCGGTCGTCCCGCATTCCGTCGCCTTCGATCGCGAGCGTGGCGGCGGGCTCGCACTGACGGATGCCTGCGCGGCCATGACCGGCGCGGGCGCAGGCTGATCGGCGGTCCGCGCCGGCCGGGCGTCGGTTTGCCTCTCGGGTCGCCTCCCGGCCTCCCGGGCGTTGCCGGCCTGGATTTCGTCAGCGACGGCGCACCGCTTCTGAATGGCGGCGTCGTCGAGGGCATCGTACTGGCCCTTGAGGCGTCCCAGCTCTTCCTTCCTGTCGCCCTCCATCAGGAAGAACAGCGCCGGCCAGAAGATGACCAGCCCAACGCCCATGGCGACCTCATCGCGCGTGTGGGCGCGCTGCTGCACGCCGGACACTTCCCTCACATGCGCCGAAACGCGGATGAGCTCGGCCCGGATCTGGTCGCAGTCGAGGTTGCTGTATTCCAGCGGCGAAACGTAGCTGGGCGAGACCCTGTCGGCCGAACTGGCGCAGCCCATGAGCGCCGACGCCATCGCGCCAGCCAGCAACACTTGCTTCATCTGAAGCCCCCAGTTCCCCCGGATCGCTTTACGATGTGACGACCGTCGTGTCGACGCCACTCCGCACAACATTGACAAATTGCAAACTCTCAGCCTATCCTGTCCGCTGGCATTCCTTCCCTTTGGAGATAGCATTGGTGGACGAAGTAGGACGACTGCCCAACGGCAGGTTTGCAAATGGCAATCCAGGGCGGCGCCGCGGATCGCGCAACCGCGCCTCCCACCGGGTGGTGATGGCCATCCTGGAGGACTTCGAGAGCCACCGGCAGCCGCTCCTCGCGATGATGCGCGCCAGCTGGCCAATCCCCTACTTCAACATCCTGACCCGCCTTCTGCCTCCGCTGCTGGAGGCCGACACCACCGATTCGATCGAGGACTGGTCGGAAAAGGAGGCGGAGGAGTTCGTGCACCGCGCCCAGCAGGTCCTCGGCAGCGCGCCCAGCCCGCGCGAAGCCCTGGTCGAGCTGGAGCGCCTCTTCGCCGATTGCGACTTCGAGCGGGAAGGCGCGATCGTCCGCCTGCCGCCGCCATGAGCCACCGTATCTACGGTGATTTACGGTGCGTTCCTTTCCCACCGTCATGGCCGCCTCCCGGGTCGCGTCGCTAGCGAGACCCCGCCCGTCGACAGGCTCCAGTGGCGGCCAGCCATGATCACTGCGCTTTCAGGGGGGCATGGACCACCGGGACACGGCGGCCCGGTGGTGACGGTAGGGTGAGGTCGATGCGCCCTCGCTCTCTCCCCCTTGCCCGCCGCCTCGCCGGGGTTCACCCTCCGCCCATGATCGTGCCCGCCAACGGTGATTTCCGCCTCGACACCGAGGCCGACACTCATCGCTTCGGCGCCGCCATCGCCGGGGCGCTGCGCAAGGGCGACGCGGTGTGCCTGACCGGGGCGCTGGGGGCGGGCAAGTCGGTGCTGGCGCGCGGCATCATCGGCAAGATCGCGCCGGGCGAGCGCGAGGTTCCGAGCCCCACCTTCACCCTGGTGCAGTTCTATCAGGGCGATCGGCTGGCGGTGGCCCACTTCGACCTTTATCGCCTGGAGCGGGCCGACGAGGCCTTCGAGCTCGGCCTCGACGAGGCGCTGAGCGACGGCGCGGCGGTGATCGAATGGGCCGAGAAGCTCGGCCGCCACCTGCCGCGCAACCGCCTGGACGTGGACATCTCGGCCGATGCCGCCGGGGGCAAGGCGGAGACGCGCCACGTGCGCCTGCGCCCCCATGGCGCCTGGGAGGATCGCGCGCTTGCTCTCTGAGCGGGAGGAGGCCAGGCGCGCATTTCTCAGCGGGGCGGGCTTGGGCGGCGCGACGCGCGAGCCCCTGGCCGGAGACGCCTCCACCCGGCGCTACGAGCGGCTGCATCCGGCCGCAGGCGGGGCCTCGCTGATCTTCATGGACCAGCCGCCGGCGGCCGAGACCGCGCCCTGCCCGCCCCTGGCGACAGCCGCCGAGCGGGCGGCGCTCGGCTACAACGCCCTGGCCCGCCTGGCGGCCGGGCGCATCGAGGCCTTCATCGCCTGCGCGGCTTACCTGCGCGGCCAGGGCCTCTCGGCGCCAAGGGTAATCGCCGCCCAGCCGGCGGCGGGGTTGGCGGTGCTGGAGGACCTCGGCGATGACCTCTACGCGCGCCTGACCGAGGCCGGGGCGGACGAGGCCCCGCTCTACGATGCGGCGATCGAGGCGCTGGCCGCCCTGCACGCGGCCCGCCCGCCGGGCGAACTGGCCTTCGATGGCGTGCGCTGGCCGCTCCTCACCTATGACGGGTTGGCCCTCAAGACCGGCGGCGATCTGCTGCCGGAATGGTTGCCGAGGTTCGTACCCGGAATGGGCCTGGACGCGGACGCCCTCGACGAATGGGAGGCGGTGTGGGCCCCGGTGCGGGCCAGGGGCGAGGCCGGCGCGGCGGTCTTCTGCCACCGCGACTATCACGCCGAGAACCTGATCTGGCTGGGCGGGCGGGCGGGCCCGGCGCGGGTGGGCATGATCGATTTCCAGGACGCCCTGTTGGCCCATCCGGCCTGGGACCTCTCCATGCTGCTGCACGACGCCAGGCGGGATGTCTCCGCGGCGCTGGAGACGGCGGCGCTGGAGCGCTATTTCGTCCTTCGTCCGGATACCGACAGGGACCGATTCCTGGCCGACTACCACGCCCTGGGGGCGCTCAATGTCTGCCGCATCATCGGCCTCTTCGCCCGCCTGGTGGCGCGCGATGGAAAGCCCCGATACGCCGCCTTCCTGCCGCGCCTGTGGGGGTATCTCGACCGCTGCCTGGAAGGCGCCGCGCCGGCCGGCCTGGCGCAGTGGCTGAAGCGGCATGTGCCGGCTGATGTCCGCGGCCGGTAAATCCCCCTCCACCGCCATGGTCCTGGCCGCGGGCCTCGGCACGCGCATGCGCCCGCTCACCAACGATCGGCCCAAGGCGCTCATCGAGGTCGGCGGAAAAGCGCTCATCGATCATGTGCTCGACCGCCTGGCCCAGGCCGGGGTCAGCCGTGCGGTGGTCAACGTTCACGCCTTCGCCGAACAGGTGGAGGCGCACCTCGCCGGCCGCAGCGACCTGGAGATCCTGGTTTCCGACGAACGCGGCCAGCTTCTGGAGACCGGCGGGGCCCTGGCCAGGGCCGCGCCGCTGCTCGGCGAGGCGCCGATCCTGGTGGTCAACATCGATACCCTGTGGACGGATGAGGCTCTGATCGCCCGCCTGGCGCGCGCCTGGGAGGGCGCGTCGATGAACGCCCTCCTGGCGGTGATCCCCCTGGAGCAGACCCTGGGCTTCGACGGCCCCGGCGACTTCTTCATCGATGGCGGGCGGCTCAGCCATCGCGGCCAGCAGCCGCGCGCGCCGCTGGCCTACATGGGCGTCCACATGATGGACCCGGGTCTCGCCCGCGGCTGGCCGCTCGCCCCTCATGGCCTCATCGGCCACTGGCTGGAGTGGGCCAAGGTCGGCGCCCTGCATGGCATGGTTGCGCCTGGCCAATGGATGCACGTCGGCGACCCGGCCGCCCTGGCGGCGGCCGAGGCCGCGCTTTCCCCCAACGCCTCTCCTCCCCCGCTGGGGGAGAGGGATCCCCAAGGGGTGGAGGGGGTCGGCTCCCCATGAGCCTCCTCACCACCCCCTCGCCGCGCTGGTTCACCATCGCCGCCCAGCGGCCGTTCCTGACCGACCTGGCCCGCGGCCTCATCGACGCGCTCGGCCTGGACGCCCTCAGCGAAGCCACCATCCTGCTGCCTAACCGGCGGGCCGCTCGCGCCCTTTCGGAAGCGCTGCTGGTCGCCTCGGGGCGACTGGCCATCCTGCCACCGGCGATGCGGCCGCTGGGCGATCTGGAGGCCGGCGAGCCGCCGTTCGAGCCCGGCGAGCTGGCGCTGGATCTGCCGCCGGCGATCTCTCCCGCCCGCCGGCGCTTCGAGCTCGCCGGTCTCATCGCCCCGCACCTTTGCCAACTCGGGCGCGAGGCGAGCGCGGTCTCGGCCCTCGACCTCGCCGACGCCCTGGCGGCGTTCCTCGACGCCTGCCAGATCGAGGAGGCCGCTCTGGACCTCGATGTCGCCGCCCTGGTCGAGGGCGATCTCGCCCGCCACTGGAGCCTGACGGCGGAGGTCCTCGACATCGCCCTCACCGCCTGGCCGGCGCGGCTGGCCGAGCTTGGCCTGATGGACCTCACCCAGCGCCGGGTGGCGCTGATCCGCGCCCTGGCGCGCCGCTGGCGCGAGCGGCCGCCGCAGGGGGTGCTGATCGCCGCCGGCTCGACCGGCTCGACCAAGGCGACGGCGGACCTGCTGGGTGCGATCGCCGCCGCGCCCAGGGGGATGGTGGTCCTGCCGGGGCTCGACCAGTTGCTGGCCGACAAGGCGTGGGCGGAGGTCGGCGACCAGCATCCCCAGGGGGCGCTGAGACGCCTGCTGGTCCAGGCCGGGATCGCCCGCGGCGATGTCAGGCCCTGGCCGGGATCGGCCGAGGCCATCGATTCCAGCCCCTGGCGCCGGCGGCTGATCAGCGAGGCGCTCACCCCCGCCGACCGCACCGCCGACTGGCTGGAGGTCATCGAGGCCATCCGCGCCCCCAAGGCTCCCCGGGGCGATCCGATCGCGGCTGGCCTGGCTGGCCTCAGCCTGGTCCCGGCCGCGGGCGAAGACGCGGCCGCCACCCTCGCCGCCCTCATCCTGCGCCAGGCCCTGGAGGTTCCTGGCCGCACCGCCGCCCTGGTCACGCCCGACGCGGCCATGGCCCGGCGCGTCCAGGCGCAGCTTTCGAGGTGGGCGGTGAGCGCCGATTCCTCGGTCGGCCTGCCGCTGGCCGCCAGCGGCGCCGGCGTGCTCGCTTCTCTCATCGCCCGCGCCACCGCCGAGGGCTTCGATCCGGTGACCCTGCTGGCCATCGCCAAGCATCCGCTGACCAGGCTCAGGCCCGACGGCCGCGAGGCGTTCGAACGCCGCCTCCGGGGGCCAAGCCCAGGCGATTTCGCCACCCTGAAGGCGCGGCTTTCAGGCCCGGGCCTGTGGCTGGCCGAGCGGCTGGAGCAGGCCCTGGCCATCGCCGCGGCGCCCTTCAACGCCGGCCCCGCGTCCGCCGCCGACGCGGCGCGGGCTCTGGCGCAGTGCCTGGAGGCGCTGGCGCGCGAAGGAGAGGGTCGGCGCGAACCCTCTCTCCCCCCATTGGGGGGCGGGCCGGCGAAGCCGGGAGGGGGGTCGGAGGCCTGGGCCGGGGCGGCCGGCGAGGGCGTGGCCGGGGTGATCGCCAGTCTGCTCAACGAGACCGCCGCCCTGCCGCCGCTGACCGCCAAGGGCTTCGCCGACCTGCTGGCCGGCCTCCTGGAGCGCGAAACCGTGCGCGAAGGCGCCGCCAGCCATCCGCGCCTGAAGATCCTGGGCGTCCTCGAGGCCCGCCTGACCTCGGCCGACGTCACCATCCTCGCCGGCCTGGAGGAGGGCGTCTGGCCGCAGGCCGCGCCGCTCGACCCCTTCCTGTCGCGACCGCTGCGCGAGCGCCTCGGCCTGCCTTCGCCCGAGCGCCGCATCGGCCTTTCGGCGCACGACTTCGCCCAGGGGGCGTGCGCGCCTGAAGTGGTGCTGCTGACCACCGCCCGGCGCGGCGGCGCGCCGACCGTCGAATCGCGCTGGCTGTGGCGCCTGCGCACCCTCGTCAGGGGCGCGGGGCTGGAGCTGCCGGGCCGCCCGGACATCCTCGCTCTCGCCCGGGCCCTGGATGCGCCCCTGGCCGATCCGCCGCCCGCCTTGCGCACCGCGCGCCGCCCCTCGCCCACGCCGCCAACGGCCGTGCGCCCGCGCGAGCTGCCGGTCACCGACATCGAAAAGTGGGTGCGCGATCCCTACGCCATCTACGCCCGCCGCATCCTGAAGCTTCGGCGCCTCGATCCGCCCGGCGCCCCGATCGAGGCCCGCGCCCGCGGCATCGCCATCCATCGGGCTTTCGAGCGCCTGGCTGGGATCGAGCTCGACGCCCTCGACGAAACGGTCATCGAGGATCAGATTCTCCAGGCGCTGCGCGAGGAGGGCCTGCCGCGGGCGGCCATGGCCCGCGAGACCGCACTGGCGGCGTCGCTGGCGTGCTGGACCCTGGCCTTCGAACGCGTTCGCCGCGACGGCGCCCGGCTGCACGTCGAACAACAGGGCCGCATGGTCATTCCGGCCGCCGGCGGCGACTTCACCCTCACCGCGCGCGCCGATCGCTTCGAGGAACGCGAGGGCGGGGTGGACATCCTCGATTTCAAGACCGGACGCATCCCCAAGCGCGCTCAGGTCGTCGCCGGCTTTTCGCCCCAGCTGACCCTGACCGGGGCCATCGTCATGGCCGGCGGGTTCGCATGCCTGGGCCAGGCCGAGCCGCGCCAGCTCCTCTACGTGCGCTTGCGCGGCGGACGCCGGGCCGGCGATGAACCGCCGATGGAGCCCGGCTCGGCGCTGGCTGCGCAGGCTCTGGCCGGTCTCGAGCGGCGCATCGAGGCCTTCGATGATCCCGGCGCCGGCTATCTGGCCCGGCGCGCCCCCGAGCGGGTGGACGACGTGGGCGACTACGATCTGCTGGCCAGGACCTGGGAATGGCTGGTGATCGGCGATGCGGAGGAGGCGGAATGAACCGCCCCGCCCAGATCGAGGCCTCCGATCCGCGGGCCTCGGTGTTCGTCTCGGCCAACGCCGGGACCGGCAAGACCTACACCCTGGTGACCCGCGTCGCCCGCCTGCTGCTCGACGGGGCCGAACCCGACACCATCCTCTGCGTCACCTTCACCAAGGCTGGCGCGGCCGAGATGCAGACCCGCCTCTACAAGCAGCTGGGCGACTGGGCGGTGATGGAGGACGCCGAGCTGCGCGCCGAGCTGGCCAGGATCGACGAGGCCGGCCGGCGCCTGGACAAGGCCAGGCGCCTGTTCGCCCGCGCCCTGGAGACCCCCGGGGGCTTGAAGATCCAGACCATCCACGCCTTCTGCGAGCGCCTGCTGCGCCGCTTCCCGCTCGAGGCCGACGTCGCGCCCGGCTTCACGGTGCTCGAAGACACCGCCGCCCTGGCGGTCTCCGGGAAGGCGCGTGAGGCGCTGGCCGCCCATGTGCTCGACCATCCCGATG
>DASYGN010000092.1:0-38118 GCA_035999625.1 Caulobacteraceae bacterium | reverse complement strand
CGGAGCGGGCGATCATCGCCCTGGCGGCGATCGTCGCCTTCTTTCCGATGTTTTCCGGCGCGGCGCGCGGGCTGGCCTCGGCCGATCCCGATCTCGAGCGCCTGTTCGATCTCTATGGCGCGCGCCCGCTGCAACGCCTGATCCGGCTTCGCCTGCCCTCGGCGGTTCCGTTCATCATCGAGGGGGCCAAGGTGGCGGCCGGCCTGGCGATCATCGGCGCGGTGGTGGCCGAGTTCGTCGCCGGCAGCGGCGGGGCGCAGGGATTGGCGTGGCGCATCCTGGAAGCCGGCAACCGTCTGGAGACGGCCAAAATGTTCGCCGCCATCCTGGCCCTGGCGCTGATGGCCGCCGCCGTGCATTTCGCCTTTCAATGGCTGGAGCGGCGCACGCTCCTTTGGTGGCGCGGCCGTTAGAGCGCGTTCTTAAAAACGTGGGAACTCGAACACCTGGGCCAGTTCGGCCGGCGTGGCGATGCGCCAGCTACCTCGGTCGAGATCGGCTGGCGTCTCCAGGCCGCCGATCGCCTCGCGGTCGAGAGCGGTGACATGGTTGCCGGCGGCGGCGAACATCCGCCGCACCTGGTGATAGCGGCCTTCGCTTACGGTCAATCGCGCGAGCGTCGGGGTGACGACTTCCAGCTCGGCTGGCGCGAGCGGCTTGGCCTCACCCTCGAGCACCAGCGTCCCGGCGGCGAACAGCGCCCCCTCATGACCGCTGAGCGGGCGCGCCAGGCTGGCCCGATAGCGCTTGGTCACGTGCGATCTGGGCGCGATCACCCGGTGCAACAGAGCCCCGTCGTCGGTCACCAGCAACAGGCCGGTGGTCTCGGCATCGAGGCGGCCGACACTGGAAAGCGCCGGGGTGCGCCGCCGCCAGCGATCTGGGAACAGCTCGTAGAGGCTCCGGCCCGGCTCGCGGTGGGAGCAGACCACACCGATCGGCTTGTTGACCACCAGCGTCAGGGGAGAAAAGGGATCGATCGGCTCGCCGGCGACGGTGATCGCCAGCCCCGGCGCGACATGCAGCCCTGGATCGCGCTGCGAGGCGCCGTTCAGTCTGACCTGGCCAGAGGCGACCAACGCCTGCGCCTCGCGCCGCGAGCCATAGCCGAGGTTGGCGAGCAGCCGATCGAGACGGATGCTCATCGGCGCGCCTCCAGGACCTTGAAACCGTTTTCCTGCGCCAGCCTGGTGACGTGGGTGAACGCGCGCGCCAGGCTCGCCTCGTAGGGCAGGCCGACATTGGCCACCATGCGCAGCACGCCGCCTGGGCGCAGCACCCGCGCCGCGGTGTCGATGAACGCCTGGCCAAGACGCCGATCCTCCGCGCCGCCATCATGGAACGGCGGGTTCATGATCGCGAAATCGACGCCGGCGATGTTCGCCGGCGGACGCCGCAGATCGTGCTGAAGGAAGCGGGCGCGGCCATCTTCGATGTTGAGGCGCGCGGCGGCGATCGCGCGGCGGTCGCTGTCGATCAGGGTGAGGGCGGTCACCGACGGCGAGGCCAGGACCGCCTTGGCCAGCAGGCCAATCCCACAGCCAAGATCGACGCCGGCGCCTGTGGGAGTCCAAGGCTGGGACATAAGCAGCCCGGTTCCGCCATCGATCCTGTCCCAGGAGAACAGGCCCGGTTGCGACCACAGGCCAAGGGCCGGCAGGCGCTGCAAGGCGCCAGCGGCGATCGCCGCCGCCAGCGTGGCCGGCTCGCCCGGTCCGCGGACCTGGCAGATGCGATGGTGGGCCTTGGCCCGCTCGGCGACCGAGAAGCCGAATCCAGCCAGTTCACGGGCGAGACGCGCGCCGCCCTTCACCTTGGGCGCGAGGGCGATCATCTCGCCGCCGCCAAGGACGCGAGCCCCCTGAGCCAGGACGTAACGACGCTCGAGCACGCCGGCCGGCGCGCAAATCACCAGCCCCGCCAGCGATCCGGCGGTCAAATCCTCCAGCGCCCGGGCGCCGACATCGACAGGCGAGAGCTGGATGGCCCCGGTGGGAATCGCCGCCAGGGCCGCGGGCGGCTGGCCATAGACACCCCAGACGCCGCTCAGGACGCTCGCCCCCGCTCTCGGGTGTGCTCGAACACCACCTCCGGATACCGCTCGCCCACGTACCCCAATTCCCAGGCCGACTTGGCCAGGAAGACCGGCGCGCCATCGATGTCCTCGGCCATCGCCGAGCGATGGCGGGCGGCGAAGGCGTCCAGCGCGGCCGGCGCGGCGGAAACCCAGCGCGCCTCGGCGAACGGCGCGGCCTCGAACTCCACGTCCAGGGCGTATTCCCCTGCCAGGCGGTCGGCCATCACCTCGATCTGCAGCTGCCCCACGGCGCCGACTACGAAATCCGCGCCGATCAAAGGACGGAACAGTTGCGTGACCCCTTCTTCGGCCAGGCCTTCGAGGGCGCGCCTGAGGTGCTTGGCCTTGAGCGGATCCTTGACCCGCACCCGGCGCAGAATCTCGGGGGCGAAATTGGGCAGGCCGGCGAACCGCACGGCGCCGGATTCCGACAGGCTGTCGCCGACCCTCAGCAGGCCATGATTGGGGATGCCGATGACATCGCCGGCGAAGGCCTCCTCGGCCAGTTCGCGGTCGGAGGCCAAGAACAGGATCGGCGAATTGATGCTCATCTGGCGCCCGCTCGCCTCGACCTTGAGCTTCATGCCGCGGCTGAACCGCCCCGAGGCCAGGCGAACGAAGGCGATGCGGTCGCGGTGGTTGGGATCCATGTTGGCCTGGACCTTGAACACGAAGCCGGCCACCTCGTCATCGCCGGGCGCGAGGTGGGTTGGCTCGCCCGCCCGCTCGGCCTGGACCATGCGCGGCGCAGGGGCGTAGGCGCCCAATGTCTCCAGCAACTGCTCGACGCCAAAGCGCCTCAGGGCCGAGCCGAACAGGACCGGGGTCATGTGCCCCTCGATGAAGCTTTGCGGGTCGAAGGGCTTGGCCGCGTGACGCACCAGCTCGGCGCCCTCCTCGGCTTCAGCGCGCTCGTCAGGGTCCAGGAAGGCCGCCAGGGCGTTGGAATTCATGGCCATGGCTGGGCCGTGGTCGTCGGCCTGCCGTCTGAAAGGCAGGAAACGATCGTGCTTGAGATCGACCACGCCCTTGAACCGACCGCCCGAACCCGCCGGCCAAAAGAGAGGCGCCGGATCGAGGGCCAGCTTGTCGCCGATCTCATCCAGCAGGGCGAACGGGTCCAGGGCCTCGCGGTCGAGCTTGTTGAGAAAGGTGACGATAGGGATATCGCGCAGGCGACAAACCTCGAACAGCTTCAGGGTCTGGGCCTCGATCCCCTTGGCGGCGTCGAGCACCATCACCGCGGCGTCGGCGGCCGTGAGCGTACGGTAGGTATCCTCGGAAAAGTCTTCGTGCCCGGGGGTGTCGAGCAGATTGAACATCAGCCCGGCGTGCTCGAAGGTCATCACGCTGGCGGAAACCGAAATGCCGCGCTCGCGCTCGATCTTCATCCAGTCCGAGCGCGTTCGCCGCTGCTCGCCGCGCGCCCGCACCGCTCCGGCGGCGCGGATCGCCCCCCCGGTCAGCAGCAGGGTCTCGGTCAGCGTCGTCTTGCCGGCGTCGGGGTGGGAGATGATGGCGAAGGTGCGCCGGCGCGCCGCCTCGAGCGCGGGGGTGGAAGCTGAGGGCGAGGAAGCAGTCATGGCGCGCGCGGCGATAGCCTGCCCGGTTGCGGCGCGCAAATCAGTCCCGCTCGACCGCCTCGGTGAGGAACCGGGTTCCATCGGCGTCCTCGATCTCGACCAGCCACAGGTCGGGGTCGAAGCGCACCGCGCGCTCGACATAGGCGTCGATGTCCGTTTCGGCGTCAGTCTGGACCGGCCGCATCCATACCGTCTCGCCCTTGGCGTTCAGGGCCTGTGCGTAAAGGCGCGCCGCGCGCGACTTGGCGTCGAACATCTTGACCAGCACCGCCCCCGAGCGCGCCTCGCCCTTGCGGACCACGGTCGCGGCCGCGCCGCCGAGCATCGCCCGACGGATCAGAGCGGCGACCCAGATATCGCTGTGCAGCTCCATGCGGGGTTTATGCCTTGGCGCGGCGGCGGCGGCGAGGAAAGGTTGCCAGGCGGCCATGAAGAGCCCAAATCCGGGCCATGGACCAGATCGCGCCGGCGGCGGATAGCATCGAGGCCAGGGTCGACGAGCTCGCCGACGAACTCGACCTGTTGGGCGACTGGGAGCAGCGCTACCGCTACGTGATCGATCTCGGCCGCGGCCTCGCGCCGCTGACGCCGGACGAGCACAGCGAGGCCAACAAGGTGCGCGGGTGCGCCAGCCAGGTGTGGCTGATCGCGACCCGGGACGCCTCGGGCCGGCTCGGCTTTCGCGGGGACTCCGACGCCCACATCGTGCGCGGCCTGATCGCCATTCTGCTCAGTCTCTACGGCGGACGGCGAGCGGACGAGATTCTGGCGTTCGACGCGCGCGCGGCCTTCGAGCGCCTGGGCCTGACCGGCGCCCTCTCGCGGCAACGCTCCAACGGCCTGTTCTCCATGGTCGAGCGCATCCGCGCCGAAGCGCGGACCGCCGACCAAAGAGACCCGTCCTAACGCCTTTTGCCGGGCTTGGCCGCCTGGCGTCCGCCCTGGCCCAGACCCATCTGCTTGGCCAGATCGGAACGGGCTTTCGCATAGCTGGGCGCGACCATCGGATAGTCCTTGGCCAGCCCCCATTTGGCCCGGTAGTCCTCCGGACTCATGTTGTACTTGGTCCGCAAGTGACGCTTCAAGGATTTGAACTTGCGGCCATCTTCCAGGCAGATCAGATAGTCCTGGGTGATCGAGCGGCGAACCGGCACGGCCGGTTCTTTCGGGGCCGGTTCGACAGCTTCGCCGCCGGCGGCGACCGAAGTCAGCGCCCGGTGCACGCTTTGGATCAGCGCGGGCAGGTCCCCGGTCGAAATGTTGTTGTTTTCGACGTAGGCGGCCACGATCTCCGCGGTCATTTCAATGATTTCAGCTTTGTCGTCCATGAAAGGTCTTTCGTTTGATTGCCGGAGATTTGTACGCCGGCGAAAATCCAGTACGCACTGCGCTGGCTTCTATGGTCTTTTACAGTGCCTCACAAGCACCTTGTGATCGTACTGTCGTAAAGTGCATGGGGTTCGGCGCGATGATGGTCGTCATCGGCCCAAGCGCGCAGTAGCGCTGTCTCGCTTAACTGAAATCGCGCGCCTTCCAATGCGGCCAAATGTCGGGAACATCGCTGGAGACTCGGTCGCGATAGTGTGCCGGGCGCTTTTCAAGAAATGCGGTCACGCCTTCGGCCACGTCCGCCGAGGCCCCCCTGGACTGGATCGCACGGCTGTCGGCGCGGTGCGCCTCCATAGGCTGGTCGGCCCCGGCCATCCGCCACAGCATCTGGCGGATCAGGGCCACCGACACCGGCGCGGTGTTGTCCGCGATTTCGCGGGCCAGCGCGCGGGCGTCGGCCAGAAGCGCTTCCGGCGCGTGCAGCGAGCGCACCAGTCCGCGCTCGTGCGCCTCCTGGGCGCCGAACACCCGACCGGTGTAGCACCACTCGAGCGCGGTCTGCATGCCCACCAGCTTGGGCAGGAACCAGGACGACGCCGCCTCCATGGTGATGCCCCGGCGGGCGAAGACGAAGCCGAACCGGGCGTCGCTCGAAGCCATGCGAATATCCATGGCCAGCTGCATGGTGAGGCCGACGCCGACGGCCGGGCCGTTCACCGCCGCGATCACCGGCTTGAGACTGTCGAAGATGCGCAAGGTGAGCAGTCCGCCGCCGTCGCGCCGCACGCCGCCGACCTCGATCGCCGCCTGGCGACGGATCGGATCGGGATTGGCCCGATGATTGAATGTGGCCGCTCCGGCCGAAAGGTCGGCGCCGGCGCAGAAGGCGCGACCAGCGCCGGTGACGATCACCACCCTGACTTCGTCATCGGCATCGGTGAGGTCGAAGGCGGCGATCATCTCGGTCATCATCGTGGCGGTGAACGCATTCAGGCGCTCGGGCCGGTTGAGAGTGATGGTGGCGACGCCATCGCTCACCGCATAGAGAATGGTCTCGAAGTTCGGCGTGGTCATCGGTGGGCTCCCGAAGCGAAGGGCCATCGCTTGCGCGTGACGTCGGGACAGTCAAGCCGAAGCCTTTACGGCCGCCCGCAGCCCGCCCTAAGGTCGAGCGAAACGAGTGGGAAGGTGATGAGCAAGGTTATCGAGGCGGACATAATCATCGTCGGCGCTGGATCGGCCGGATGCGTGCTGGCCAACCGGCTCAGCGCCGATGGCCGAACCAGGGTGCTGCTGCTGGAGGCCGGCGGCGATGATCGGCCGATGCATAACCCGGGCCAGTTTCTTTCCAACCTGATGATCCATGTGCCGGTGGGCTATTCGGAGACGCTCAAGGATCCCAAGGTGAACTGGCTCTACGCCACCGAGCCCGATCCCGGGACCGGCGGACGCTCGCACATCTGGCCGCGCGGCAAGGTGCTGGGCGGCTCGTCGTCGATCAACGGCCTGCTCTACGTCCGTGGGCAGCGCAGCGATTACGACGGCTGGCGACAACTCGGCTGCGAAGGTTGGAGCTGGGACGAGGTGAAACCCTATTTCCTGCGCGCCGAACACCAGGAACGCGGCGCCGGCGAGCATCATGGCGTCGGTGGTCCGCTCAACGTCTCCGATGTCACCCAGACCCACGCGGTGTCCGATGCGGTGATCAAGGCGTGCGTGCAGGCGGGGATCCCGCGCAACGACGACATCAACGGGGCGCAGCAGGAAGGCGCCGGCTATTATCAGCTGACAGTCAAGAACGGCCAACGCTGCTCAGCGGCGGTCGCCTACCTGCATCCGGCCATGGGGCGGGCCAATCTGCGGGTCGAGACCCGCGCTTTGGCGGCCAAGATCGTGTTCGAAGGCAAGCGCGCGGTCGGCGTCGATTTTGTCCAGAACGGGTTCAAGCGCCGGGCGATGGCGAAGCGCGAAGTGATCTTAAGTGGCGGCGCGATCAATTCGCCACAGCTGCTGCAGCTTTCGGGGGTGGGAAACGGGGCGCTGCTGCGGTCCAAGGGCGTGGAGGTGGTGCACGATCTGAAGGGCGTCGGCGAAAATCTCCAGGACCACTATGTGGTGACGATGACCTGGCGCCTGCGGCCGGGAATCATCAGCGTCAACGAGCTGACCCGCGGCCGGCGATTCTTCTATGAGACGATCAAATACGTCTTCACCCGCAAGGGTCTGCTGACCCTTTCGGCGGCCCATATCGCCGCCTTCTGCAAGTCGCGCCCCGACCTCGCCGGCCCCGACATCCAGTACCACATCCTGCCGGCGACCATGGACACCGAAAAGCTGGTCAATGAACAGAAGATGGTGCTCGAGGACGAGCCGGGTCTGACCATCGCGCCCTGCCAGGTCCGGCCTGAGAGTCGCGGACGCGTGCGGATCGCTTCGTCCGATCCCAAGGCGCCCCCGCAAATCTTCCCCAACTATCTATCCGCCTCGCTGGATCAGGAGGTGGTGGTGGCGGCGCTGCGTATCGGCCGCAACATCGCCCGCCAACCGGCGCTGGCCGATTATGTCGACCGCGAGATGTCGCCCGGTCTGGCGGCCTACAAGGATGAGGCGTTGCTCGATTACGCGCGCATGGCCGGCTCGACCATCTATCACCCGGTGGGCACCTGCCAGATGGGCCACGGGCCCGACGCGGTGGTCGATCCGCGTCTCAACGTGCGCGGCCTGGAGGGCCTGCGGGTGGTCGACGCTTCGATCATGCCGCGCCTGATCTCGGGCAACACCAACGCGCCCACCATCATGATCGCCGAGAAGGCCGCCGACATGGTGCTCGGCAAGAGCGAGGCGCTGGCGGCCTGAATGCATCCCAAGATCCACGCCGGCACGCACCCCGACAAGCCTGCATACGTCATGGCCGGCAGCGGCGAGACGGTGACCTATGGCGAGCTCGACGCCCGCTCGAACCAGGGCGCGCACCTGTTTCGGAACCTGGGGCTCGCCACCGGCGACGCCATCGCCCTCTTCATGGACAACAGTCCGCGGTACTACGAGGTGCTGTGGGCGGCGCAGCGCTCGGGACTGAGGTTCACCTGCATCTCCTCCAAGCTGACCGCCGGGGAAGTCGCCTATATCGTCGCTGACAGCGGGGCCAAGGTCCTGGTGACATCGGCGGGCGTCGCCGACATCGCCAGCGAGCTTGCCGGCAAACTCACCGGCATTGCCCTCTATATGGTCGATGGCGCGATCCCTCCCTACGAGAGCCTCGAAGACGCCCGCGCGGCGATGCCGACGACGCCGATCGCCGACGAGTGCGCCGGCCAAGCCATGCTCTATTCGTCAGGCACCACCGGCCGCCCCAAGGGGGTCAAGCGGGCGGGCGTGGCCGCGGGCGGCCCGATCGACCAGCCCAATGGCCTGGCGATGATGGGTCAGGCGCTCTACGGCTGGAATTTTGACACCATCTATCTTTCGCCCGCGCCGCTCTATCACGCCGCGCCGCTCGGTTGGTCGATGGCGGTGCACGCCGTCGGCGGCACGGTCATCCTGATGGAGAAATTCGATCCCGAGACCGCCCTGGCGCTGATCGAGAAGCATCGCGTCACCACCGCCCAGTGGGTGCCGACGCATTTCGTCCGCATGCTGAAGCTGCCGGAGGAGATGCGGGCCAGGTACGATCACGCCTCGCTCAAGGCGGTGTTTCACGCCGCCGCGCCGTGCCCGGCGCCGATCAAGCAGGCGATGATCGACTGGTGGGGTCCGATCGTGCACGAGTATTACGCCGGCACCGAGGGCAACGGCTTCTGCGTCATCAATTCCGAGGAGTGGCTGGCCAAGAGGGGCTCTGTGGGCCGGGCCATCATGGGCGAGGTCAAGGTCTGCGACGAAGCCGGCGATCCCCTGCCGCCGAGAGCCGAGGGAACCGTCTATTTCGCCGGTGGCGGCGAGTTCGAATACCATAACGATCCGGCCAAGACCGCCGAGAGCCGCAACAAGCACGGCTGGACGACATTGGGCGATGTCGGCTGGCTCGACGAGGACGGCTATCTGTTCCTCACCGACCGCAAGAGCTTCATGATCATCTCCGGCGGGGTGAACATCTATCCGCAGGAGATCGAGAACCTGCTCATCACCCACCCCAAGGTGGCCGACGTGGCCGTGGTCGGCGCGCCGCACGAAGTGATGGGCGAGGAGGTGGTCGCGGTGGTCCAGCCGGCGGACTGGGCGGAGGCCGGCGAGGCCCTTGCGGCCGAGATCAGCGCCTTCGCGCGCGCCAACCTTTCCCACGTCAAGGCGCCGCGCCGGATCGAGTTCATGGCCGAACTGCCCCGCCATCCCACCGGCAAGCTCTACAAACGCCTGATCCGCGACGCCTATTGGGGCAAGTCCGGTTCGGTCATCGTCTGATGGACCTTGGCATCGGCGGCCGGACGGCCATCGTCTGCGGCGCCAGCGCGGGGCTTGGGCGCGGGGCGGCGCTGGCGCTGGCCAAGGAAGGCGTGCGTCTCACCATCGCCGCGCGGGGCGAGGATCGCCTGAAGCGGACCGCCGAGGCGCTGGCAGCCGAAACCGGCGCTGAGGTGACGCCGATCGCCTGCGATGTCACCACCGAAGCGGGCCGCGCGGCGTTGCTCACCGCCTGTCCCGACCCCGACATCCTGATCAACAATGCCGCCGGACCCCCGGCCGGCGATTTTCGCGACTTCTCCCGCGCCGATTGGATCGCGGCGGTGGACGCCAACCTCCTGGCGGCGGTGTTCCTGATCCGCGCCACCCTGGATGGCATGATCGCGCGCCGGTTCGGGCGGGTGGTCAACATCACCAGCGGCTCGGTCAAGTCACCGATCGGCAATCTCGCCCTGTCGAACGCGGCCAGGGCCGGGCTCACCGGCTTTGTCGGTGGCCTCGCCCGCCAGGTCGCTCGCCATAACGTCACCCTCAACAACGTCTTGCCGGGACAATTCGATACCGATCGCCTGCGCGGGCTGCAGACGCTTGGCGCCGAGGCGGCGGGCGGCGATGTCGAAAGCTTCCGGCGCCGGCAGATGGCCGCCATTCCGGCCGGCCGGTTCGGCGATCCGGAGGAATTCGGCCTGGCCTGCGCTTTTCTGTGCGCCGCCGGGGCCGGCTACATCACCGGCCAGAATCTGCTGATCGACGGCGGCCAGTTTCCGGGACTGTTGTGATCAGCTGAAGCGCGCGGGCGCATAATCCGCCGCGCGCACGCCCGCACCAGCCAGATCCTCCGGGACCGGCCGACGCAGCGCCAGCGCCGCGCCCAGCCTGGCGGCCGCCGGCGATGTCTGCATGCCGAACCCGCCCTGGCCGGCGAACCAGAAGAACCCGGCCCCATCGGCGTCGTAGCCGAACGCCTGAACCTTGTCGGCGGTGAAGGTGCGCAACCCCGCCCAGGCGCGGTTGATGCGGCGCACCGGCAGTTCGGCCGCCTGCTGGATGCGATCGACGCAGACGGCGATGTCGTATTCGTCCGGGGCCGCGTCCTGGGGCTGGACGGGGGTTTCGTCCCCGGGCGAGGCGAGGATCAGGCCCGACTGCGGCTTGAAGTAGAACTGCTCGGCGACGTCGAGCACGGTTGGCCAGCTGGCGATCTCCGCGCCGGCCGGAGGCTCGATGAGGATCACGGTCCGCCGCTTGGGCGTAACGCCGATCCGCCGCGCGCCGGCCAGTTCAGCCACTTCATCGGCCCAGGCGCCAGCGGCGTTGATCACCACCCGGGCTTCAACCTCGCCGCCGTCGCGAAATCGCACCTGCCAATGATCCGACCGGCGGGTGATGCTGCTCACCTTGGCGGCGAGCCGCAGCTCGACCCCGCGAGCGCGGCCCAGGCGCAGGAAACCCTGATGCAGGGCGTCGACGTCGATATCGGCGCAATCCGGCTCCAGGATCGCGCGGTGGGCGCTCGCCGCTCTGAGCACCGGCAGCAGAGCGCGCGCCTCGGCCGTGGTCAGCTCGGAGAAGCCCTCGCCGGCGGCGCGAATCTGATCGGCCAGAGAATCCAGGGCCGCCGCCTGATCTTGCCTGGCGATGGTCAGGCAAGCGCGCGGCGTCAGCAGCGGGTAATCGGTGAAACCGGCCGGGGGGTCATCGAAGAAGGCGCGGCTGGCGGCAGTGAGCGCGCGCACCGGCGGCGCGCCATAGCTGCGGATGTACATCGCCGCCGAGCGGCCGGAGGTGTGATACCCCGCCCGGTCCTCCTGCTCGGCGACCACGACGCTCGCCTCGAGGGCGAGTTCGCAGGCGATCGAGGCGCCGGCGATGCCCGCGCCGATGACCAGGAAATCGCAGGCGGTCATCGGCGGACTGCTAAACCAGCGCTCCGTGGCAATGCTTGAATTTCTTGCCCGAGCCGCACGGGCAGGGGGCGTTGCGGCCCGTGCCCTCGAACCCGGGCGGCAGGGCCGAGAGCGGTAGGGCGCCGCGCGCCTTGGCATCGCCGGCGGCCAGGGTCGCGCCGACACCTTCCAGAGCCCGCTCGTTGTCGCCGGTGAGCGGGTTCATGTGCACCTCGAACATCGGCGGAGGGGCCGGCTCGGGCTCGGCGAAACGGAACTCGACGGTCATCATCCACCGGGTCACGCTCTGGCGCAGGTTGCCGATCAGGGTCTCGAACAGCGTGAAAGCCTCGGTCTTGTACTCGTTGAGCGGGTCGCGCTGGCCGTAACCCCGAAGGCCGATGACGTTGCGCAGATGGTCGAGGTGAGTGAGGTGCTCGCGCCACTGCATGTCGACCATCTGCAGCAGGAAGTTCTTCTCCAGCTGGCGGGTCTGCTCGGGCGAGATGAGGTGCTCGCGCTCGGCCGCCCTGGCGTCGGCCGCCTCGGTGAGCCGTTGGGCGATCTCGTCGTTGGCGATGCCTTCCTCGGCCGCCCAGTCCTTGATCGGCAGATCCAGGCCCAGCAAGTCCTTGGCTTGTTCGGTCAGGCCATCGATATCCCACTGGTCGGCGTAGGCTTTCGGCGGCAGGTGCCTGCCGACGATGTCCTCGATGGTGTCGTGGCGCATCTCGGCCACGATTTCCGACAGATCGTTGGAGACCATGAATTCGTGGCGCTGCTCGAACACCGCCTTGCGCTGGTCGTTGACCACGTCGTCGTATTTCAGAAGGTTCTTGCGGATTTCGTAGTTGCGCTGCTCGACGCGCTTCTGGGCGGTGGCGATGGCCCCGTTGAGCCAGCGGTGGGTGATCGCCTCACCCTCTTCGACGCCGAAGGTGCGCATGATGGCGTCCAGGCGCTCGCCGGCGAAAATGCGCAGCAGATCGTCCTCGCACGACAGGAAGAACTTGGAGCGTCCGGGATCGCCCTGGCGTCCGGTGCGGCCGCGTAGCTGATTGTCGATCCGTCGGCTCTCGTGACGCTCGGTGCCGAGCACGAAGAGGCCGCCTTCAGCCAGCGCGTGGTTGCGCTTCTCCTCGATCTCCGCCTCGATGCTGGCGCGCTCCTCGGCCTCGCTCTCGGCGGTGGGTTCGATGCCGAGCCCCGCCTGTTCGGCGCGCCACTTGTCCAGGCGCATGTCGAGGTTGCCGCCGAGTTTGATGTCGGTGCCCCGGCCGGCCATGTTGGTGGCGATGGTCACCCCGCCCGGCACGCCGGCGTCGGCGATGATGTAGGCTTCCTGCTCATGGTAGCGGGCGTTGAGCACATTGTGCGGCACGCCGGTGAGACGCTTGCCATCCCGCTCCCACTTGTGGGTCTTGAGCATTTCCGAGAGCGCCTCGGATTTCTCGATCGAGACCGTGCCCACCAGCACCGGCTGACCGCGGCTGTGGCAGTCGACGATCTGCTCGATGATCGCCTTGTTCTTCTCGGCGCCGGTGCGATAGACCTCATCGTCTTCATCGATGCGAATCACCGGCCGGTTGGTCGGGATCTCGACCACGTCCATCTTGTAGATATCGAAGAATTCCTGCGCCTCGGTAGCCGCGGTGCCGGTCATCCCTGAAAGCTTGCCGTAGAGGCGGAAGTAGTTCTGGATGGTGACCGAGGCCAGGGTCTGGTTTTCGGGCTGGATATCGACCCCGTCCTTGGCCTCGATGGCCTGGTGCAGACCCTCCGAGAGCCGTCGGCCGTGCATCATCCGGCCGGTGAACTCGTCGATCAGCATGATCTCGCCGTCACGCAGGATGTAGTCGCGGTCACGCTGGAAAAGCACGTTGGCGCGCAGCGCCTGGTTGATGTGGTGCACCACCGAGACGTTGGCCGGGTCGTAAAGTCCGGCCGAGCCATCGGCCAGATGTCCGGCGCGCTCCAGCATCTCCTCGACCCGCTCGGAGCCGACCTCGGTCAGCAGAGCCTGCTTCTGCTTCTCGTCGTGTTCGTAGGTCGCGGGATCCTTGATCAGCTCCTTCACCAGAAGGTCCATCGTCCGATAGAAATCCGAACGATCCTCGGTCGGCCCGGAGATGATCAGCGGCGTGCGCGCCTCGTCGATCAGGATTGAGTCGACCTCGTCGACGATGGCGAAGGGGTGTCCGCGCTGGACCATCTCGCTGGCGTCGTAGACGAGGTTGTCGCGCAGATAGTCGAAGCCGAATTCGTTGTTGGTGCCATAGGTGATGTCGGCGCCGTAGGCGCGCTGGCGCTCGCCCTGGGAGAGGCCGTTGACGATCACCCCCACCGAAAGGCCGAGGAATTTGTAGACCCGGCCCATCCATTCGGCGTCGCGATTGGCCAGGTAGTCATTGACGGTGATCAGGTGCACGCCCTTGCCGGCGATGGCGTTGAGGTAGGCGGGCAGGGTGGCGACCAGAGTCTTGCCCTCGCCAGTGCGCATCTCGGCGATGCCGCCTTTGTGCAGCACCATGCCGCCGACCATCTGGACATCGTAGTGACGCTCGCCCAGCTGCCGCTTGGCCGCCTCGCGGACCACGGCGAAGGCCTCGTTGAGCAGCGATTCCAGGCTCGCGCCGTCCTTGTAGCGGGCGCGAAATTCGTCAGTCTTGGCCCGCAGAGCTTCATCGGAAAGGGCGGCCATGGCCGGTTCGAGGGCGTTGATCGCCCCCACCTTGGACATCAGGCCCTTGACCTTGCGGTCGTTGGAAGAGCCGAAGAAGTTCTTGAGATCGACCATGGCGGGTAGGCGGGCGTCCATTAGCAAAGGTGCGCGGGCGGCGGCGACCGCGCTTTCCGAGGCCCGGAATCCTGCGCGCTTCAGGCGGCGGAGACTTAAGAAGCGCGGCGGGCAGTGTCAACGCGGGCGAAGAGGGTCCACCCGCGGTCTAGCGGCATTCCGCGCACATACAGCTCGGCCAGGACCAGATTGGGAATCCAGCTCAAGAACGAAACCGCCCGATAGCCGTCCATGAAATCGACGCCGATCACCGGAAACAGGGGCAGATAAAGCCGCAGAGTCACCGCCCCGAAGGTCAAGGCGGAGGAGCGAATCATCCACGCCCGATGACGGGGAAAATTTCGCGCCAGGGCATATCGCCAGCCCTGCAGGTTGGCGATCAGCCAAACAACGGCCAGGCTGGCGAACCCGGCCGTGGCGATCGGGCCCGCAGTCGAACCGAAGGCGACCACCAGACCGCCGGCCCCGCCGACCAGGCAACCGACGACATAGGTGCGGCCGATCCAGCGATGAATGGCCGGCCAGCGCCGCCTGACCGACGGAAGCAGCTGCAGGGGGCACAACAGCAATGCAGTGGCCGCGCCGGCGATGTGCACATCAAGCCAGGGACGGGCGAACAGATTGCGCAAGATGTCTGGTGACATCGGACCTATCGCCAGCAGGTAGCGATATGAGAAGAGGGCCAGCCCAACGCTCAATAGCGCCAGCAGCCACCATAGACCTCGCCGCGTCCGTCCGATCATGATCTCACCTCCGCCCCGGCCGTTTGGACCGCCTTCCCAGATCGGGAAACCCGCGGTTGCGCGAACGGCGCCTATTCTTCGCGAGTGGCGTCGATGAATGCGCTGCGGCTGCGGGTCGCTGCCGAGGTTCTCGTGCTGGTGCTGGCCGGCTTGTTTATGGGGGCCATCGGACCTTTTGGCAGCGCCGTCTATCCGGGCGCTCGCCGCTATCTCTATTGGCTCGCCTGCATCGTCGGCGGCGGAATGATCGGCATCGCCATCGACGAAACGCTGGGACGCCGTCAGCGAGGCTTCTGGCTGCGCGTGGCCTACGATAGCCTGCTGATGACCCCGGCGGTGACCGCTTTGGTCATTGCCGTCGGCTGGGTGGTCATCGGCAGAGATTCAACGCCCAGATACCTGATCCAGCTTCTCTGGCAGGTGTTGGTGATCTCTCTGGCGGTGATGGCGTTTCGAGCCCTGGTGTTCCGCCCACGCCGCGTCGAAACGCGCACGATCATCGCTGCGCCCCTGCCGGAGGCCGAGGCGATCTTCCGCAAACGCCTAAGCGCAAAGCGACGTCTTGCGCGCCTGATCGCCATCGAAGCGCACGATCATTATCTGCGCGTGCATACCGATTCCGGGGTCGAACTGATCAGCATGCGCTTCGCAGACGCCTTGGAGGAGTTGGCGGCCGCCCATGGGCTGCGCATCCACCGTTCATGGTGGGTGGCGGCCGACGCGATCCAGTCGGTGCGTTGGCGTCGCGGCGCGGGCGAGGCCCGCCTTGCCGCCGATCTGACCGCCCCGGTCAGCCGCAGTTACGCGGCCGACGTGAAGGCGGCGGGCTGGTTCTAGGCGGCGCTGGCGGCGACGCTTGGCCGGGACTTCGCCCGCTCGAACCAGGACGCGATGTTGTGGTTGTCGGGGTTGAGGCGCTGGCCGACGCTCGCCCCGAAGTCGAGGAAGCAGTAGAGAAGGATGTCGGCCAGGGTGAAGCGATCGCCGACAATCCACTCGCGACCGGCGATCAGCCGATCGAGCCAGCTGAGTTTCTCCTGAGCGATCGTCTTAAGGTCGTCCGCCGCCTGCGGCATGCAGCGTATTCGGCTTTGGAACAGGCGCAATCCCTCGGAATAGCGGAAGCCGTTGGTCATCGGTTCGACGATGCCGAGGTCAATCCGGCGTGTCCACATGCGCGTCTCGGCGCGTTGGACCGGCGTGGAGCCGATCAGCGGTGGGTTCGGATGCAGTTCCTCGAGGTATTCGCAGATGGCGGTGATCTCGGCCAGGATCAGGCCTTCGTCGATTTCCAGCGCCGGCAAGGTCCCGGAGGGATTGACCGCGCCGTAAGCGCTCTGCCGATTTTCGCCGGCCATGAGATCGATCGGCACGCGCTCGATCTCCAGCCCCTTTTCGGCCAGGAACATCTTCACCACCCGCGGATTGGGGCCAATCGAGTTGTATAGCTTCACCGTGCGTCTCCTCGCCTTGACGGCCACCGCCCGCGCGGGCGATGGCGCCGTCCCAGAAATTGCCTAAGACGAGGCCGGTCATGATTGCAACCATCAAGCCATGAACGAGCCCTTGCCGATATCGCCGCTGGCGGTGACGTTTCCGGCTATCGCTTCGGTGGCTGGGGTCGAGCTGGCGAGCGCCTGCGCCGGCCTCTATCCGCGTGCGCGCGATGATCTGCTGGTCATGCGCTTCGCACCGGGGACGACCTGCGCCGGCGTTTTCACCCGTCATGGCGTCGGCTCGGCCCCCGTCGACTGGTGCAAGGCGAGGATGCGCGCGAGCGGTGGTCGCGGTCTGCGCGCCTTGGTGGCCAACGCTGGGTGCGCCAATTCCTTCACCGGCAAAGCCGGGGCCAAGGCGGCCGAGCGGGTGGCGCGCGCCGCCGGCAAGGCCCTGGGTGTCAAGCCGGGCGAAGTCATGCTGGCCAGCACCGGGGTGATCGGGGTGTTGCTTGATGACGCCAAGATCGCCCGCGCGCTTCTGGAGGCGGTGGTGGCTCTCTCGCCCGCAGGCTGGGCCAGGGGGGCGAGCGCGATCGGCACCACCGACACCTTTCCCAAAGGCGCGCACGCGCTGGCGCATGTGGATGGCCATCCTGTCCGCCTGGCCGGCATCGCCAAGGGGTCGGGCATGATCGCCCCGAACATGGCCACTATGCTCGCCTTCATCGCCACCGACGCCGCGATTGAGCCGCGAGCCCTTCAGGCGCTCACCAGCCGGCATGTGGCCCGCACCTTCAACAGCGTCACCGTGGATGGCGACCGCTCGACCAACGATACCCTGCTGGTGTTCGCCACCGGCCAGGGCGGCGCGCCGATGATCGAGCGGGCCGACGATCCGCGTCTGGTCGATTTCTCCGCCAAGCTTGGCGAGCTGATGCTCGATCTGGCCCTGCAGCTGGTGCGCGACGGTGAAGGGGCCAGCAAGTTCGTCAAGATCAGCGTTTGTGGGGCCAAGAGCCAGGCGTCGGCCCGCAAGATCGCCCGCACCATCGCCGAGAGCCCGCTGGTCAAGACCGCCTTCGCCGGCGAGGACGCCAACTGGGGGCGGATCGTCATGGCCGCCGGCCGGGCCGACGAGCCGGTGCGGCGGGAGAAGATGAGTGTCCGCTTTGGCCCGCTGTGGGCGGCCAGGGGTGGCGCCGTCGCCGCCGACTACTCCGAAAGGGCGATGAGCGATTACATGAAAAACGCCGAGCTCGAGGTGGTGGTGGATGTCGGCGTCGGGCGGGCCGATTGGACCCTGTGGACCTGCGACCTGACCAGGCAATACGTGGCCATCAACGGCGACTACCGGTCCTGACGCGGTGGCTCGCAGCCTCATCGTCGCCGCGTGCGCCTTGGTGGACATCGACGGGCGCGTGCTGATCGGCAAGCGGCCGGCCGGCAAGGCCCTGGCTGGCCTCTGGGAATTTCCCGGCGGCAAGGTCGAGGTGGACGAAACGCCAGAGGCCTGCTTGATCCGTGAACTGCGCGAGGAGCTGGGCATCGAGGTGACCGAGGCTTGCCTGGCCCCGTTCGTGTTCGCCAGCCACGCCTATGACGACTTCCATCTGCTGATGCCGCTCTTCCTGTGTCGCCGCTGGGAGGGCTTCGCCACCGCCCGCGAGCACGCAGCGCTGGCCTGGGTGCGGCCCGAGCGCATGGACGAGTATCCGATGCCGCCGGCCGACAAGCCGCTCGTGGCCTGGATGCGTGATCTCCTCTAGGATCGGGCGATGATCCCCTTCGTTCGCGACCTCGACTTCGAATATGGCCGAACCGATCAGGTCTCGCCGCTGATCCGGCGGGTGATCGCCAACAATCCCGGACCCTTCACCTATCTTGGCACCGGGACCTACCTCGTCGGCCGTGGCCAGGTGGCGGTGATCGACCCTGGCCCGGACATGCCTGAGCACCTCGAGGGGATCTTGTCGGCAGTTCCTGGGGAGCGGATCAGCCACATCCTGGTCACTCATCATCACGCCGACCATTCCCCGCTGGCGCGTGCGCTTTCGGCCAGGACCGGCGCGCCGGTTTACGGTTGCGCGGTGGCCAGGAAGCCGACGGAGGAAAGCATCAAGCTCGAGGCTGGCTACGACGATTTCAGCCCGGACATCTCGGTCTGCGGCGGGGCCATGATCGAGGGCGAGGGTTGGACGATCGAGGCCATTCCAACGCCCGGCCATACCTCAAACCACATCTGCTACGCCCTCAAGGAGGAAAACGCCCTGTTCAGCGGCGACCACATCATGGGCTGGTCGACTACGGTGATCACCCCGCCTGATGGCGACATGGGCGATTATCTCGCCAGCCTGGAGATGGTCGCCCGGCGCGGCTTTTCCACCCTGTGGCCGACCCACGGCCCGCCGGTTCGTGAGGTGGCCCCGTTCGTCGCCGCCTACGCCGAGCATCGCCGCGCCCGAGAGCGCCAGATTCTCGCCGAACTCGCCGCCGGCGAAACCCGCATCAAGGTTATGGTGCCGCGCCTTTATGCATCGGTTGACCAGCGCCTCTGGCCCGCCGCCGCCCACTCGGTGCTGGCGCATATGATCGAGTTGGTGAAGACCGGCCGCGCCCGCACCGACGGCGCGTCGGGCATCGATAGCGACTACCGGCTGGCTTAACCCGCCGCCGCCCTGGCGCTCGGCAACCGGTAGCCCTCGTAGCGCTGGCGGATGAGCTTCTTGTCGATCTTGCCGGTGGCGCCCAGGGGGATGTCGTCGACGAACTCGACCGCATCGGGCATCCACCAGCGGGCGATCTTGCCGTCGAGAAAGCGGAGGAACTCCTCCGGCTGGGCGGACTCGCCTTGCTTCAGCTTGACCAGCAGCAGCGGGCGCTCGTCCCATTTCGGATGCGGCACGCCGATCACCGCCGCCATGAAGGCCTTGGGATGGCCCGCAGCGATGTTCTCGATCTCGATCGAGCTGATCCACTCGCCGCCCGACTTGATGACATCCTTGGCCCGGTCAGTGATCTGCATGTAGCCAGCCGGATCGATGGTGGCGACATCGCCGGTGTCGAAGAAGCCCTCTTCATCGAGGATCTCGCCGCCTTCGCCCTTGAAGTACTCACCGGCGATGAATGGGCCCTTGATCTTCAGCCGGCCGAAGCTTTCGCCATCCCGAGGTCTCGGCGCGCCGGCATCGTCGGTGAGCTTGAGCTCGACCCCCACCGGCGGTCGACCCTGCTTGAGCCGGTGTGGCACCTGGTCCTCGAAAGGCAGGGCCGCCAGTTCGGGGGTCATGGTTCCGAGGGTGCCCAAGGGCGAGGTTTCGGTCATGCCCCAGGCGTGGATGACCTCGACGCCATAGTCATCGTGGAAGGCGCGCAGGATGGCTTCGGGCACCGCCGAACCGCCGATCACCACACGCTTCAAGGTGCTGGGCCGCGCCCTGGTTTCGCGCAGATAGGCCAGCAGCATCTGCCAAACCGTCGGCACCGCCGCCGACATGGTCACCTGTTCGGTCTCGAGCAGTTCGAACACCGAAGCCCCGTCCAGTTTCTGACCGGGCATGATCAGTTTGGCCCCCACCGCCGGGCACGAAAAAGTCAGGCCCCAGGCGTTGGCGTGGAACATCGGCACCACCGCCAGCACCGTGTCGCGCACCGAAAGGCCCATGACATCGGTCTGCAGGGTGACCAGGGTGTGCAGGAAGTTCGAGCGGTGGGAGTAGAGCACGCCCTTGGGATTGCCGGTGGTGCCCGAGGTGTAGCAGAGCCCGCAGGCGGTCTCTTCGTCGAACCCGCCCCAGACGGCGTCGGGGGCATGGGTCTCGATCAGGGTCTCGGAGGCCAGGGCGCCCTCGAAGCCGGCCGCGCGCACCCGGTCTTCCTCGCCAAGGACAATGACGTGCTCGACGCTCTCCATTCTGGCGCGGTGCTCGGCCAGTATCGGCAGGAAGGTTGCATCGACGATCAGCACCTTATCGGCGGCGTGGCCGATGATGTAGCAGAGCTGGTCGGCGAACAGGCGTGGATTGAGGGTGTGACAGACCGCGCCGATGCCCATCACCGCATACCAGGCCTCAAAGTGGCGGGCGCTGTTCCAGGCCATGGTCGCGACGCGGTCGCCGGGTTTCACGCCCAGCGCCAGCAGGGCCGAGGAGAGGCGCTTGGCGCGCTGATGGATCTCGCCGTAGGTGGTGCGCACGATCGGCCCCTCGAGCGAGCGGGTGACCACTTCGCGCCCGGCGTGCCAATTGGCTGCGTGCTCCAGGATTCGATCGACCGTCAGGGGCCAGTCCTGCATCAGACCGCGCATCGTCACTCTCCCATCGGCCCCCTATAAGCGAACGGCCGGGCGCCGCGTCAACCGGAGGCGAGTCGGGCGGCCAGGCGGACGCTGGCCTCGCCGGTCGGGACGCGCGGCCAGGAAAGATCGCCAAGATCAAGCGCCAGCTGGCGCTCGAGCACGCTCGCCGTGGCGTCGGAGGCGTCCAGACCTCTTGCGGCCAGGCGCGCGCGCAGCAGGTCGGGCTCGCCGGTGAGCCATAGGGGTGAAAAGGGAACTCCGAAGCGCCTTGCCGTTTCGGCGGCGCCTCGACGTTGTTTCTCGGCCAGGAAGGTGGCGTCCAAGATCACCGTCCGGCCGGCGGCGATGACCGCGCCCGCGGTCGCGAACAGCGATTCATAGACCCGAGCGTCGGCTGCCTGGTCGTAGGCGCTGGGCGCCAGCGGCTCGGCGGCGGCCGCGCCAAAGAGGCGCTTGCGGATCTCGTCGGTGCGCAGGAACACGGCTCCGACGTCACCGCCGACCAGCGGCGCGAGCGCCCTGGCGAGGTGGGTCTTTCCCGAGCCGGAGAGTCCGCCGATCGCCCACAGCCGCGGCGGCGTCGTCGCCAGATAGCCCTCAGCCGCTTCGAGGTAGCGCGCCGATGCCGCTTCATCGCCAGTGGCGGCGGTTACGTGGGCGCGCACGGCCGCGCGCACCGACAGGAACAGCGGCAGCAAGTTCAGACCGGTCCAAAGACTGGGCGGAAACGTCCGCGCGGCTTCGTCCAGGTAGGCGTTCAGCAAGCGGTTGGCGGCTTCGCGGCGCTCCCGCGTCGCCAGATCCATGATCGTGAAGGCGACGTCGTAAAGCACGTCGATCCGGCTCAGTCGGTCGTTGAATTCGATGCAGTCGAACGGAACCAGGCGGTCCTCCTCCCGGAGGATGTTGCCGAGGTGCAGATCGCCATGGCAGCAGCGTGCGAAACCGTCTGCCTGGCGCTGGTCGAGTGCGTCGGCCACGGCGTCCTGAGCGGCGCGAGTGGCGAGGATCAGACGCCGAACCGCGGCCGGGCGTCCGCGGATCGCGCTCAGGGCCGCTTCATTGGTGGCGATGGTGTAGCTGAGCGTGGCGGCGCCGCCGCCATCCGGAATCTCCTCGGCCGCGGCGTGCAGCCGCGCGATCACGCGGCCAAGCCGCTCGCCGAGATCGCCATCGATGGCCAATGCCTGGTTGGCCAGCACCGCGCCTTGCTCGAAGCGGCGCATCCGCAACAGCCACTCGACCGTTTCGCCTTCCCCCGTCAGGCTGAAGGACCCGCTGGCGCGGCGGACGGCGACGACATCGTTGTAGATGTCGCTGGCCCAGCGGCGGTTGAACGCCAACTCGCGGTCGAGGGCCCATCGCCGCTTCGCGCGGGTGGAGAAATCGAGGAACGGCAGGCGCACGGGCCGTTTGATCTTCCAGGCTTCGTCGCCGACCAGGAACACCCGCGCGCAGGATGTCTCGATGACCTTATCGGCCTGGGCGGCCAGCCAGCCGGCGACCGCGCTCCAGGTCTGGATCACGGAAAAAGGCGCTGGGTGGTCCAGGTCTCGCCGGCGCGCGTGTAGAGCAGCCGTTCGTGCAGGCGGAACGGCCGGTCGCGCCAGAACTCGATGGCCGTGGGCCGCAAGCGATAACCCGACCAGTGCGGCGGTCTTGGCGGCCTGGCGAGTCCGAAGCGGAGCGCCGCCTTGGCGATCGCCTTCTCCAGCGCGCGCGGGTCCGCCATCGGCCGCGACTGGTCCGAGGCCCAGGCGCCAATCTGGGCGCTGCGGGCCCGGGTGGCGAAGTAGGCGTCGGCGTCCTCGGCGCTGACCGGTGAAACCTCGCCGCGCACCCGCACCTGGCGGCGCAGCGACTTCCAGTGAAAGACCAGGGCCGCCTTGGCGTTGGCCGCCAGCTCGACGCCCTTGGCGCTCTGGGTGTTGGTGAAGAAGGTGAAGCCGCGCTGGTCGACGCCTTTCAAAAGCACCATGCGCGCGTCCGGCGCGCCCGCCACATCCACGGTCGCCAGCGTCATGGCGTTGGCGTCGTTGGGCTCCTTCTCCAGCGCCTCGCGCAGCCAGGTTTCGAACAGCGCCAGGGGATCGCCACCGTCGGGCAGGACCGGCAGCTCGGCTTCCGCCACCTGCCGGGCGTAGTCGTCTTCCGCCGGCGAGGCGGGGATCAAGGGCGCATCGGCCATGGCGTTGATATAGCCAACCTTGGCGCGGATTGGCACACTAGGGCCGATGAGCCACAACACCTTCGGGCATTTGTTCCGCGTCACCACCTGGGGCGAGAGCCACGGCCCGGCGCTGGGCTGCGTGGTCGATGGCTGCCCGCCCGGCATTCGCCTCGACGAGGCCGACATCCAGGTGTGGCTCGACAAGCGTCGCCCCGGGCAGGGCCGATTCACCAGCCAGCGGCGCGAGCCCGATCTGGTGCGCATCCTCTCGGGCGTGTTCGAGGACGACGCTGTGCGGGCCAAATTCGGTGGCCAGGTGACCACCGGCACGCCAATTTCCCTGATAATCGAGAACACCGATCAGCGCTCGCGCGACTATGCCGACATCGCCGCCGCCTTCCGTCCCGGCCACGCCGACTACAGCTATTTCGCCAAGTACGGCGTGCGCGACTACCGCGGCGGCGGGCGTCAATCGGCGCGCGAGACCGCCGCCCGGGTCGCCGCCGGGGCCATCGCCCGCAAGGTTCTGGGCGATGGGGTGCAGGTGCGCGCGGCGCTCACCCAGATCGGTCCGCATGCGGTCGACCGCGGCCGCTGGGATTGGGACGAGACCCTGGCCAACCCGTTCTGGTGCCCCGACGCGCTGATGGTCCAGGTCTGGGAGGAGCACCTCGAGACCGTGCGCAAGGCCGGCTCGTCCACCGGGGCGATCATCGAGGTCGAGGCCAGCGGCGTTCCGGCCGGCTGGGGCGCGCCGATCTACGGCAAGCTCGACGCCGAGATCGCCAACGCGATGATGTCGATCAACGCCGCCAAGGGGGTGGAGATCGGGGCCGGTTTCGCCGCCGCCGCGCTGTCGGGTGAGGACAATGCCGATGAGATGCGCGCCGGCAATGACGGCCCGGTGTTCCTCTCCAACAGCGCCGGCGGCATCCTGGGCGGCATCTCCACCGGCCAAGCCGTCATCGCCCGGGTGGCGTTCAAGCCCACCTCGTCGATCCTAACCCCACGCCGCTCGGTCAACGAAGCCGGCGAGGAGATCGACATCCGCACCACCGGCCGGCACGATCCCTGCGTCGGCATCCGCGCCGCCCCGGTGGTCGAGGCGATGATGGCCTGCGTCCTGGCCGACGCCAAGCTTAGGCATCGGGGGCAGGTGGGGAATCGGTGACACACCTTTTCCTCCTGAAAGGAGCGTGACAGGCAGTCGTTCCAGTCCGCCGAACTTCCCGACGGGGTGCTTGAGTTGATCCTGGAAGGGTTGACCTATTGGCCAGCTTCGCAGCGAAGCGGTGTGAGGCGCGAGAATGGGTCAGCCAACCTCCATCCGGCAGGTCTCACCCACGCTCGGGCGGGAGACGGCGATACGCTTCAGGCGCGGAAAATCGCCCTTCAGGCGGCCGGCAAAGAACAGGCAGAGCGCCTCCAGAGTGGGCGTCTCCAGGTCGGGATGCTCGTTCAGGAGGGAGTGGTCCAGTTCGCCGGCGACCGTCCCCAGCGCCTTTTCCAGAGCGGCCAGATCCTCGACCCAGCCCATGGGAGGCTCGGCCGGCCCGGCCAGGGTGGCTTCGACCTCGAACGAATGGCCGTGCATGCGGGCATAGGCCGGCGGCCCGCCTTGCAGGCTATGAGCCGCCTCGAAACGGGCTTTCTTGGTGATCTCGAACTGGGGCTGGCGCATGAGGCGGCGCAACAATCACGCTTTGAGCTGGGTTTCAATCCGCCGGTCGGGCACGAACCAGGCCAGGGCGATGACGACGTAGATGGCGATCGAGATCCACGCGCTGATGAAGTCGAGCCCGACCGCGGCGAGATAGCCCAGCAATGAAAGTCGCGCTTTCCAATCGCCACCGCCAATCGCCTCGGCGAGGTGAGAATCGGCCCCGTTGACGGCGATCAGACCGCGTTGAAGGGCGATGTAGCCAACGCCGATCATGAACAGGACGATGCCGTAGACGGCTATCGGCAGCGGGGCGATGCCGCGTTCGTTGATCCAGTGCAGGACGAACGGGATCAGCGTGAGCCAGAACAGAAAGAACAGATTGGCCCACAGCACGCGCCCGTCGACCCGTTCGCTGGCCTGCATCACGTGGTGATGATTGTTCCAGAAGATGCCGATGTTCACATAGGACAGGACGTAGGCCAGAAACACCGGCGCGCTGCCGGCGAGGGCGCGGAGATCGGTCCCCGCCGGTGGCTTCATTTCCAGCACCATGATGGTGATGGCCACGGCGATCACGCCATCGGTGAACGCCTCCATGCGATCGCTGGTCATGCCGCGCCCTTCATGGAATGCCGATGAGCTTGTGGGTCTGCAGGCTAAGCCGCCACCTGGGGTGGGCGAGGCAGTAGGCGATGGCCGCCTTGGTGGCCGCCTCGCGCCGCGGGCCATCCATCGGCTGAAGGTAGAAGCGCTCGAACGCCAGGCCGGCGAAGCGCTCGGGGTCGACGCCGTCCTGGGGGAAGACCAGTTTCAACTCCTGACCCGTGATCTGGGCCAATTGCGCATCGGCCTTGGGACTGACGCAGATCCAATCGACGCCGGGCGGGGCCAGCAAGGTGCCGTTGGTTTCGACGGCGATCTGGAAACCCCTGGCGTGCAGGGCGTCGATGAGCGGCGCGTCCAGCTGCAGCAGCGGCTCGCCCCCGGTGCACACCACCAGGCGGGCCTCCTCGGTTCCGGACCAGCGCTCGGCAACGGCCTCCGCCAACGCTTCCGACGTGGCGAACTTGCCCCCGCCCGGACCATCGACGCCGACGAAATCGGTATCGCAGAAGGTGCACACCGCGCTTGCCCGGTCGGCTTCCCGCCCGGTCCACAGGTTGCAGCCGGCGAACCGACAGAACACCGCCGCGCGCCCGGCCTGGCCGCCTTCGCCCTGCAAGGTGAGGAAGATCTCCTTGACCTGATAGGTCATGACGCCAGCGCCGGCCGGCCCGCGGCGACCCAACCGTCCCAGCCGCGCGCGCGGAGTTCGCAGGCCGGACAGGCGCCGCAGCCCGCGCCCCAAGCGTGAACGGGCTCGCGTAGGCCGAGGTAGCAGGTGTGGCTGAGCGAGGCGATGATCTCCACCAGAGCCTCGCCGCCCAGGCCCTTGGCCAGGGCCCAGGTATCCGCCTTGGTCAGGCCCATCAGCGGGGTGATGATGGCGATGTCGCGCTCCATGCCCAGACGCAGCGCGCTCTGAAGGGCGTCCAGGCTGGCGCGCCGGCAGTCGGGATAGCCGGAGTAATCGGTTTCGCACATGCCGCCGACCAGGTCGCTCGCCCCTAGCTGGTCGGCGAGCGCGGCGGCGTAGGTGAAGAACACCAGGTTGCGGCCGGGCACGAAGGTCGAGGGCAGGCCATCGGCGCCGGTCGCGATCGGCTTGTCGGTGGTCAGGGCGCTTTGGCCGATGGCCCCGAAGGCGCGGATATCGAGCATCCGGTCTTCGCCCAGACGCGCCCCCCAGTCAGGGAAGGCGACTATGATGGCCTCGCGCACAGCGACACGCGCCGCCAGCTCGGCGGCGTGCCGCTGACTATAGTCGAAGCCGACGGTGAAGACGCGCGCGTACCGCTGCAAGGCCCAGGCCACGCAGACGCTGGAATCCTGGCCACCGGAGAACAGCACCAGGGCGCGTTTGGCTGGCGGAGTCATCGGCGCGCTTTAGCACGGCAGGCGCTTGGCAATCAGGGCCGGCCTCGCTATCTGCGGCCCTCCGCCGTCCAACTCGTTCCTTTCACCGCCTGCCGGAGTCCGCATGGCCGCGCAATACATCTTCCAGATGCAAGGTCTGTCGAAGACCTTTCCCGGTGGCAAGAAGGTGTTCGAGAACATCTGGCTGTCGTTCTACCCCGACGCCAAGATCGGTGTTGTCGGCGTCAACGGCTCGGGCAAGTCGACCCTGATGCGGATCATGGCCGGCATCGACAAGGAGTTCAGCGGCGAGGCCCGGCCAGCCGAGGGCACGCGCATGGGCTATCTGGAGCAGGAGCCGGTTCTCGATCCCAAGCTCGACGTCTGGGGCAACGTCATCGCCTGGTGCGAGGGGAAGAAAATCTTTGACGCCTACAACGCCGTCGCCGCCAAGCTCGGCGAAGACTACTCGGACGCCCTGATGGAGGAGATGACCCATCTGCAGGAGAAGCTCGACGCCGGCGATCTGTGGGACATCGACGCGCGCATCGAGATGGCCATGGACGCCCTGCGCTGTCCGGCCAACGACGCCGAAGTTTCGCAGCTATCAGGCGGCGAGCGCCGGCGCGTCGCCCTGGCCAGGCTGCTGCTCTCCAAGCCCGATATGCTGCTCCTGGACGAGCCCACCAACCACCTCGACGCCGAGTCGGTGGCCTGGCTGCAGCACCACCTGGAGGCGTTCCCGGGCTGCGTGATCCTGGTCACCCACGACCGATATTTCCTCGATCAGGTGACCAAGTGGACGCTGGAGCTCGATCGCGGCAAGGGCATCCCCTACGAGGGCAATTACTCGAGCTGGCTTGAGCAGAAGGAAAAGCGCACCCGCCAGGAGCAGAGCGAGGGCGAAGCGCGCCAGCGGGCGATTGCACGCGAATTGGAATGGGTGCGCTCATCGGCCAGGGCCCGGCAGGCCAAGTCCAAGGCGCGCCTGGCTGCCTATGAGGAGATGGCCAGCCGCCAGGAGCGGGAGAAGCAGAGCTTCGCCGCCATCCAGATCCCGCCGGGGCCGCGTCTTGGTCAGGTGGTGATTGAGGTCGAGGGTCTGGAGAAGGAGTACGGCGAGACGGTGCTCTTCAAGGATCTCGCTTTCAGGCTGCCGCCCAATGGCATCGTCGGCGTGATCGGGCCCAATGGCGCGGGCAAATCGACCCTGTTCAAGCTCCTGACCGGCCAGGAAAAACCGGACGCCGGCCAGATCCGTCTCGGCGATACAGTCAAGCTCGCCTACGTCGATCAGAGCCGCGATGCTCTGGAGGCCGGCAAGACAGTCTGGCAGGCGATCTCTGGCGGCCTCGATGTGATGAAGGTCGGCAATCGCGAACTCAACAGCCGCGCCTATGTCGGCTCGTTCAATTTCCGTGGGGCCGACCAGCAGAAGAAGGTTGGCCAGCTGTCAGGCGGCGAGCGCAACCGGGTGCATCTGGCCAAGACCCTGACCGAAGGCGGCAACGTCATCCTCCTGGACGAGCCGACCAACGATCTCGATGTCGAGACCTTGCAGAATCTCGAGGACGCGCTTGAGCAGTTCGCCGGCTGCGCGGTGATCATCAGCCACGACCGCTGGTTCCTCGACCGCCTCTGCACCCACATCCTGGCCTTCGAGGGCGACAGCCACGTCGAGTGGTTCGAAGGCAACTTCGAAGCCTACGAGGAAGACAAAAAGCGGCGCTTGGGGGCCGACTCGCTGATCCCCAAGCGCATCAAGTTCCAGAAGTTCGCCAGGTAGACTACTTCGGCGGCGGGGTCGTCGCCGGCGGAGGCGTGGTCGAGCCATTCACCGGATTGCCGGTGATATCTGGTCCGGTCGATGGTGTCTGATCGGAGGGATTGTTCGGCGTCGGCGTGGCGCTTTCGCCGGTTGTCGGGTTGGCGCCGGTTGTCGCCGGGGTCGACGTGTCCGCGCCGGGTGAGGTCTCGGTCGACGTCGCCGGCACGCTCGCCGAAGCATTGGCGGTGGCGCCGGTGGAGGCCTGACCAGCCGCCATTTCGATCGATCGACGCTCGCTGGGCGAGGCCTTGAGGTAATGATCGAGTTGCGCATAGGGGATCGGTTGCGCCGGCATGGCGTAAGCGGTGGCCATGTGATGGCGGCGATGATGCCGGCTGTTGTGGGCCGACGCCCCGCCGGCGGCGAGGACGCCGATGGCGAGGCCTGCGATGAGAAGCCTGGTGTTCACGGGGGAAGCTCCAAGTCAGCAGCAGTGAACGCCCCCGCTGGGCGCTAAACGCGCCCGGGCCAACTTTGTTGCCTGGCTTGAATGGATCGTCGAGCGTCACCGGGCGGGATTGGCTCTGGCTCGACTGAGATGGCTTGGCTTGGCGTGCGGCTCGGTGTCGAGAACCTCGCTCAGCCGCGCCCGCACCTGGGCGATGCGCCCGGCGCTGGTCAGTTTTCCGCCAGTCTGATCGACGACATAGAAGCTGTCCACGGCGCGTTCGCCATGACCGTCGATGTGCGCCGATTGGATCGACAGATCGGCTTCGGTCAGGACGCGGGCCAGCGCTTCGAGCAGGCCCGAACGGTCCCGGCCCGAAGCCTCGATGATGGTGGCGCTCTGGGAGGCGTCATTGTCGATGGTCACCTTGGGAGCGATGGTGAAGGGTGAGGGGCGGCCAGCGAGAAGGCTGCGGCGAGGCTCGGCCAGGGATGGCGCCCCGCGTCCGGCGGCGGCGAGGTTTTCCAGCAGGCGCGCGAGCGCCCGGGGACTGTCCTGGCCGAACGGGCCTCCTGCCGCGCCCTGCACATAGAAGGCGTCGAGCGCCTCGCCCTGGGCGGAGGTGAAGATGCGCGCGCCAACGACGTTGCCTCCGGCCTGGGAGATGGCCAGCGCCAGGTCGGCGAACAGCGCCCGCCGGTCGGGGGCGGCGATGATCAACTCGGTGGCGTTGCGGTCGGCGCGGATCGCCGCCCGCGCGGCGGCTCCGGTGGACCGGGCTTCGGCGACCAGTTGCGCGTGGCTCACATGCTCGGCGGGAGAGAAGGCGTTGAAATAGGCATCCTCCATGGCGCTGGCCCAGGCCGTGGCGTCCGGCGCGGCGGCGGCCAGGGCGTTGCGCGCGTCATAGGCCGAGGCTTCCTGGCGACGCTTGGCGATTCCAGCGGCGTCGGAAATCCGCCCGCCCCGGAAGGTCGCCTCGGTGGCCTCGTAGAGTTCGCGCAGAAGCTGGCCCTTCCAGCCGTTCCAGACACCGGGTCCGACCGCACTGATGTCGGCGACGGTGAGCACCAGGAGCATGCGCAGGCGCTCCGGGCTTTCGACCAGGGCGGCGAAGGCGGCCACCGTGGCCGGATCGGCAAGATCTCGTTTCTGGGCGAAATCGCTCATCTCCAGGTGATGCTCGACCAGCCAGGCGACGAGATCGATCCGCCCCCGTTCCAGGCCCAGCCGCTCACAGGCCTGGCGGGCGGCGCGCGCGCCGGCGATCTGCTGACCGCCGTGTCCGCCCTTGCCGGTGTCATGCAGCAGCATGGCCAGGAACAAAGCCTCGTGGTCCCCGATCAGTGGCATCAGGTGGGTGGACAGGGGATGCTCGTCGGCGAGTCGGCCGGCGGCGATGTCGTTGATCACCCCTACCGCCCGCAGCGTGTGCTCATCGACGGTGTAGGAGTGGTACATGTTGAACTGCATCTGGGCGACGATCCGCCCGAACTCCGGCAGGTAGCGTCCCAGTACTCCGGCCTCGTTCATCAGCTCCAGCGCGCGGCGCGGCTTTCGGCCACCGGCCAGGATCGACAGGAATACTCTGGCCGCCTGCGGGTCCCGCCGCACCCCGGAGGAGATGAGGCCGAGGCCCCGCGTGGCGGCGGTGAAGGCGTCCGGATGCAGATCGAGATCACCGCTGTCGGCGATCTTGAACAGACGGAGCAGATTGACCGGATCCTGCTCGAATAGGTCGGGTCCGACGATGCTGAGGCGGCCGCCCTCGACAGTGAAGCCCGGCTCGGGCGACGGCTTGGGTCGCCGGCGAGGCGGCAGGAAGCGCAGCAGTCCTTTGGGCGCCTGCTTCATGTGTTCGGCCTCGAGCTTGGCCGAATAGGCCCGGGTCAGGGTGCCGACCTCCTTGGCGATCAGGAAGTAGCGCCGCATGAAGCGTTCCACCGCGGGGGTGTTATCGCCATCGCGGCGGGCCCGGTCGAGATAGCCCATCCGCTGGGCGATCTCGGGCTGGACATCGAAGGTCAGCCGCTCCTCGGGGCGGCCGGTGGCGAAGTGCAGGTGGGCCCGCACCGCCTCCAGAAAATCGAACGCGCGCAGGAAGACTTTGACCTCCCGGCCATCGAACATGTCCAGACGCAGAACCGCCTCCAGGCCATCGTCCGGATGCAGGTATTGAGCGATCCAGAACAGGGTATGCAGGTCACGCAGCCCGCCCTTGCCCTCCTTGACATTGGGCTCGACCATGAACCGGCTGGCCCCTTGGCGGGCGTGCCGCTCATCGCGCTCCCTGAGCTTGGCGGCGACGAACGCAGCTCCTGATCCGCGCACTACCTCCTCACGAAAACGTCGTTGCAGATCGCCTGCCAGGGCCTCGTCGCCAGTGAGCCGGCGCGCCTCCAGCAATGCGGTGCGTACGGTGACGTCTTCGCGGGCCAGCTTGATGCAATCGGCCACCGTGCGCGAGGCGTGGCCGACCTTGAAGCCGAGATCCCACAGCGCATAGAGCATGAACTCGATCACGCTCTCGATGTGTGGCGTCTCCTTGTAGGGGCGCACGAATAAGAGATCGATGTCGGAAAAGGGCGCCAGCGCGCCGCGGCCATAGCCGCCCACGGCCATCAGGCTCATCCGCTCGCCCTCGGTAGGATTGCGGGCCCGGAAGACGTGCACGGTGGTGAAGTCGTAGAGGCAGCGCACAACTTCGTCGGTGACCGCCGCCAGAAGCCGCGCCGTTTCCACTCCCCCGGCGCCGCCCTCCAGGCGCTCCTTGGCGATCATCCGACCCCGGAACAGCGCCCCCTTGAGGGTGTCGATGGCGCGAGCTCTTTGTTCGGCGGGATCGCCGATAGCGTCGAGCGCGGCGGCCGAAAGCTGGGCTCTGAGGCGATGGCCGTCGACAACATGCTCGACGTGGGTTGGGCGAAGGCGGGACGGCATCGGTTCAGTATAGCCGCCAGCGCCGGTTCAGATCATGCCCTTGAGCCGATAGAGGGCGTCCATGGCCTCGCGGGGGCTCATGCCGTCCAGATCGAGGGCGGCCAAAGCGGTTTCCACCGGACCTGGGCTGGGCGGAGTGGAGACCGGCTCGGCCAGAGCGAACAGCGGCAGTTCAGCCAGCGCCGGACCGTGAGCCGCCTCTCGCTCCAGCCGGTTGAGGACCTCCCGGGCGCGGGCGACCACGCCAGCCGGGACCCCGGCCAGTCGCGCCACCTGCACGCCGTACGAGCGATCAGCGCAGCCCGGCGCCGCCTCGTGCAGGAACACCAGCTCGCCGTTCCATTCCCGCACTCTGAGGGAAAGGTTGGCCACGTGCGGCAGGCGGTCCTCGAGCGCCGCCAGCTCATGGTAGTGGGTGGCGAACAGGGCGCGACAGCGGTTGGCGTCATGCAAGGCTTCGGCGCACGCCCAGGCGATGGCCAAGCCATCGAAGGTCGCTGTGCCGCGGCCGATTTCGTCGAGGATCACGAACGCGCGCGGGCCGGCCTGGGTGAGAATGGCCGCCGTCTCCACCATCTCGGTAAGGAAGGTCGAACGCCCCTGGGCGAGATCGTCCCCGGCGCCGACGCGGCTGAACAGGCGATCGACCACGCCCAGATGCAATGCGCGGGCCGGTACGAACGAGCCGGCCTGGGCCAGCACCGCCAGCAGAGCATTCTGGCGCAGGAAGGTGGATTTTCCGGCCATGTTCGGTCCGGTGACGATGGCCAATCTCGGCGCCTCCGCGCCGGCGCCGTCGAGACGGCAATCGTTGGCGGTGTAAGCGTAGCCGGCGCGGGTGACCGCCGGCTCGACGACCGGATGGCGAGCTTCGACGGCTTCGAAGACAAAGCTGTTGTCGACCTTCGGTCTGACGGCTCGGCTCTCTTCGGCCCATTCGGCGAGGCCGGCGGCGACATCGAGGATAGCCAGGGCCTCGGCCGCGGCCAGGATCTCGGCCGCCGCCGCCTGCGCCATCGTCCGCCAGGTCTCGAAAAGCGCCATTTCCAAGCTGAGGGCGAGATCTCCGGCGCGGGCGATGCGGGAGTCGAGATCAGCAAGTTCGAGGGTGGTGAAGCGCACTTGGTTGGCGAGGGTCTGGCGATGAATGAACCTGGCCGACAGCGGCGGCTTCAGCATCGACTCGGCGGCTTTGGCGCTGGCTTCGACAAAATAGCCGAGCACTGCGTTATGCCGGATGCGCAAGGCGATTCCGGTCTCCAGCCCAAGACGACCCTCCAGCGCCGCCACCACCTTGCGGCTGTCATCCCGCAGTCCGCGCGCCTCATCCAGATCCGGCGCGACGCCCGGGGCGACGAAGCCCCCGTCCCTGGCCTGCGCCGGAAGCTGGTCGGTCATTCCCTCGCTCAGGACGCGGCGCAGTTCATCCAGCGCCGGCGCGGCGTCGAGATCGAGATCGCCCAGCGCCCGCTGGATTTCGCCCGGCAGACCGAGGATCGGCTCGGCCTGGCCGCGCAGGCGATCGACCGTCTCGGCGCCGGCCGCGAGGGTATCCCGCAGGCAGGCGAGATCGCGCGGTCCGCCACGGCCGAGGCTCAGGCGGGTGAGGGCGCGGGCCATGTCGCCGCCCTGGCGCAGGCTGGCGCGAAGCGGGTCTCGCACCTCGGGGTGCTCGCGCATCCAGGCGACCGCGTCCAGCCGCTCTTCGATGGCCGGGGGGGAGACCAGCGGGCGGGCGAGACGGGCGGCCAGCAACCGCGCCCCGGCGGCGGTGGTGGTGCGGTCGATCGCGGCGAGCAAGGTTCCCTCACGCCGACCGGAAAGCGAACGATCGAGCTCCAGGCTGGCGCGGGTGGCGGGGTCGATGCTCATATACTCGCCGGAATGTGACCGCCGCGGCGGCCGCAGAACCAGCGGCCTGCCGGCCTGCGTGGTCTCCAGATGGGCGGCGATGAGCCCCAGGGCGGCGATCTCGGCGCCGCCGAAACTGCCGAACCCATCCAAGGTGGCGACGCCATAGAGCCGCCTGACGCGGGCTTCGGCGGCGCTCGGTTCAGCCAGCGCCCCGGCCATGGGTTCGACCGGGCAGGTGAGGGACTTCAGCGCCTTCGCCACCACAGCGTGGGCGAACAGGCGATCGGAAACCAGCACTTCAGCTGGCCGCAGCGCGGCCAGCGCCGCGCCGATATCCTCGATCGCAACCGCGGCGCATTCCACCTCGCCGGTGGAAAGCTCGACGCTGGCCACAGCGCCCTCGCCCGCGCGCACCGCGACCGCGGCCAGCCGATTCGCCCCGCGCGCCTCCAGCAGCCCGTCCTCGGTGAGGGTGCCGGGGGTGACCACGCGCACCAGTTCGCGGCGCACGATGGCCTTGGCTCCGCGCTTGCGGGCCGCCTCGGGACTTTCGACTTGATCGCAGACCGCCACCTTGAAGCCGGCGCGTATGAGCTTGGCGAGATAGGCTTCGGCCGCGTGAGCCGGGACCCCGGCCATGGGGATTGGCGAGCCGGCATGGGCGCCGCGCTGGGTGAGGGCGATGCCGATCGCGGCCGACGCCTTGGCCGCGTCGTCGAAGAACAACTCGTAGAAATCGCCCATGCGGAAGAACAGCAGGGCGTCGGGGTGGCTGGCCTTGGCGGCGAAATATTGGGCCATCACCGGGCTTACGGCCGGCGCGGGTTCGGACAGAATCGAAACGGCCTCCATCAAATCCACGCTATAGGTCTGCCAGCGCCGCGTCAGCACTTGACCCCTCGCTGCGCGCGCGCAAGCTGGGTTTCATGGAGCGTCTGGCGGAAACCAACATCATCCCCGTTGGGCCCGGCGACGCCGCCGCCCTCGCAGAGGTGCATGTGCGCGCCTGGCGCGAGACCTACGTCGGGCTGCTTCCCGCGCGATATCTGTCGCGGATGAATACGGCTTTGCACGCCACCCGCTGGCGCCGACAGCTGTCGCGGACGCGCGCCGGCGATGTCGTCCTGGCCGCCGAGGGACCGGACGGCCTCGTCGGCTACTGCGCGGGGGCCATTCTTTCGCATTCGCCGATCCACGAGGCCGAGGTGTTCACGCTCTATGTGCTGAGAGGGTCTCAGGGACTGGGTCTGGGTCGGCGGCTGCTGTCGACCGCCGCGCGGGTCCTGCAAGCCGAATCGGCCGCTTCCCTTCGCCTTTGGGTGTTAAGCGGCAACGTGCGGGCGAAGGAGTTCTACGCCCATATGGGCGGCCATCCGGTGTCCGAGCGCCCCGTGAGCGGCTGGGGCGGCGGTTTCAGCGAGATCGCCTACCGATGGGGCGACATCAGCCTGCTGGCCAGAGGCTGATCAGGCCCGACTCTCGGCCCCAGCGGCCTTGGCCACCTTGTCCCAGAAACTGCGCGCCTTGCGCCTGGAGTCCGCCGCGCGCGGGCTCTGGGTCTCGCCGCAGAGACCCGAGAACTCCCGCAACAACTCCTTTTGCCGTGACGTCAGGTTGGTTGGCGTTTCAACCACCAATTCGACCACCAGGTCACCGCGTTGGCGCGAGCGTAGCGAAGGCATGCCCTTGCCGCGCACCGGCACGGTGTGGCCGGTCTGGGTTCCCGCCGGCACCTTGACCGTCAGCTTGCACTTCCCGTCGCAATGCTCGCCGCCCAGCAGACATGGCGCGTCGATCTCTCCGCCCAGCGCAGCAGTGGCCATCGGCACCGGGATCTGGCAGCGCAGATCAAGCCCGTCGCGCTCGAACAGATCATGCGGCCGCACCGAGAGGAAAATGTAGAGATCTCCGCGCGGTCCCCCCCTGGCGCCGGCGTCGCCCTCGCCGGCAAGGCGGATGCGCGAGCCGTCGTCGACGCCCGCCGGCACCCTCACCTGCAACAGGCGCTCGCGCCGCACCTGCCCGTGGCCTCCACAGGTATGACAGGGATTGAGCACCAGGCGTCCGCCGCCGCCGCAGCGCGGGCAGGTTGTCTCGACCTGGAAGAAACCCTGGCTGCGCCGCACCCGGCCAACCCCGTTGCAGGTGGCGCAGATGGTGGCGCTGGTCCCTGGGCGCGCGCCGCTGCCCTCGCAGGTCTCGCAGGCGGTCGCCGCCGGAACCTTGATCTCGACCTCCGCGCCAGCATAGGCCTGTTCGAGACTGATCTCGAGATCATAGCGCAGATCCTGGCCGCGCGAGGGACCCGAAGGTCGCTGGGCGCGGCCGAACATGTCGCCGAACACATCGCCAAACACGTCGTTGAAGATGTCGTGCACATTCTGGAAGCCCGGTCCGGCTCCGTTGGCGCCGTTGAGGCCGGCGTGGCCGAACCGGTCGTAGGTGGCGCGCTTGTTGGCGTCGGAGAGGACCGAGTAGGCCTCGTTGATGTCCTTGAAACGCGCGCCGGCCTCGGTGCAGCCGCCATTCCGGTCGGGATGGTGTTCCATGGCCAGTTTGCGGAACGCCGCCTTGAGTTGCGCCTGATCACAGTCCCGGCTGACGCCAAGAATTTCGTAATAGTCACGCATTGTCGGGAGGGCACCGCCGAAGCATCACAGTCAAGTGGGGGAATCGCGGTTGGCTTGCAAGGTGGCGGGCGGCGCGGGTCCCAGGCTTTGGTCCCGCGTCGCTTTGGCCGTCTGGTAGCACTGGGCTTCCCCCTTGCGAGTGATCGGTCAGGCCGACTGCTTGTCGTCCTTGACCTCCTCGAATTCGGCGTCGACGACGCCGTCGTCATTCTGGGCGGCCGGCTCAGGCTCGGCGCCGGCAGCCTCGCCCTGTTGCGCCTTATACATGGCTTCGCCCAATTTCATCGATGATTGCATCAAGGTGTTGGTCTTGGCCGAAATCGCCTCGGCATCGCCGCTCTCGAGCGATGACTTGAGATCGCTCACCGCCGCCTCGATAGCGCTCTTTTCGTCGGCGCTGATCTTGTCGCCGTGTTCGCCGAGCGCCTTCTCGGTAGTATGGATCAGGGCGTCGGCGTGGTTTCTGGCCTCGACCAACTCCTTGCGCTTCTTGTCGTCGGCGGCGTTGGATTCGGCCTCCTTGACCATGCGCTCGATATCGGTCTCCGAAAGGCCACCGTTGGCCTGGATGCGGATCGACTGCTCCTTGGCGGTGGCTTTGTCGCGCGCCGAGACGTTGACGATGCCGTTGGCGTCGATGTCGAAAGTCACCTCGACCTGCGGCACGCCGCGCGGGGCCGGCGGGATGCCCACCAGATCGAACTGGCCGAGCAGCTTGTTGTCGGCGGCCATCGGCCGCTCGCCCTGGAAGACCCTGATGGTCACCGCGCTCTGATTGTCATCAGCGGTGGAGAACACCTGGCTCTTCTTGGTCGGAATGGTGGTGTTGCGCTCGATGAGGGCGGTGAAGACGCCGCCAAGCGTCTCGATGCCGAGCGTCAAGGGGGTGACGTCGAGCAACAGGACATCCTTGACATCGCCCTGCAGAACGCCGGCCTGGATGGCCGCGCCGAGCGCCACCACCTCGTCCGGATTGACGCCCTTGTGCGGCTCGCGGCCAAAAAAGGCCTTCACCGTCTCGACCACCTTGGGCATGCGGGTCATGCCGCCGACCAGGATCACTTCGTCGATGTCGCTTTTCTTCAGTCCGGCATCCTTGAGCGCTTGCTCGCAGGGGCCGACAGTTTTGGCCACCAGGTCCTCGACCATGGCCTCGAGCTTGGCGCGCGAGAGCTTGATGTTGAGGTGCAACGGGCCCGAGGCGTTCATCGAGATGAACGGCAAATTGACCTCGTATTGCGCGGTGGAGGAGAGTTCTTTCTTGGCCTTTTCCGCCTCTTCCTTGAGACGCTGCAGGGCGAGCTTATCCTTGCGCAGATCGACGCCCTGTTCCTTCTTGAACTCGTCGGCGAGGTAGTCGACCACGCGCAGGTCGAAATCCTCGCCGCCCAGGAAGGTGTCGCCGTTGGTGGCCTTCACCTCGAAGACGCCATCGCCGATCTCGAGGATGGAAACATCGAAGGTGCCGCCGCCAAGGTCATAGACGGCGATCTTTTTGCCCTCGTTCTTCTCCAGGCCGTAGGCCAGCGCCGCCGCCGTCGGCTCGTTGATGATCCGCAGCACCTCCAGGCCGGCGATCTTGCCGGCGTCCTTGGTCGCCTGGCGCTGGGCGTCGTTGAAATAGGCCGGCACGGTGATGACGGCCTGGGTCACCTTTTCGCCCAGATGGGCTTCGGCGGTTTCCTTCATCTTCTGCAGGATGAAGCCGCTGATTTCGCTCGGCGAGAATTTCTTGTTGTCGCGGCCGGCGACCCATGCGTCGCCATTGTCGGCCTTCACGATCTTGTAGGGGACCATGTCGATGTCTTTTTTCGTCATGGGATCGTCGAAGCGGCGGCCGATAAGGCGCTTGATCGCGAAGAACGTGAATTCGGGGTTGGTGACGGCCTGCCGTTTGGCGGGCTGGCCGACGAGGCGTTCGCTGTCATTGCTGAAAGCCACGATGGAGGGCGTGGTACGCGCGCCTTCCGCATTTTCGATGACCTTGGGGGTGGAACCCTCCATGACGGCCACGCACGAATTGGTCGTGCCAAGATCGATACCGATAACTTTAGCCATAGATGTCTCGCTGTCCTCCACTATGTCACGCGAGGTCGCGTGACGTTACACACTCCTGCCGGAGTTTGCCAACAAGGGATGC
>DASYGN010000085.1:0-7414 GCA_035999625.1 Caulobacteraceae bacterium | reverse complement strand
CGCGGAAGCCGCCCGCTATTACGGTCAGGCCGCGGCGCAGATGGAGGGCGATCCAAGCTCGGCCGCGATGATGATCACCTGCTACACCGCGCTCGGCGATGTCGAGGGCGCCCGCCGGGCGGCGGGAATGACGCTGACCAGGTGCGAGGCGATCCTGGCCCAGGACCGGGGTAACGGCGGGGCGATGGGCGCTGGCGCGGTCGCCCTGGCGGTGCTTGGCGAGGCGGACCGGGCGCGGGAGTGGATCGGGCGCGCCCTGGTGGTCGATCCGGACAATATGGGCATGCGTTACAATCTCGCCTGCGCGGTCAGCGCCCACCTGGGCGATATCGACGGCGCGCTCGACCTGCTCGGCCCATTTTTCACCGGGACGGGCAACACCTTTCTGCTTCACGCCAAGATCGATCCCGACCTCGACCGCGTGCGCGGCGCCCCGCGCTTCAAGGCGATGATGGCCGAGGCCGAAGCGCGGCTGGCGGGGTCCTGATCGTTCCCACTTCGCCGTGCTATGGCGTTCACCGATGATCCGTCCGAAACTGAGTCTCGGGGTGAGGGCGAGCTACGGGGCCGGCTCGGTCGCCTATGGCGCGGCGTTCGCCGGGCTCTCCGGGGCGGTGCTGCAGATCTACTTCAATCAGGTGCTCGGCCTGCCGGCGCTGACCGTCGGCGCGGCGATCATGGTCTCCCTGATGGTCGATGCGGCGATCGATCCGCTGGTCGGCCGCTGGTCCGACCGGGCCCGCTCGCGCTTCGGCCGGCGCCATCCGTTCATGTTCGTTTCGGCCATCCCGGTGGCGCTGTTCTTCTTCCTGCTGTGGAATGCGCCGGCGGCAATGGGCGCTGGCGCGCTGGTCGGGTTCAGCTTCCTGATGATGGTCGGGACGCGGGTTTCGGTCAGCTTCTATGAGATTCCCAGCAACGCCCTGACCCCGGAGCTGACGCCGGATTACGACGAGCGCACCACCCTGCAGAGCTGGCGCTGGTTCTTCGGCATCGTCGGCAACACCGCCGCCAACCTGCTTCTGGCCGAGGTGTTCCTGGGCGGGCCGCACAAGGGTGTCCTCTACCGCCAGGGCTACGCCCAATGGGGCGCGCTGATGGCGCTCGTCATCATGGTCTCGATCATGGTCTCGGTGCTCGGCACGCGCTCGCGCATTCCGCACCTGCCCCAGGCCGCGCCCAGTCCGGCCGGCGGGGCGCGCGCCGCCTGGCGCGAGATCAGGCTCACCTTCGCCAACGCCTCGCTCGGATCGCTGATGCTGAGCGGGATATTGGGCGGTGTCGGCGGCGGCATCTCCCAGAGCCTCAGCATCTATTTGTACAGCTACTACTGGGGGCTCGAGCCACGCGCCTTCGGCCTGTTGATTCCGTTGGGCTCGCTGGGCTCGATCCTGGCCGTATTCCTGGCCCCGCCGCTGGCCAGGCGGTTCGGCAAGAAGCCGGCGATGATCGGCCTGTTCGCGTTTTCGGTGATCACCGCCGCCGGACCGGTGTTCTTGCGCCTGATCGGGGTCATGCCGCCCAACGGCTCGCCGTGGATCCTGCCGATCCTGGCCGCCGACGGCATCGTCACCGCGACGGTGGCCATCGTCGGCTACATCCTGGTCGGCTCGATGATGGCCGATGTGGTCGAGGACGCCGCGGTCAAGAGCGGGGTGCGCTCCGAGGGCCTGCTTTACGCCGCCAGCGGCCTGGTGCCGAAGTTCACCGCCGGCATCGGCGCCTTCATCGGCGGGCTGCTGCTGACGGTGGTGCATTTCCCGGCTCACGCCCGCCAGGGATCGGTCGATCCGGCGATCATGCGCCATCTGGTGATCATCTATCTGCCGCTGAGCGTGGTCATCAGCGTGTTGGCGATCGCCGCGCTGGGTCTCTACCGCATCAACCGCGGCGTGCACGAGCGCAACCTGGCGACGCTCGAGGACGCCGCCGCCGCCGCCGGCCAGGCCCATGTGGTCGAGGGTGTCGCTCTCGGCGATGCGCCGGCCGCGGTGGTGCGGCCGTACTGACATGGCGCCCACCCCGTTGTGCTATGGCGTTCACCGATGATCGAGATCGCCGCGCAAGCCCACGGATTTGGCGCCCGGGTGCAGGGCGTCGATCTTTCCCGGCCGCTGACGCCAGACGCCCTGGCGACGGTGAAGGACGCCTTCACCCGCCATTCGGTGATCTTCTTTGCCGATCAGGCGCTGGCCATCGAGGACCTGGAGCGCCTCACCCTCGAGCTCGGGGCCTTTGGCGAGGATCCGTTCATCGCCCCCATGGACGGCCACGCCCACGTCATGGAGGTGCGCCGCGAGGCCGACGAAAAGACCCTGGTGTTCGGCGCCGCCTGGCATAGCGACTGGAGCTTCCAGGCCAGCCCGCCGGCGGCCACCATTCTCTACGGGGAGGTGATCCCGCCCGTGGGCGGCGACACCCTGTTCGCCGACGGCTACCGCGCCTTCGAGGCTCTGTCGGCGACCATGCAGGCCATGCTGGCCCCGCTTCGGGCGGTGCACAGCGCCCGCCGCGCCTATGGCCCCAGGAGCGCCTACGCCACCGACGCCAGGCCGCGCTCGATGAAGATCGAGGTCAGCCCCGAGGCCGAGAAGAGCATCGTCCACCCGCTGGTGCGCACCCATCCCGAGAGCGGGCGCAAGGCGCTGTTCGTCAACCCGGTCTACACCGTCGGCATCGAGGGCATGGAGGCCGAGGAAGCTTCGGCGATCCTCAATTTCCTGTTTGCGCACATGACCCAGGACAGGTTTGTCTATCGCCACCATTGGGCGGCGGAGATGCTGATCATGTGGGACAACCGCTGCGCCCTGCACACCGCCGAGGGCGGCTATGACGGTCACCGTAGGGTGATGCGCCGCACCACGCTGGCCGGGGAGCGGCCGGTGTAATGTCGCCCCGACCTCCCTCGCGGCTATCGCCGGGCCTCCCCCCAGCGGGGGGAGAGAGCGCCGGTTTTCTTCTCCCCCTCTGCGGGAAGGGGGGGAGGGGGTGACGCAAACGCAGAGCTTCCTTTCTCGCCGCTGGCGGGTGCTGCTGGCCGCCGGACTGGGGGTCGCCGGATTCATCCTGGTTCGCCTGGTCGGGGTGCGGCCCGGCCTCGCCGTGCTGATCGGCTGGAACATCGCCGCCGCGGCGTTCCTGATCGCCACCTGGCGGACCATCTGGCGCGAGAGCGCGGCCGAGGTGCGCGCCCGGGCGGCGGTTGAGGACGAGAGCCGGGTGGTGATCCTGGGCATCGTGCTCTCGACCGTGGCCGCCGGGTTCGCCGCCACCGTGGTGGCCATGCACGAGGCCAAGGCCGCCGGCGCCCACCAGGCCGGGGCCGATCCGCGGGCGTGGCTGTTCTCGGTCTCGACCCTGATCCTCGGCTGGTTGGTGGTGCAAACGGTGTTCGCGCTGCACTACGCCCACCTTTATTTCGGTGGCGGCGAGGACGGCATCGAATTTCCCGGCGAGCGGCCGGCGACCTACTACGATTTCGTCTACATGGCGGCGTGCGTCGGGGTCTCCGGCCAGGTGTCGGACTTCAACATCACCACCCACCGCATGCGACGGGTGGTGACTGTCCACGCCGTGCTGGCCTTCTTCTTCAACACCGCGGTTCTGGCCCTGGGGATCAACATCCTGGCCACCCTCATCGGCCAGTAGATTGTCGTCGGACCCGCCCAACGTGGTATAAGCTGCCGCCAACAGCGAGGGAGGTAATCGTGAACAAGATTCTGCTTACCGCGACCTGTTTTTTGTTCGGCGCCGCCGGCGCGGCCAGCGCCCAGGTCAACGCCACCGATCTGAAGTGGGGCTCAGCACCGGCCGTGTTCCCCAAGGGAGCGCAGATGGCGGTCCTGCACGGCGATCCGAACAAGGCCGGGGAATTCGTCATCCGCCTGCGCATGCCGGCCGCCTACCGCATACCCGCCCATCATCATCCGACCGACGAGGCGGTCACGGTGATCAGCGGCGAGCTTGGCCTCGGCATGGGCGACAAGCTCGACATGGCCAAGAGCGCGCACCTGCGGGCGGGCGGTTTCGCGCTCGCGCCGGCGCACATGAACCACTACGCCTGGTCCCGCACCGGCGCCGTGATCCAGGTCTCGGCTCAGGGGCCCTTCGCGATGACCTATGTCAATCCGGCGGATGATCCGACGCGCCACTGACGCAAGTCTCCCGGCCTTGACGCGGGGTCAATAGCTGAGCCTACTGGCCCTGCGGGGGCGCAGGCAGGAGGCCGCCATGAGCGTCTATCGCGTCACCGAGATCATCGGCACGAGCAAGACCAGCTGGGAGGACGCCGCCAAGCAGGCGCTCGGGGCCGCCGCCGGCAGTCTGCGCGACCTGCGCGTGGCCGAAGTGGTCGAGCTGGACATCGCCCTCACCCCCAAGGGCGAGATCGACGCCTATCGCGCCAAGCTGAGGGTCAGCTTCAAGTACGAGCAGTAGGGACGCTGCCCCCTCCACCGCTTCGCGGACCCTCTCCCCCAGGGGGCGAGGAGAGGCGCTCGCGTGGGAGGGGGGTCCCGGAGTGCTCTAACGCCCATTGGTGCATGGCCTGCAGGACCGGCTCCAGCGAGGCGCCCAGGGCGGTGAGGGTGTAGTCCACCCGGGGCGGGATTTCGCCATGGTCACGGCGCGCGATCAGGCCGTCGGCCTCCATCTCCTTGAGGGTCTTGGAGAGGGTGCGGTGGGTGATGGCGCCCAGGTGGCGCTGCAGGGCGTTGAACCGGGTCGGCCCCGGCAACAGCCAGTGGATCACCAGCGGCTTCCACCGCCCGGAGATCAATCTCAAGGTCAGTTCGGCCGGGCAGGATTGAGCGCCCATCTGGTATCCTCGGGGACCGTACTTGCAGCGTGAGGGTTCTGGCATATCTGCTCGAGCATGAAAAAGCTCATCCAGACTTTCGCCGCCACCGAGCAACACTGGGTCGGCGACGGCTTCCCGGTGCGCTCGCTGTTTTCCTACCAGGGCGACACCAGCGCCATCAGCCCGTTCCTGCTGTTCGACTACGCCGGACCGCACGATTTCGCCCCCGCCAACGCCCCGCGCGGGGTCGGGCGCCATCCGCACCGCGGCTTCGAGACGGTGACCATCGTCTACGACGGCGAGGTCAGCCACAAGGATTCCACCGGCGGCGGCGGCGCCATCGGTGCGGGCGACGTGCAATGGATGACCGCCGGCGGCGGCATCGTCCACGAGGAGTTCCATTCGCCTGGCTTCACCCGCAGCGGCGGGCCGTTCCGGATGGTGCAGCTGTGGGTCAACCTGCCAGCCAAGGACAAGCTCGCGCGGCCGGCCTACCAGGCGATCCTCGACGCCGAGATCCCGGTGGTGACCCTCGCCGAGGGCGCCGGGCGGGCGCGGATCATCGCCGGCGCGTTCGACGGCGCCAAGGGTCCGGCGAGCACCTTCACCCCGATCAACCTTTGGGATGTGCGCCTGGCCGCCGGGGCCACGGTCCGACTGCCCCTGCCCGATGGTCACAACGCCATGATCGCGGTGCTTTCCGGTCACGTCACCCTCGACGGGCAGGGGATCGGCGAGGCCGAGATCGCCCGCCTGAGCGTCGATGGGGAAGGCGTGCGCCTCACCGCCGATGGCGAGGCCATGCTGCTGGTCATGACCGGCGAGCCGATCAACGAGCCGGTGGTCGGCTACGGTCCGTTCGTGATGAACGACATCGGCGAGATCCGTCAGGCGATCGCCGACTACAACGCCGGGCGGTTCGAACGCGCATGATCGACTGAACCGTCCGCCGGCGGCGCGGGATCAACGCTTAGCTTCACAAGAAAGCGAGCGGGAGGCCCACACCATGTCGAAGACATCATCCGCCGCGGCGGTCGCCCTGGCCGCTGCGGCGTCCGCTACGGGGGCCAGCGCCGGCATCCTGCCTACGTTCCTCGGCGATAACCCCGGACGCGACTGGTCGGGCGCCTATGCCGGCGTCCTGGTGGGCGGCAGCAACGTCAAGGCCAACGGCAACTATTCGGGCTATTTCTTCCCCCCGCCCACTCCAACACCCACGCCGACGCCGACGCCGACGCCCACACCGACACCCACACCGACGCCGACGCCCACACCGACGCCAACGCCGACGCCGACACCGACTCCAACGCCGACGCCGACTCCAACGCCGACGCCGACACCCACGCCAACCCCAACGCCGATTTTCACCGGCGATGCGCGCAGCATGGATCTGGGGCAGGTGGGCCTGGTGGGCGGCTACGATATCCAGCGCGGCCGCCTGGTCGGCGGCGTGGAGAGCGATCTCGAATACCAGGGGACCTCCAAGGTCGCCTTCGACCATCCGCCCGGCTTTCCCATCGTCGATCACCTGAGCGCCGACTGGACCGCGCACCTGCTGGCCCGGGCCGGCATCGATATCGGCGGCTGGCTGTTCTACGCCGGCGGCGGGGCGGCGTTCGCCAACGTGTTCGCCGAACACACCGGCCAGATCAGCCCGACCACAACCTTCACTTGGCGCCACCAGTCGATCCGCCTCGGCTACGACTACATGGCCGGGGTGGAGACCCGCCTGCCGGGCGGATGGTCGCTGCGCGCCGAGTATCTCGGCGATTATTGGGGTCCCAAGCACTATGTCTGGGTGGCGCCCAACGAGCGCTATTCGAACATCGGGCTCACCATCCGTACACTGAGGATCGTGTTCGCCAAGCGCTTCTGAAGCTGGACCCTCCCGGCTATCGTCGGGGGTTGAGTTATCCCGGCGGAAAGTCCCTGGCCATGTCGTTGCGCCAGCGGAAGTTGGTGAAGGTCAGGGTGACCGAGAAATCGAGCGCCCGCACCTGATGCCACCAGGCCACGGGGACGAACAGGATTTCGCCCGGGGCCAGGACGACATCGTAGATTCGCGCCCGCCTGAGCAGCGGATATCGGGCCAGATCGAGGTCCGCCGCGTCCAGGTCCGGAACTTCGCTGAACACGTGGCGATGATTGTAGAGTTTGCCGGCCTCGGCCGCGGGCAGCAGCTTGACCCGCTTGCGGCCCACCACCTGGGCGATCAGGTTGTTGGTCAGGTCGTGGTGCAGGCTGGTGAGCGTCCCCGCCGGGCCGATCCACGGCATGCCGGGCGCGCCCGCCGGATCGAGGAACTTGTCCAGCGGGCCGACGTCCGCCGACAACGACGCCAGGGCTTTCTCGTTGGTCGCCGAATTGTAGGCGGTGAGGTAGGTCTCGTTGCCGGCCCCGGGCGTTTGGATGCGGTCGATGAAGTCGGTGAAGGGCGCCTCGCGCCGGTGGGCGTCCTTGTCCATCTCGAAGCGGGCGTTGGACGTCCGCTCGCCCTGGAATTGGATCACCGCGGCGCCGATCTTCGCCTTCAGATAGTCCGGCGACCACAGCTTCAGCGCCGGCCAGTCGTCCATCTCTCCGGTCAGGATCACCGGCCGGTTGATCGCATAGTAG
>DASYGN010000078.1:0-2812 GCA_035999625.1 Caulobacteraceae bacterium | reverse complement strand
TCCTGCGCGAGGTGATCGATCTGGAACAGACCTACGGCGGCCAGGTCGCCCAGGCCCTGTCGGACGCCGCCGTCGCCGGCGAGGCCCACGACGATGCCGATGCGGTGCGCGCCGAACCGGGCGAAGAGGGTGCGCCCCCTGTCGGCGAAGATGATGACGACTTCGATGACGGCGCCGGGCCGACCATCAGCGCCATGGAAGGCGAGTTGCGCGAAGGGGTGATGGCCACCCTCGACGCCATCGCCGGCGAGTTCGAATCGTTCCGCCGCCTGCAGGAGCGTCTGGTGGAGCATCGCCTGCGCGGCGGTGATCTGCCGGAGGACGAGCGCGCGGCCTACGAGGCCGCCACCACCGCCATCGTTCACCACCTCAAGACCTTGAAGCTCAACAACAACCGCATCGAGGCCCTGGTCGATCAGCTGTATGCCATCAACAAGCGGCTGATGGGGCTGGAGGGCCGGCTGCTGCGCAGCGCCGACGGCTACGGCATCTCGCGCCCGGAGTTCCTCAAGGCCTATTACGGTTCGGAGCTGGATCCGGCCTGGCGCGAGAAGGTCAAGCCGCTGGGCGTGCGCTGGGCCAAGTTCGTCGAGCACGACGCCCGCCAGATCAACGCCATCCGCCAGGAGATCGCCGCCCTGGCCACCGAATCCGGGGTGCCGATCGACGATTACCGTCGCATCGTCCATACGGTGCAGAAGGGCGAGCGCGAGGCCCGTCAGGCCAAGAAGGAGATGGTCGAGGCCAACCTGCGCCTGGTGATCTCGATCGCCAAGAAGTACACCAACCGTGGCCTGCAGTTCCTGGACCTGATCCAGGAGGGCAACATCGGCCTGATGAAGGCGGTCGATAAGTTCGAGTATCGCCGCGGCTACAAGTTCTCCACCTACGCCACCTGGTGGATTCGCCAGGCCATCACCCGCTCGATCGCCGATCAGGCGCGCACCATCCGCATCCCGGTGCACATGATCGAGACCATCAACAAGATCGTCCGCACCTCGCGCCAGATGCTGCACGAGATCGGCCGCGAGCCGACCCCCGAGGAACTGGCCGAAAAGCTGGCCATGCCGCTGGAGAAGGTGCGCAAGGTGCTGAAGATCGCCAAGGAGCCGATCAGCCTCGAAACCCCGATCGGCGATGAGGAAGACAGCCACCTCGGCGATTTCATCCCCGACCACAACGCCGTCTTGCCGATCGACGCGGCGATCCAGTCCAACCTGCGCGAGACCACCACCCGGGTCCTGGCCTCGCTGACCCCGCGCGAGGAGCGGGTGCTGCGCATGCGCTTCGGCATCGGCATGAACACCGACCACACCCTGGAGGAGGTCGGCCAGCAGTTCTCGGTCACCCGCGAGCGCATCCGCCAGATCGAGGCCAAGGCGCTGCGCAAGCTCAAGCACCCCAGCCGCAGCCGCAAGCTGCGCAGCTTCCTGGATAGCTGAGATGGTGTTCGCCATGGCCGCGCTGGTGGCCATGACCGCGCCGTTGAAGCTGGAGCCGCCGACCCCGCTCGATCTGCGCCTGCCGCGGGCGAGCTCCATCGAGCGGCCGATCGAAGTCCGCACGGCCGTGGACCACCACTTCGCTTCCGGCGTGGTGGGTCAGGCCGGCTATCTCTGCGGTCTGGGCGGCATCGGTCCCGATGGCGCCGGGCCCAGCGGCCCTGAAGGGGCGTTCGGACGCTCTGGCGCGTTCCTCGGGGCCTCGCTCGCGGTGCCGCTCAGGTAGCCGCCTTGAGGGCCGCGTAGACGGTCTTTTCGAACATCGGCCGGGCGATGAGCGCGCCGACCCGCTCGCGGCCGGCGATGCCGGTCACCGCCTCGGGGCCGAGGTCCATGGAATTCTGCACCAGATAGATGAGGATCAGATCCTTGGCCGGGTCGGCCTGCCACCAGGTGCCGAACGCCCCCGGCCAGCCGAACGCGCCCTTGGAGCCGGCCCCCATCCACTCGTGCTTGTCGGGCTCGAGGATCATGGAGACGCCAAGGCCGAAGCCCTGGCTGGCCCAGAACGGCATGCCAAGGAAGGTGTCGGCGCGCTGGGCCGGCGTGAGGCGGTTGGCCAGCATCAGCTCGGCGGTCTCGCTCTTCACCAGGCGCACGCCGTCGGCCTCGCCGCGGCCAAACAGCACCTTGGCGAACTTCAGATAGTCGTCGGCGGTGGAAATCAGACCGCCGCCGCCGCCGCAATAGGCCGGCGGGCTGTCGTGCATGCGGAACGGAACCACGCTGAGCGCCCCGCTGGCATCGTCCTGCTGGTAGACCACCGCCCCGCGCCCGCGCTTCTCCGGAGGAATGTAGAAGTCGGTGTCGGTCATGCCGAGGGGGGCGAAGATTCGCTCCATGAGCACCTCGCGGAACGGCTTTCCGGCGATGCGCCCGATGATGAACCCCAGGACATCGGTGGCGTGACTGTAGTGGAAGCGCTCGCCCGGCGGATACAGCAGCGGCAGCTCGCCCAGCGCCTTCATCCACGCGTCGGGGTCCATGCCGCTGGCCAGCACATCGCCCAGCGCGGCGTGGTAGGCGTGGGCGATCGGTCCCACCGCCGAGAAGGCGTAGGCCAGCCCGGCGCGGTGGGTGAACAGATCCTCGAAGGTGATCGAACGGGGCGATGGATAGGTTTCGTTCAGGGGGCCATCGGCCGCCCTCAGCACCTTCATGCCGGTGAGTTCCGGGGCCCATTTGTCGATCGAATCGGAAAGCTGGAAGGCCCCTTCCTCCATCAGCATCAGGGCGGCCAAAGAGGTCACCGGCTTGGTCATCGAGGCGATGCGGAAGAGGGTGTCGCGCCGCATCGGCGTCCCCGCGGC
>DASYGN010000072.1:0-18086 GCA_035999625.1 Caulobacteraceae bacterium | reverse complement strand
TCCCCCTTAGGGGGAGGGGGACCGCGAAGCGGTGGAGGGGGAAGCGAATGGTTGATGAAGGAGCAGATCGATGAAACCGCCATCGTCCGCGATAGCGGGCCGCATAGCCTCAGGGTCGATATCGCCGTCGGCGGTCAACGGTACGTTGGCGATGAGCCGGTCGCCAACGGCTTCGCCCGCTTCGGCTTCGACGAAAGCCCCCCTCCCGGCTTCGCCGGGGCTCCCCCCACGCCAACGGGGAGAGAGGGTTAGCGCTGATGCTCTCCGCGAAGCGGTGGAGGGGGAAGCGAATGGTTGATGAAGGAGCAGATCGATGACCGAAACCGCCATCGTCCGCGATAGCGGGCCGCATAGCCTCAGGGTCGATATCGCCGTCGGCGGCCAGCAGTTCGTTGGCGATGAGCCGGTGGCCAACGGCGGGAGCGGCCTTGGCCCGGCGCCGCACGACCTGCTCTCGGCCGCCCTGGCCGAATGCACCGCCTTGACGCTGCGTCTCTACGCCGACCGCAAAGGCTGGCCGCTGGAAGGGGTCGAGGTCGAGGTTAGCCACGAAGCGCGCGCGGACGTCACGCCGCGCGATCTCTTCCACCGGCGGGTCAAGCTGACCGGCGCGCTTGATGAGGCGCAGCGGGCGCGGCTGATCGAAATCGCCGAGCGCTGCCCGGTGCACCGCACGCTTGCGAACGGCTCAGTGATTGAGACGAGTGCAGGCTAAATCAGGTCGTCATCCCGGTGGAGCGCGACAGCGCGACAGCCGGGACCCAGCCGTTAGTGTAACCCTCCTCCCCCTTGATGGGGGAGGTGTCCTGGCGATAGCCAGGACGGAGGGGGTGACGGGCGATGACTCTTGTCGGACGGGCGCGAGCCATGCGCAAAGCGATGACGCCTCAGGAAACGCTGCTGTGGAGCCGATTGCGCTCTTTGCGAAGCCGGGGCTTCCACTTCCGGCGGCAAGCGCCCTTCAACCGCTACATTCTCGATTTTGCCTGCTTCAGCGCGCGCCTAGTCATCGAAGTCGATGGCTCCCAGCACTTGGAAGGCGACCAGGCCGTCAGCGACCGGGTTCGCGATGCGGCTCTCGTTCGCGCCGGCTTTCGGGTGCTTCGCATTGGCAACGGCGAAATCAACACCAACCTTGAAGGGGTTTTGGAGACGATAGTGCACCTCCTCTCCACCCCACCCGGCGCTTCGCGCCACCCTCCCCATCGAGGGGAGGGAGGGAAGATTGCAGTGTCCTGGCCATAGCCAGGACGGAGGGGTGAAGGCAGATGTCTCATGACCGAAACCGCCATCGTCCGCGATAGCGGGCCGGGAAGCCTCAAGGTCGATATCGCCGTCGGCGGCCAGCAGTTCGTTGGCAATGAGCCGGTGGCCAACGGCGGGAGCGGCCTTGGCCCGGCGCCGCACGACCTGCTCTCGGCCGCCCTGGCCGAATGCACTGCGCTGACGCTGCGTCTCTACGCCGACCGCAAAGGCTGGCCGCCGGCTCGACGATCGAGACCAAGTCAGGCTGAGGCGGCGGCCCGGGTTTCGGCCAGATCCAGCTCAGGCTTGATCGGTGCGGTGGTGGCGGGCTGGCGCGGCGGGGTGATCTCCGCCTTGGGGGCCGGGCGCTGCAGGCGCAGCGAGCGGCCCTGGAAGAAGGCCCCGGTCTCGATCGCCAGCTGCTCGTGGGTGATGTCGCCCTCGACGTGAGAGGCGCCATGCAGGCGGACCTGCTTGGCGGTGATGGCCCCGGAAACCCGGCCGCGCACCTCGACCGCTTCGGCGAACACGCCGCCCTCCACCAGACCGCCTTCGCCGATGGTCACCCGCTCGACCCTGACATCGCCGGTGACCGAACCGTCGATCTGCACCTCGGTGCCGCCGGTGATGCTGCCCTCGAGCTTGAGGTCGGCCGAGATCAGCGACGTGGTCGGCCGGCCGCCCGGCTGGACGCGGACCTGGGGTTCGCTGGGGGCCACGCCATTGGACGCCGGCGGGGCGGGGTTGGGAGAGCTTTGCGGTTTACTGAACATGTCGCGGGGCCTCGGTTGGACGACGGAAAGCCGCGGCAGTTCTCCCCCCGCGGCCCCCAACCCATTAGACCCGTACAGCCTTCGTGGCCAGTCGCGCGTGATTCGGCCTGGTGGGCAAGAACTAGCCGCCAAGAGCGCGCGCCGCGGCCAGCACCTCGGCCACGTGTCCGCCCACCTTCACCTTTCGCCAGACGCGCCGGATCACCCCTTCGCCGTCGATCAGGAACGTCGATCGATCGATGCCCATGTACCTGCGCCCGTACATGCTCTTCTCGACCCAGGCCCCATAGCGCTCGACCACGTCATCGTCCTTGGCCGAGCCGAGCAGCGGGGTGAGGCCGTACTTGGCCTTGAACTTCTGGTGGCTGGCGGCGCTGTCCTTGGAGACCCCGACCACCACCGCCCCGGCGGCGGCGAAATCGGCGGCCGCGGCGGTGAAGCCTTGCGCCTCGGCGGTGCAGCCGGTGGTGTCGTCCTTGGGATAGAAATAGAGGACCACGGTCTTGCCGGCGAGGGCCTTCAGGCTCACTGGGCCATCGGCGCCGGGAAGGGCAAAATCGGGCGCGGCGTCGCCGGGCTTCAGTTCAGCGCTCATCGTCATCTCCCTGTCACCACCAGTCGTTTGCGGGCATTGCCCTTGCGCAGTTCCGCCTCGGCCCCGGCGATACTCACCGGCGCGTTGGCGTCGGCGATCTTGACTCCATCGATGCGGAAACCGCCGCCGGCGATCTGGCGGCGGGCGTCCCCGTTCGAGCTGGCGAAGCCCGCCTGGACCATGAGGGTGGCGTTGGTGAGCCCGACCAAGGTGGTCACCTCGACCGTCGGCAAGTCGCCGGAGAGCTTGCCCTCCTCGAAGGCCGCCTTCGCCGCCCCGGCGGCGGCCTCGGCCGCGGCCTCGCCATGCAGGAGGGACGTGGCTTCGTTGGCCAGCACCTTCTTGGCCTCGTTGATCTCGGCCCCGCCCAGGCGTTCCAGGCGGGCGATTTCGCTGAGGTCGAGCTCGGTGAACAGGCGCAGGAACCGGCCGACATCGGCGTCCTCGGTGTTGCGCCACATCTGCCAGTAGTCATACGGACCGAGGCGATCGGCGTTGAGCCATACCGCCCCGCCCAGGGTCTTGCCCATCTTCTGGCCCGAGCTGGTTTCCAGCAGCGGCGTAGTCAGGCCAAACGCCTGCGCCCCGGCCATGCGCCGGATCAGCTCGACGCCGTTGACGATGTTGCCCCACTGATCGGAGCCGCCCATCTGCAGCACGCAGTTCCGGCGCCGGTGCAGCTCCAGGAAGTCGGTCGCCTGCATCAGCATGTAGTTGAACTCGAGGAAGCTCAGCGGTTGCTCGCGCTCAAGGCGCAGGCGCACGCTGTCGAAGGCCAGCATGCGGTTGACGGTGAAGTGCACCCCGTACTCGCGCAGGAATTCGACATAGCCGAGCTTGTCCAGCCACTGCGCGTTATCGACCATCACCGCCTCGGTCGGGCCATCGCCGAAGGTCAGGAACTTGGCGAACGTCTTTTGGATGCTGGCCATGTTGGCGGCGATGATCGCCTCGGAAAGCAGCGGCCGCTGCTGGTCCTTGTCGGTGGGATCGCCGACCTTGGTCGTGCCCCCGCCCATGAGCACGATCGGCTGGTGGCCGCACTTCTGTAGCCAGCGCAGCATCATGATCGAGATCAGGTGGCCGATGTGCAGGCTATCGGCGGTGCAGTCGTAGCCGACGTAGGCGGTGATCGGTCCCTTGGCCAACGCCGCGTCGAGCGCCGCGGCGTCGGTGCATTGATGGATGTAGCCGCGCGCCTGCATGACGCGCAGAAATTCCGAAGCGACTTCAGTGGTGCTTTCGACCGACATGAGCGACCCCTAACACAGCCCTCCTCGGCCTTCGATGGGGGGAGGGGGGGAGAGCGATGGCCTATGCCGGTTCGGCTTCCAGCCGCTTGTCGAGATAGGCTCCGACGCGCTGTTCGACCTCGCGGAGGTTCTCGGTCCAGAAATGGCCGCCGCCCTCGACCAGCTCATAGTCGATGACAATGCCCTTCTGCGTGCGCAGCTTGGCGACCACCTTCTCCACCTCGGCGTAGGGGACCACGGTGTCGGCCGAGCCGTGCAGCATCAGCCCGGAGGCCGGGCAGGGGGCAAGGAAGCTGAAGTCGTACATGTTGGTCGGCGGCGAGACGGAGATGAAGCCGTCGGTTTCCGGCCGGCGCATGAGCAGCTGCATGCCAATCCAGGCGCCGAAGTCGAACCCCGCCACCCAGCACTGCGAGGCCGCCGGATGGGTCGATTGCAGCCAGTCCAGCGCCGTGGCGGCGTCGGCCAGTTCGCCGATCCCCTGGTCGAACTCCCCCTGGCTGCGGCCGACCCCGCGATAATTGAACCGGAGCGTATTGAAGCCGCGGGTCATGAACAGGTGAAACAGCTGCACCGCCACTGGGTGGTTCATGTGGCCGCCGGCCCGGGGATGGGGGGCGAGAATGAGGGCGATGGGCGCGGTGTCGTGCTTGCGCGGCGAATAGCGCGCCTCGATGCGCCCGGCGCTGCCCGGCAGAACCAATTCCGGCAAGTGGGGTCCTTCCTTGTGGGTCGCGCGGGAACCGAATACTTGACCCCGGCGCTTGGTCTTACTAGATGCGGCGGGTCGGCCAGGCGGCCGGCGTCTTCGCGGCGGCGGCTTGTAGCAAGAAGCGATCGCGGAAAGCCAAGAAAAAGACGCAGCGGAACAAACCATGCAGCTCAGCACCAAGGGACGTTACGCGGTCATGGCCATGGCCGATCTCGCCGGACGCTCGGCCGAGCGGGCCACGCCCCTGGCCGCCATCGCCGAGACCCAGCAGATTTCCAAGCCCTATCTGGAGCAGCTGTTTTCGCGGCTGAGACGGCGCGGCCTGGTCGAGTCGGTGCGCGGCCCAGGCGGCGGCTACCGCCTGGCCAAGGAAGCCGAGAGCCTTTCGGTCGCCGAAGTGGTGGCGGCGGTGGACGAGCCGCTGCGGGCGGTCCGCTGCGCCGGGACCGGACCTGGCTGCATGCGCGGCGGGGCCAGGTGCCTGACCCACGACCTGTGGGCCGAGACCGGACGCCAGATCGAGACCTATCTGGCCGGGGTCAGCCTGGCCGACGTTCTTTCCGGACGCCTGAGGCGTGACGCGGCATGAGCGTCTATCTCGACTATAACGCCACGGCGAAGATCCGCCCCGAGGCCAGGGCCGCGGCCCTGGCGGCGATGGAGCTGGGCGCGAATCCATCCTCCACGCACGCCGCTGGCCGGCGCGCCCGGGCGGTGGTCGAGCAGGCGCGGGCCGAGGTCGCCGCGCTGGCGGGCGCGCGCACGGACGCGGTGACCTTCGTCAGCGGCGGGGTGGAAGCCAACGCCCTGGCGATGTGGAGCGCCCGCGCCGACGGCTGCGCCCGCGTCATCGCCGGGGCCACCGAGCACGATTGCGTGCTGGCGAGCGCGCAGGCGGCCTTCGAGGCGGTCGAAATCTGGCCGGTCGATGGCCAGGGGGTGGCCGATCTCGACTGGCTGGAAAGCGCGCTCGCGCGCGGCGGCCGAACCCTTGTCTGCCTGATGGCGGCCAACAACGAGACCGGCGTCATCCAGCCTCTCGCCGAAGCGCGGGCTCTGACCGAAGCTGCCGGGGCCTGGCTGCATGTGGATGCGGTGCAGGCGGCTGGAAAGCTGACCCTGGGCATAAGGGCCGAGACTTTGGCCCTCTCGGCGCACAAGCTCGGCGGGCCTCAGGGCGTCGGCGCGCTGATCGCGGCGGCGGAGGCGACCATCACCCGCGCTCTGCACGGCGGCGGTCAGGAGCGGGGCCGGCGGGCCGGGACCGAAAACCTTTCCGGCATCGCCGGGTTCGGGGCCGCGGCCGCGGTGGCGGGTCGCGACCTTCCGCTGGCCGCCAGCCAAAGCCGGTGGCGTGATCGACTGGCGGGCCGAATGGAGAGCGCGGGGGCGATCGTCCTTGGTGCGGGCGCGGCGCGCCTGCCCCAGACGCTGTGCGTCGCGACCCCGGGATTCTCATCGGAAGTCCAGGTCATGGGCCTCGATCTGGCCGGGGTGATGGTCAGCGCCGGGGCGGCCTGCTCGTCAGGCAAGGTCAAGGCCAGCCGGGTCGTGGAAGCCATGGGCCGGCCGGATCTCGCCGCCTGTTCGATCCGCATCAGCGGCGGCTGGGCCTCCAGCGAAGCCGACTGGATCACCTGCGGCGAGGCATGGTCGGCCGCGCGCGAGACCCGCCGAGCCAGATTGGCGGAGGTCGCCTGATGGCCGCTCGTCAGCAAACCCTGGCCAAGGTCGCCGAGCTGGAGCGCTACCAGCACGGCTTTGTCACCGACATCGCCCAGGAATTCGCGCCCAGGGGGCTTTCCGAAGCCACGGTGCGGTTCATCTCGGCCAAGAAGGACGAGCCGGAGTGGATGCTGGCCTGGCGCCTGGAGGCGTTCGCCCGCTGGCGGGCGCTCGAGGAGCCCGATTGGGCGCGGGTCAACTATCCGCGGATCAATTACCAGGACGCCTACTACTACGCCGCGCCCAAGGACAAGGCCGGCCCCGAGAGCCTGCAGGAGGTCGATCCCGAGCTTTTGGCGGTGTACGCCAAGCTCGGCATCCCGCTGAAGGAGCAGGAGGTTCTGGCCGGCGTCAAAGGCGCGCCGCGCTACGCCGTCGATGCGGTGTTCGACAGCGTCTCGGTGATCACCACCTTCAAGAAGGAACTGGCCGAAGCCGGGGTGATCTTCTGCTCGATGAGCGAGGCCATCCGCGACCACGGCGAACTGGTGCGCGCCTATCTGGGCTCGGTGGTCCCGGTCAGCGACAACTATTTCGCCTGCCTCAACAGCGCCGTCTTCTCGGACGGCAGCTTCGTCTATGTGCCGCCGGGCGTGCGCTGCCCGATGGAGCTTTCGACCTATTTCCGCATCAACGCCGCCGAGGCGGGGCAGTTCGAGCGCACCCTGATCATCGCCGACAAGGGGGCCTACGTCTCCTACCTGGAAGGCTGCACCGCGCCGATGCGCGATGAGAACCAGCTCCACGCGGCGGTCGTCGAGCTGGTGGCCCTGGACGAGGCGGAGATCAAATACTCGACCGTCCAGAACTGGTACCCGGGCGACAAGGAAGGGCGCGGCGGCATCTACAACTTCGTCACCAAGCGCGCCGATTGCCGGGGCGCCCGCTCCAAGGTCAGCTGGACCCAGGTCGAGACCGGCTCGGCGATCACCTGGAAATACCCGTCCTGCATCCTGCGCGGCGATGGCTCGAGCGGCGAGTTCTACTCGATCGCCATCACCAACAACCACCAGCAGGCCGACACCGGCACCAAGATGATCCATCTGGGCAAGGACACCCGCTCGCGGATCATCTCCAAGGGCATTTCGGCCGGCCATTCGTCCAACACCTATCGCGGCCTGGTTTCCGCCCACCCCAAGGCGGTCGGGGCGCGCAACTTCACCCAGTGCGACTCGCTTCTGATCGGCAAGCACTGCGCCGCCCACACCACGCCCTACATCGAGGCGCGCAACGCCCACGCCAGGTTCGAGCACGAGGCGACCACCTCGCGGCTGTCCGAGGATCAGTTGTTCTACGCCATGCAGCGCGGCCTCTCGCAGGAGGAGGCGGTGCAGCTGCTGGTCAACGGCTTCGTCAAGGAAGTGCTGCAGGAACTGCCGATGGAGTTCGCCGTCGAGGCTCAGAAACTGGTCGCCATCTCCCTGGAAGGCAGTGTCGGATGACCCTGGAGGCCATCGATCACGTCCAGGTGGCGATTCCCCGGCGCGGCGAGGGCGCGGCGCGCATCTTCTACGCCGACCTCCTCGGCCTCGCCGAACAGGCCAAGCCGGCCGATCTCGCCGGTCGCGGCGGCTGCTGGTTCGAGGGGCCGGGCGTCAAGGTTCACTGCGGGGTCGAAGAGCCGTTCCATCCGGCGCACAAGGCGCACATCGCCTTTCGCGTCGACGACGTGGCCGAGCTTGCCCGCCGGGCCCGCGCCCGCGGCTTCGAGGTGGTCGAGGACGGGGCCCTGCCCGGCCACCATCGCATCTACATCTTCGATCCGTTCGGAAACCGGCTCGAGTTTCTGCGCCCGATGGCCACAGGATAATAATGAAAACAATGCTTTCAATAAGCAATCTGCGCGTATCGGTGGAGGATCGGACGATCCTCGATGGCCTCAGCCTGGAGGTCCCGGCCGGCGAAGTGCACGCGGTGATGGGCCCCAACGGGGCCGGCAAATCCACCCTGGCCTACGCCTTGGCCGGCCGGCCGGGCTATCAGGTCGACGTCGGCCAGGTGACGCTGGACGGGGAGGATCTGTTGGCCCTTGGCCCCGACGCGCGGGCGGCCAAAGGCGTGTTCCTGTCCTTCCAATACCCCATCGCCATTCCCGGCGTGCCGGCGCTGACCTTCCTGCGCACGGCGCTGAACGCTCAGCACAAGGCGCGCGGCGAGGCCGAGGTCTCGGCGCCGGACTTCCTTCGCCTCGTGCGCGCCAAGGCGGCCGAGCTCAAGATGGATTTCCAGATGCTCCGGCGGGGGCTCAATGTCGACTTCTCCGGCGGTGAGAAGAAGCGCATGGAAATCCTTCAAATGATGATGCTATCGCCGCGCCTCGCGATTCTGGACGAGACCGATTCCGGACTGGATATCGACGCCTTGCGCATCGTCGCCGAAGGCGTCAACGCCATGCGCGCTCCCGACCGGGCGATGCTGGTCATCACCCACTATCAGCGCCTGTTGGATTATATTAGGCCCGACAAGGTTCATGTTCTCGCCGGCGGCCGCATCGCCGAGAGCGGCGGCCCGGACCTCGCCCAGGAGTTGGAGCGGTCAGGCTACGACCGCTTCGCGAACGCCGCATGAGCCTGGCCCGCGCCATCCTGAGCGGCGATGTCGCCGAGCTGCCGTCCCGGCGCGACGAGGCCTGGCGGTGGAGCGATATCCGCGGCCTGGTCAGGGTTCTGCCCGGCCCCTCGGCGCCGGGGCCGGAAAGCCTGCCCCCCGGACCGTTCGAAGGCGCGGCCCAAGACACGATCACCATCGTCAACGGCCAGGGACCGCAGGCGCTGCGCCTGGCCGATGGCGAGGCGCGCGCGATCGTGTTGCGCTATGTCGGCGCCGGCGATGGCGCCCACGTCAGTCGCCTCGCCATCGATCTCGCCCCCGGCTCGCGCCTCACCCTGCTGGAAAGCCACGAAGGCGAGGGCGCGTTTGTCACCCAGGCCGATCTCGCCATCACCATCGCCCGCGGCGCGGCGCTGGAACGCATCGTCATCGCCGATGAGCCCGAAGGCGCGGTGAGCGTGACCAGGGCCGAAGTCGCGCTGCGCGAAGCCGCCCAGTTCGCCCAGACCGTGATCACCACCGGGGCCCGCCGGCAAAGGCTCGAAACCGTGGTCGACCACGCCGGCCACGGCGCCCGCGCCAGACTCGACGGCCTCTATCTGGTGGACGGCCGGCGCCACGCCGACCTCACCACCGTGGTTCGCCACCTGGGCCCGCACGGCGCCACCGACCAGCTGACCAAAGGCGTCGTCGCCGGTCAGGGACGGGGCGTGTTCCAGGGTTTGATCGAGGTGGCTCGCGGCGCCGACGGGGCCGACGCCCGCATGGGCCATCACGCTCTGGTGGTCGGCGAACGCGCCGAGGTCGACGCCAAGCCCGAACTGCAGATCTACGCCGACGATGTCGCCTGCACGCACGGCAATTCGATCGGGGCGCTGGATGAGGAAGCCCTGTTCTACGCCCGCCAGAGGGGCATCCCGGAGGCGCAGGCGCGGGCGCTGCTGACCGAAGCCTTTGTCATCCAAGTGGTGGACCGCATCGAGCATCCGGCGGCGCGCGAAGCGGTGCGCGCCTTTGTCGCCCGCCAGACGGCGAGGCTGGCATGAGCTTCGATCCGCACGCCGTCCGCGCGCAGTTCCCGATCCTCGCGCGGCGGGTCAACGACCACCCGCTGGTCTACCTCGACAACGCCGCCTCGGCGCAGAAGCCCAGGGCGGTGATCCAGGCGATGACCGCCGCCATGGAGACCAGCTACGCCAACGTCCACCGCGGCCTCCACACCTTGGCCAACGAGACCACCGAGGCCTACGAGAACGCGCGCGAGGCCGCCCGTCGGTTGCTGGGCGCGGCCAGCGCTGCCGAGATCGTGTTCACCAAAGGGGCCACCGAGGCGATCAACCTGGTGGCGTCCTCCTTCGGCGCCGGCTGGGGCGAGGGCGACGAAATCGTGCTCACCGAGATGGAGCACCACGCCAACATCGTCCCCTGGCATTTCCTGCGCGAGCGGCGCGGCGTCACCCTGCGCTTCGCCCCCATCTTCGACGACGGCCGGCTGGACGTGGAGCGTCTCTGCGCCCTGATCGGGCCGAACACCCGCCTGGTGGCGGTCAGCCACATGTCCAACGTGCTGGGGACCATCAATCCGGTGAAGGAAATCATCGCCCGGGCGCGCGCCGCCGGGGCCATGACCCTTATCGATGGCTGCCAGGCGGTGGTCCACCAGCCGGTCGACGTCCGCGATCTGGACGCCGATTTCTACGTCTTCTCAGGCCACAAGCTCTACGGCCCGACGGGCATCGGGGTGCTCTATGCGCGCGGTGACCTGCTGGCCGGAGCCGCGCCCTACCAGGGCGGCGGCGAGATGATCGACACGGTGACGCTGGAGACGATCACCTATGGCGCGCCGCCGCACCGTTTCGAGGCCGGGACGCCGCCGATCCTCGAGGCCATCGGCCTTGGGGCAGCGATCGCCTGGCTGGAGGGGCTGGATCGTGACGCCATCGCCGCCCACGAGCTTTCCCTCTACGAGCGGGTCAAGGCGGGCATCAACGGGGCCAACTGGCTGACCGAGATGGGCCAGGCTCCGGGGAAAGGGGCGATCTTCGCCTTCAACATCGACGGCGCCCACGCCCACGACGTCGCCCAGGTGCTCGACCGCTATGGCATCGCCGTGCGCGCCGGGACCCATTGCGCCGAGCCGCTGATGCGCCGCTTTGGCGTCACCGGCAGCGCGCGCGCCTCCTTCGCCCTATATAACACCCTCGAAGAGGCCGATTCCTTCGTCGAAGCCTTGCATAAGACGCGGACGTTTTTCGCCTGATGGACGACGCTGCCCCCATGACCGCCGAGACCGCCATCCCCCAGGCCGAGCTGGACGCCTTGACCGACAAGCTGGTCGAGAAGCTGAAGACCATCTACGACCCGGAGATCCCGGTCGACATCTATGAACTGGGCCTGATCTACAAGGTCGACGTCTCCGACGACAAGGCGGTGGTGATCGACATGACCCTGACCGCACCCGGCTGTCCGGTGGCCGGCGACATGCCGGGCTGGGTCGAGGACGCGGTCGGTCAGATCCCCGAGGTCACCCGCTGCACCGTCAACCTGGTGTTCGACCCGCCTTGGGATCCCTCGCTGATGTCCGACGAGGCCAAGCTCGAACTGAACATGTTCTGACAATGGACGCCGCCCTCCACACCCGGCCCCGCCGCGAGCGGCCCAAGATCGTCACCCTGACCGACGCCGCCGCCCAGCGCGTGCGCGAGATCATGGGACGGGCCGAAAAGCCCTATGCCGGGCTGCGCGTGGGGGTGAAGAACGGCGGCTGCGCCGGCCAGGAATATCTCATCGAATACGCCGAAACCGCCGATCCCCTGGACGAGGTGATCGAGGACAAGGGCGTGCGAATCCTCGTCGAGCCCAAGGCGGTCCTGTTCCTGATCGGCTCGGAGATCGACTACGAGGTCACGCGGCTGGCGGCCAAGTTCGTGTTCCGCAATCCCAACCAGACCGACGCCTGCGGCTGCGGCGAGAGCGTCACCATCGAACCGGCCGAGTCCGGCCTGATCGACTAGACGGGTTCCCCCGGAACCGGCGAGGGCGATCCCTTGGCTTCGGTGCGTTTGCGGGCCAGGGGGTGCATGACCCCCGCGCCGGCCGGCCATTCGCCCGGCGCGGCCTTCACCCGGCCCGAGATCGTGCGCGCATGCGCGCTCAGGCCTGTCCAGACCTCGTGCGGCATCGAGCGGGCGAACATGGCCGGCTCGGTCCACGGCGCGGCATACTCCACGTTGGGCATCGCCCGGATTTGGCGGCTGAGGTTGGGCGTGGCCCCATGCCAGGCGCGCGGATCGCGAAAAACCCCGGCGCCGGCTGGCGCCCCGACCAGGGTCGAGAGGCGCATCCACTCAGGCTCCTCGGCCTGGGTCGGCGGCGATCCGGGCCGACACTGGGCGCCGGGGATCTGCCGGATGGGTCCGTTCTCGAAGGTGAGCTCGCTCATCAGGAAATTGATCGTCACCCTTGCAGGCGTGCGCTCGAAGATGAGATGCCGGGTGCGGTCATCGAGCGGCTCGCCGGCTTCGCCACGGGTGAGGTCCACGCCCAGTCGCTCCGCCTGGCGCAGGCGCGCCGGCGGCAGCTCGAATGTCTCGCGATGGTCGGCGTGCAGGGTCTGATATTCGATCGCCCCTGGCAGGCAGAGATCGCCGCCGGCGCCGAGCACCCAATAGTCCTCGCCGCCGAAGATGTGCGCCAGGATCGGCGTGGTGGTGGCAAGGTCGATCATCGAGGCCCACACCGGCTCGTGGAGCAGCTGGCGCGAGGCCGAGGCGGTGCCGTAGCTGTAACGATGCGGCAGCCTGGCGGTCTCGGTCACATACCGGCGTCCGCCTGATCCCGGGATGGCGAGGATCTGCTCCAGCACCCGCGCGCTGGCGTCGCGCAGGGCGGTGAGGCGAGCGGCATCGAGCAGGTCGCGCACGACGACGAAGCCGTCGCGGAAGAAGATGCGCCGGGCCCGGTCGATCTCGCCGGGCGAGACGATCTCCAGACCGCGCATGCCGTTATGGCGGCGCAGATGCTCGCGAAGGGCGCAGACCTCGGGATCATCGTAAACCCGCCGCCGCGGGGCGCGCGGATCGGCGGCGGTGAAGCCCTCGGTCCGAATTTCCGGCCGCCCGTCTTCGTCGCATGTCTCATTTGGCGGCGTGGCCGCGCACCAACCGACATCGGTCTCGGTGAAAACGGTGAAGGCCGCTTCGCCCACTAGTCCTCCGCGGCGGGGACCGGAACCGAGCGGGCGAGAAAAGCGGGCGTGTCGCCGCCAAAGCCCACGACCTTGGCATCGCCTGGGTCGGGCCGGGGCCGCTCCGCCTGTGGCTCGGCGCGGGGATGACGCGCCGGACGGGGTTCGCGCTTCGGCTCGGGCCTTGGAGCTACAGGCCTTGGGGCTTCGGGCTGCGCGATCGGGGCCATGGGCGCGACGGAGGTCTCGCTCGCCGGCCGGCCATGCTGGCGCCCTGTGCGGCGTGGCTCGGCCCTTCTGCCGCCGGAACGCTCGGAAGTCTTGGCGCTCGACCAGTCGAGATCGAGCTTCACTTCATCCGGGGCCTTGCCGGTGAGCTTGACCACCTTGTCCAGCGCTCGCCCATCGGCCGGGCCGACCAGCATGAAGGTCTGGCCGGTCTTGCCGGCCCGGCCGGTGCGCCCGATGCGGTGCACGTAGTCGTCGGCGTGGTGGGGCACGTCGTAGTTGAAGATGTGGCTGACATCGGGGATGTCGAGGCCGCGCGCGGCCACGTCCGAGGCCACCAGCACCTTCAGCTCGCCGCGCCGGAACGCGTCCAGGGTGCGCGTGCGCTGGCTCTGTTCCAGGTCGCCGTGGATGGGCGAGGCGTCGAAGCCATGCTTCTTCAACGACTTGGCGACGATGTCGACCTCGGACTTGCGGTTGCAGAAGACGATGCCGTTCTTGACGTCGGGGGCGCCGACCAGAGCCCGCAGGGCGAGGCGCTTGATCGCCGGCTCGTTGCTGGGCACGCGGGCGATGTGCTGGGCGATGCCTTCGGCGGCGGTGGCCGGCCGGGCGACCTCGATGCGCACCGGATCATTCAGGAACTGCTTGGTGAGCCTGGTGATCTCCGGGGGCATGGTGGCCGAGAAGAACAGGGTCTGCTTCTTGCCGGGGGTGAGGCTGAAGATGCGCTCGATGTCGGGAATGAAGCCCATGTCGAGCATCCGATCGGCCTCGTCGACGACCATGATCTGGACCCCGGTGAGCAGCAGCTTGCCGCGCTCGAAATGGTCCAGGAGGCGCCCAGGCGTGGCGATGAGGACATCGACGCCGCGGTCCAGCTTCATCTCCTGGTCACCGAACGAGACGCCGCCGATGAGCAGGGCCCAGGAGAGCTTCTGCCCCTTGGAGTAGCGGTCGAAGGCCAGCGCCACCTGGTCGGCCAACTCGCGCGTGGGGCAGATGACCAGCGAGCGCGGCATGCGCGCCTTGGCGCGGCCGGCGACCAGGCGATCGATCATCGGCAGGGTGAAGGCCGCGGTCTTGCCGGTGCCGGTCTGGGCGATGCCGAGGACATCGCGCCCGGCGAGGACGACCGGGACGGCCTGGGCCTGGATTGGCGTGGCCACCGTGTAGCCGGTGTCGGCCACCGCCTGTAGGGTTGGGGCGCTCAGCCCCAGTTGCGAAAAATCTGTCATGCCCTGAAACGCACCAATCGTCGGTCCTTGTCGCGCGCAAGCTGCGCGATCAAGCCGGGACTGGGCGCGCGGAACATAGGTATCGCAGCGCGACAGTCAATCCGAGGCGTCAGACGTCGATCGTCTCGGCGGCGAATTCGGCGTGCTCGCGAATGAAGCGGTAGCGCAGTTCGGGGCGCCGGCCCATCAGGGTCTCGACCAGCTCGGAGACGATCTCGTCGGCGCGCGGCAAGGTGACCCGGGCCAGGGTCCGGGTCCTGGGATCCATGGTCGTCTCCTTGAGCTGGGCCGGCATCATCTCGCCCAGGCCCTTGAAGCGGCCGATCTCAGGCTTCTTGCCCTTGAACTGCGTCGCCAGGAGTTCGTCCCGGTGGGCGTCGTCGCGAGCATATTGGGTCTTGCCACCGTGGCTCAGCCGATAGAGAGGCGGCAGGGCCAGATAGAGCCGCCCTAGCCGCACCAGTTCGGGCATGGTGCGGTAGAAGAAGGTGATCAGCAGCGAGGCGATGTGGGCGCCGTCGACATCGGCGTCGGTCATGATGATGATGCGCTCGTAGCGCAGGTCCTCGTCGCGGAAGCGGGCGCCCCCCTGGACCCCCAACGCCAGCATGAGATCGATCAATTCGCGGTTGCCGCCGGTCTTGTCGCTGGTCGCCTGGGCGACGTTGAGGATCTTGCCGCGCAAGGGAAGGATCGCCTGGGTGCGCCGGTCGCGCGCCTGCTTGGCCGAGCCCCCGGCCGAATCGCCCTCGACGATGAACAGTTCCGTGCCCTCGGCGGCGCTTCCCGAACAGTCGGCCAGCTTGCCTGGCAGGCGCAGCTTGCGGGTGGCGCTGGCGCGGGCGACCTCCTTCTCCTTGCGTCGGCGGAGCCGCTCTTCGGCGCGATCGGCGACGAATGACAGCAGGGCGCTGGCCGCCTTCGGCTGGGCGGTCAACCAATGATCGAACGGGTCGCGCAGGACCGCCTCGACCAGGCGCTGCGCATCAGCCGAGGACAGCCGCTCCTTGGTCTGGCCCTGGAATTCCGGGTTGCGCACGAAGACGCTGATCAGCGCCCCAGCCTGGCCAATGACATCATCGGCGGTGATCGAGACCGCGCGCTTGTCGCCGGTGAGTTCGCCCCAGGCCTTGAGGCCGCGCGTGAGCACCGCGCGCAGGCCCGCCTCGTGCGTGCCGCCCTCGGGTGTGGGCACGGTGTTGCAGTAGGAGCGCATGAACCCATCGGCCTCGCCGAAGCCTTCCGGTGTCCAGGCGATCGCCCACTCCACCGCCCCCGCCTCGCCCTGGCGTTCGATGCGTCCGGCGAAGGGCGAAGGGGTGATGGTCTCCAGCCCCTCGGTGCTTTCGGCGAGAAAGTCGGCGAGGCCGCCGGGGAAGTGGAAGGCGGCGCTCGCCGGGGTGTCATCGGTGATCCGTTCAGGCGCGCACCGCCAGCGGATCTCGACGCCGCGGAACAGGTAAGCCTTGGACCTGGCCATGCGGTAGAGCCGCGCCGGCCGGAAATGGACGTCCTCGCCGAAGATCTCGGGGTCAGGCGCGAAGGTGATCGCGGTGCCGTGCCGGCGGGTGGAACCCAGGCGTTCCAGCGGCGCGGATGGCTTGCCCTGGCTGAAGGTCTGTCGCCATTCGAAGCCTTCCTTCCAGACACTGGCCTCGAGCCTCTGCGAGAGGGCGTTGACCACCGAGACGCCGACGCCGTGCAGGCCGCCCGAGGTTTCATAGACCTTGCCGGAGAACTTCCCGCCCGAGTGGAGGACGGTCATGATCACCTCGAGCGCCGACTTGCCGGGAAACTTCGGGTGCGGATCGACGGGCATGCCCCGACCATCGTCCCGGACGGTGAGCGCGCCTTCGGCGTCGAGGCTGACCTCGATCACCTTGGCGAAGCCGGCCACCGCCTCGTCCATGGCGTTGTCGAGCACCTCGGCGAAGAGATGGTGCAGGGCGCGCTCGTCGACGCCGCCGATGTACATGCCCGGCCGCTTGCGCACCGGCTCGAGGCCCTCCAGCACCTCGATGTCCTTGGCCGAATAGGCCGACACCGGATGAGCGGGCGCGAGCGCCTGATCTTCGAAGAGGCTTGCTTGCCGTGCGTGAGCGGACTTCGCCATGGGCGCGATTCTGCGTCGATTCGGCGCTTGATACGCCCGCCGAGCCCTAGTGGCTCAGCATTTGAAGTACATATCGAACTCGACCGGGTGTGGGTGGAGCTGGAGGCGGAAGACCTCCTCCATCTTGAGCTCGATGTAGGCGTCGATGAAGTCGTCGTCGAAGACGCCGCCCTTCTTGAGGAAGGCTCTGTCCTTGTCGAGGTTGTCGAGCGCCTCCTTGAGCGAGCCGCAGACCTCGGGGACGCGCTTCTGCTCGCGGGGCGGGAGGTCGTAGAGGTTCTTGTCCATCGGCGCTCCGGGATCGATCCGGTTCTCGATGCCATCGAGGCCGGCCATCAGGAGGGCGGCGAAGGTCAGGTAGGGGTTGCCCATGGGGTCGGGGAAGCGGACCTCGATGCGCTTGGCCTTGGGGCTCTCCACGTGCGGGATGCGGATCGAGGCCGAGCGGTTGCGGGCCGAGTAGGCGAGCTTCACCGGGGCCTCGTAGCCGGGCACCAGGCGCTTGTAGGAGTTGGTGGTCGAGTTGGAGAAGGCGTTGATCGCCCGGGCGTGCCTGATGATGCCGCCGATGTAGTGGAGGCAGGTGTCGGACAGCCCAGCGTACTTGTCGCCGGCGAACAGCGGCTTGGACTTGGCCCACAGCGACTGGTGGACGTGCATGCCCGAGCCGTTGTCGCCGAAGTAGGGCTTGGCCATGAAGGTGGCGGTCTTGCCGTAGGCGGCGGCGACGTTGTGGATCACGTATTTGTAGAGCTGCAGGCGGTCGGCCATGGTCAGCAGGTCGGCGAACCTGAGGCCGAGCTCATGCTGGGCCGGCGCCACCTCGTGGTGGTGCTTCTCCGGCTCCAGGCCCAGCTCGCCCATCACCTGCAGCATCTCGCCGCGCAGGTCCTGGGCCGAATCGATCGGGTTGACCGGGAAGTAGCCGCCCTTGGCCCCTGGCCGATGGCCCATGTTGCCTTCTTCGTAGGCCCGGCCGGTGTTGGCCGGCAGCTCGACCGAATCGAAGGAGTAGCGGGTGTCGTGGGGATCGGTGGCCCAGCGCACGTCATCGAAGATGAAGAACTCGGCCTCGGGCCCGAAGTAGGCCTGATCGCCCACCCCCGAGGCCTTCAGATGCGTCAGCGCCCGTCTCGCCAGGCCGCGCGGATCGCGGTTGTAGGGGGCGTTGGTGTCCGGGTTGAGCACATCGCAGAACAGGCACAGCGTGGTCTGCTGATAGAAGGGATCCACCGCGGCGGTGGAAAGATCGGGCCGCAGCTTCATGTCGCTCTCGTTGATCGCCTTCCAGCCGGCGATCGAGGAGCCGTCGAACATCACCCCATCGCTCAGAAACTCATCGTCCACCAGCGCCACGTCAAAGGTCACATGCTGCAGCTTGCCGCGCACGTCGGTGAACCGAAGATCCACATAGCGAACCTCCTCGGCCGCAATCTTCTCCTGCACTGCCTTCGGCGTCGTCATGGTC
>DASYGN010000023.1:0-1842 GCA_035999625.1 Caulobacteraceae bacterium | reverse complement strand
CTCCTCCTTGGCCAGGGTGAAGGCCAGCGCCTCCATGGCCGCCTTGCCCATGGAGTAGGGCGCGCCGCGAGCGCCCCAGTGGAGGGTGGCCACCGAGGAGATCATGATGATGTCGGCCCGGCCCAGGCCGCGCATCTGGGGAACCAGCAGTTTGCAGAGGTAGTGTGGGCCAAACGCGTGCACCCGCACCACCCGCTCCATTTCCGCCGGGTCGGTGTCGGCGACGCTCTGGCCGCGGCTGGCGATGCCGGCGTTGTTGACCAGGATCGAGATGGGTCCGAAGTCGGCCAGCACCTCGGCGACCATGGCCTGGTCTTCATCCCAACTCTCGACGCTGGCCTGATAGGCGCGGCTCTTGCGGCCGAGGGCCGAGATCGCCTCCACCGTCGCCATGGCGGCTTCCTGGTCACGTCGATAATTGACCGCCACGTCGGCCCCGGCCCCAGCGAGCGCGAGCGCGATCGCCCGGCCGATGCCGCGTCCGGCCCCGGTGACCAGGGCGCCGCGCCCCGCCAGCGAAAGTTCCATGATTGCCCTTCCTTCACTTGGCCTTGGCGGCCGCCGAGGCTTATCCTTATCAGCGATAAGAGGGACAACCGCCATGGCCGATGATCTCGCCGCCGCCGCCGATCTCGCCCGCCAGGAGGCCTACGCCACCCCGCTGGAGGATCTGGACGTCTCGGTCGGCGAACGGTTCGCCGACAACACCTTGTGGCCGTTCTTCGAGCGCCTGCGCAAAGAAGCGCCGGTGCACTACTGCAAGGAGAGCCTCAACGGGCCCTACTGGTCGATCAGCCGCTATCACGACATCATCGCCGTGGAGACCAATCACGAGGCGTTTTCCTCCGAGGGCAGCATCTCGATCTTCGACCAGGCGGAAGACTTCCAGCTGCCGATGTTCATCGCCATGGACCCGCCCAAGCACGACGCCCAGCGCAAGGTGATCGCGCCGATCGTCTCCACCGACAACCTGATGACCATGGCCCCGCTGATCCGCGAGCGGGCGGGGAAGATCCTCGACGAGCTGCCGATCGGCGAGACCTTCGACTGGGTCGACAGGGTCAGCGTCGAGCTGACCACCCAGATGCTGGCCACCCTGTTCGACTTCCCCTGGGAAGAGCGGCGCAAGCTCACCTACTGGTCGGATCTGACCACCGCCGACCATTCCGAGACCATGACCGACGAGGAGGTGCGGGCCGAGCTGATGGGCTGCGCCTTCTACTTCCAGAACCTGTGGAACGTGCGCAAGGAGGCGGCCCCGGCCAACGATCTGATCTCCATGCTGGCCCACGGCGAGAGCACCCGGGAAATGCCGCTGATGGAGTTCCTGGGCAACATCCTGCTCCTGATCGTCGGCGGCAACGACACCACCCGCAATTCGATCTCCGGCGGCCTCTACGCCATGAACCAGTATCCGGACGCCTATCAGCGCCTCAGGGCCAATCCGGCGCTGCTGGACAGCGCCGTGCCGGAGATGGTGCGCTGGCAGACGCCGGTCGCCCACATGCGCCGCACCGCCAAGCACGACATCGAATTCGGCGGCCAGACCATCAGGGCCGGCGAGAAGGTGGTCATGTGGTACTGCTCGGGCAATCGCGACGACACGGTGATCGAGCGGCCTGACGACTTCATCATCGATCGCCAGAGGCCCCGCCAGCACCTCTCGTTCGGCTTCGGCATCCATCGGTGCGTGGGCATGCGTCTTGCCGAGATGCAGCTGAAGACGGTGTGGGAGGAGATCCTGAGGCGGTTTCCGAGGATCGAGCTGGTGGAGGAGCCGACGCGCCTGAAGAGCTGTTTCCTGCGCGCCTACCGGGCCATGCCGGTGATTATCCCCGCGCG
>DASYGN010000132.1:0-5601 GCA_035999625.1 Caulobacteraceae bacterium | reverse complement strand
CCGGTCAGGCGCAGCTTGGTGACGCCCATGGCGACAAAGGCGGAGGCGATCTCATCAAGCTCTTCCAGGCTCAGCACCTCTGCCTTGGGCAGGAAGCGCATGTGCTCGCTCATGCAGTAGACACAGCGGAGGTCGCAGCGGTCGGTCACCGACAGGCGCAGATAGGCGACCTGGCGGCCAAAGCCGTCGGTGAGCGGGGCGGCGGCCCTCGCGGGACTTGCCAGAACCGTGTCGAGAGGCGTCATTGCGGAAACGAACATAGTGGGAAACGGGGCATGACGACAGGGGCGGGCGGGCGCGGACCGCTGGAGGCCATCGTGTTGGCGGCCGGGGCCGGCACGCGTTTCGGTGGTCCCAAGCTGACCACGCCCTGGCGCGGGGGGACGTTGCTGGACGGGGCCCTGGCCGCGGCGCTGATGGCCCCGGTGCGCGGGGTGTGGGTGGTTTCCGGCGCCGATCCCGGGGTGTTCTTCATCGCCAAGCGCTTCGCCACCGGCCAGAACCAGAGCGAGCGGGTGCGCCTGGTGCGCGCGCGCGACCACGCCAAGGGGATGTCGGCCAGCCTGCAGGCGGGGCTCGAGGCCCTGCCCACCGACGCCGCCGGAGCCTTCGTGTTCCTGGGCGACATGCCGCGCATTCCCGCGGGCCTGACCGACCAGCTCGCCAAAGCCCTCGGTCGCGGAGCGCTGGCGGCGGCCCCGGAGTTCCAGGGCCGACGCGGCCATCCGGTGCTGTTGTCCGCGGCCCTGTTCGATGACCTGTTTGCGCTCGAGGGCGATGTCGGCGCGCGCGAGGTGCTCGATCGCCTGAGTGGCGGCGAGCTGGCGCTGGTGCCCAGTCTCGATCCGGGGGTGATGTTCGACGTGGACACGCGCGCGGATCTGGCGACCTAAAACGCGGAGGGTGGTCTCTAGCGGCGGTGGCCCAGATGGATGCCGAAGCTGTAGGTGAGGCTGACCCCGCCGGAGAACTGATTGCGCGAGCCGGCGACATCGACCACCGGGCTCTGGGCGGCGCGGTTGACCAGCCGGTGATAGCCGAGATCGGCCACCGCGCGCAGGTGGCGGGTGATCTGATAGGCATAGGCGGCCTCGATCCCGCCGTAGCGGCCGCCAGCGCCCGGACGATACGCTGTCTTGATCAGCGGGCTGGCGGCCGCCTCCGCGGGCGTGACGCCGAAATAGGTGTCCATGTAGCGCGCGTCGCCATAGCCGAATCTGGGTCCGATGGAGAAATCCCAGCGTTTGCCGGTGTGGATGACATCGATGCCGGCATCGCCCACCGTGCCACGGTGGCCGGCGACGCCCTGGCGCACCTGCGCTTTCACCCGTAGCCAGTCGGTGAACCAGTAGTCGGCGAACACGCCGGGCTCGACGGCGAAGCCGATCTTGTCGAAGCCCTCGAGCCGGCCGGTGTTCTTGCGGCTGTAGCGGAACTTCAGCACCGGTCCGAGGTCGAAGTGGCGGCCGGAAAACAAGGCGAACGCGCCGCCATCGTCGGGCGGCGTGAACCGCCACGGGGCGTCGGCGCGGCGGACGCTGAACACGACCGAGGGCCTGAGGACGTCATTGGGCGCGCCTTCGTAAGGCGGACTTTCGGCCGCGCGGCCGCCAACGGTGACGATGTAGTCGGTGGCTGAGGCCCCGCCCGGGACGATCGCCACGATCGCGAGCGCGCTGGTCAACGCGGCGGGGGAGCGACGCATCCTGGCCTCTCTCACCCCCGGCGAACTAACGCCGCCACAGGGTCCGTGTTCCGGAGGCGCTCAGGTGGTGACGAAAGGCAGCCTAGTGGTTGGCTTGCCGGTCAGCGCCAGAAGGGCGTTGGCCACCGCCGGAGCGATCACCGGCGTGCCGGGTTCGCCCACGCCGCTGGGATGCGCCTGCGAGGGGATGATGTAGGTTTCCACCCTTGGAGCCTCGTGGATGCGCAGGACCCGGTAGGCGTCGAAGTTCTTCTGCTCGACGATGCCGTCCTTGAGGGTGATCGCCCCATAGAGGGCGGCGGAGAGGCCATAGCAGGTCCCCCCCTCCATCTGGGCGGCGATCTGATCGGGCGAGACGGCGCGGCCGCAATCGATGGCGGTGACCACGCGGCCGACCTTGGGCTCGCCCCCCTCCAGCTTCACCTCGGCCATCTGGCCGACCACGCTGCCGAAGCTTTCATGGATGGCCAGGCCTCGGGCCCAGCCCTTGGTCGGCGCCGGCCCAGCCTTGGCCAGCACCATGTCGAGCACCGCCAGGTGTCGGTCGGCGCCGGCGTTCTGATAGAGGGCGCGGCGGTAGTCGGCCGGGTCCTTGCCCGCCGCCCGCGCCAGCTGGTCGATGGTGTGCTCCATGGCGAAGGCGGTATGGGTGGCCCCCACGCTGCGCCACCAGAGGACCGTGACCGGGCTGTCCGGCTGGATCAGCTGCCCATCGACGTTGGGCGTCGCGTCAAGATAGGGCGAGCCCATCGCCCCCTCCACCGCCGTGCCGTCGATCTTGCCCCCGCCCATGGGCGAACCCTTCATGATCGACTGGGTGACGATCCGGTGTCGCCAATGCTCGGGATAGCCGTCGGCCCCCAACGTGACCCGCACCGCGTGGTGGGTCAGCGGTCGATAGTAGCCGCCGGTCATGTCGTCTTCGCGCGCCCAGACCAGCTTCACCGGCCGCCCACCGCCGACGTGCTTGGCGATGTGGACGCACTCGGACACATAGTCGGATTTGAACGTCGCCCGACGGCCGAACGAGCCGCCGGCGAACAGGGTCTCGATCTGCACCTGGCCGGGCAGGCAGCCGACGATCATGGCGGTGTTGAGCTGATCCATGGTCGGGATCTGCGAGCCGGTGGTGATCCTGGGCGGCCCATCGCCGATCTCGGCGACGCAGTTCATCGGCTCCATCGGCGCATGAGCGAGGTAGGGAAAGTCGTAGCTCGCCTCGATCACCTTGCCGCCCGCCGGAGGCTTGGCCTGGCCATGGGCCTCGAAGCTCTGCCATCTCAGGTTTCCGGGGCTCTCCCGGCCGGAGGCGAGATCCTTGTAAGCCGCCAGGATGGTCTCGCTGGAGCGGGTCTCGGCCTTGGTGTCGTCCCAGGCGACCTTGAGCGCATCGCGGCCCTGGCGCGCGGCCCAGGTGTTCTCGGCGGTGACCGCCACGCCGGTGGGAATCTGGAACACGTCCACCACCCCCGGGACCTTGCGCGCGGCGCCGTCATCGAAGCTTTTCACCTTGCCGCCGAAGCGCGGGGAATGGGCGACCATCGCGGTCAGCATCTTCGGCCGATGCACATCCTGAGTGTATTGGGCCGTGCCGGTGGCCTTCAGGCCGGCGTCCTTGCGGCGCACGCGATCGGTGCCGATCAAGGTGAAGGTCCTGGGATCCTTCAGCGTCGGGCTGGCGGGCGGGGCCACCTTGACCGCGTCCGCAAGCAGCTCGGCGAAGCTCGCCTGTTTGCCCGACGGGTGGGAGACGATGCTGTCCTTGACCGTGATTTCCTCCGGCTTGACGCTCCAGCGGCCAGCGGCGGCGGTGACGAACATCGCTCTTCCCGCCGCCCCGACCTTGCGCAGCTGATCCCAGGAGTTGTTGATCGCCGAGGATCCGCCGGTGCCCTGCGCGCCCATGCCGAGATTCTCGTAGACCTTGGTGTTGGCCGGGGCCTGAACCACCTTGACCTTGTTCCAGTCGGCGTCGAGCTCCTCGGCGACGATGGCCGCCAGACCGGCGTGATTGCCCTGGCCAAGCTCGATGTGCTTGGAGACCACCGTCACCCAGCCGTCGGGGGCGATGGAAAGGAACGGACCGAAGGGGCCGAAATGGTCGTCGGCGCCCAGCGACATGATGTCCGGCAGCAGCGCCTTGGGCGAGCAGCCGATCAGCAGGCCCCCGCCGGCGGCGGCCGAGGCGATGACCATGAGGTCGCGGCGTGATGGCATGGCGAGCGCGTTCATGGCTTTCATCCTCCTCACGCGACGGCCGCGCGGCGCGCCGGCGGCATGGCGGCGGCGATGTTGATCGCCTCGCGGATGCGCTGATAGCAGCCGCAGCGGCAGATGTTGCCGGCCATGGCCGCGTCGATGTCGGCATCGCTCGGGTGGGGCTTCTTGGCCAGCAGGGCGGCGGCGGACATGATCTGCCCTGACTGGCAATAGCCACACTGAGGCACGTCGGCCTCGACCCAGGCATGCTGCAGGGGATTGAGGCCCTTGAGGCCCTCGATGGTGGTGATCTTGACCCCGGCCAGCGTGCCGATCGGCGCCTGGCACGAGCGCATGGCCACTCCGTCCAGGTGCACCGTGCAGGCGCCGCACTGGGCGATGCCGCAGCCGTACTTGGCTCCGGTGAGCTGCAGCTCGTCGCGCAGCACCCACAGCAGCGGCGTTTCCGGCGCCGCGGTGACGCTCACATCGGCGCCGTTGATGTTGAGGGTCATGGGCATGGTGGAGGCTCCCGATCTAAACAATGGTAACTTGGAAGCAGCGCCTTAGGTAGGGGTGGTGTGGCAATCCTCCCCCGTCTACGGGGGAGGGGGGAGGATTCTAAGCTGGTGGACGCCTTTCCGGCCTTCTTTCCGCTGAAAGGACAGCGCCTGGCGATCGCCGGCGATGGCGAGGCCGCGGCGGCCAGAGCGCGCCTATTCGCCGGCTCTCCGGCCGAGGTCGTGCGGATCGCCGCGGCCGAGGCGGTCAAGGCGTCGGCCTGGCTGGGCGCGCGGCTGGCCTTCGTCGCCATCGGCGATGCCGCGCTCGCCGAGCGGGCGGCCGGGGCGGCCAGGGCGGCTGGGGCCCTGGTCAACGTCTTCGATCGGCCAGCCCTTTCCGATTTCCACACTCCGGCGATCATCGACCGCGGCCAGGTGGTGGCGGCGATCGGCACCAGCGGCGCGGCGCCGCTGCTGGCCCAGCTCCTGCGCGCCGAGGTCGAAGCCAGGGTGCCCGAAGGCACGGGCGCGATCGCCAGTGTGCTTGGCGACAAGCGCGCCCAGATCACCGCCGCCTTCCCGGATCTGGTCCAGCGGCGAGCCTTCATGCGGGCGGTCCTCGCCGGACCTGAGGAGGATATCGCGGCGCGGCTGGAGGCCATGATCGCCGCCGGTTTCACCGCCCATGGCAAGGTGTGGCTGATCGAGGCGCCCAGCGCCCACGATCTCATCTCCCTGCGCGCGCAACGCGCGCTCAACTTCGCCGACATGGTGGTCGGGCCAGCCAGCATGGATGGCCTGATCACCAGGCACGCGCGGCGCGATGCTGAGCGCGGGGTGGAAGCCGACGCAAGCGCCGTCGCCGTCAAGGTCGAGTCCGGCGCGTTGGTGGCCGTTATCGCGGCGCCGCCTTCCCTGGCTCAGGCGCTGGCGGCGCTTGGGATCACCGCCGAAACCCTGCGGGCGGCGCCGGCGTGAGCCTTCTGGCCCCGGAGGACCTCGGTGCGGTCGCCCTTTCGCTCCGCGTGGCGGCCACCGCCACGGTGTGCGCCATGCCGATCGCGTTCGCGGTCGCCCACGCCCTGGCTCGCGGGCGCTTTTTCGGCCGGGCGTTTCTGGACGCCTTGACCCACCTGCCCCTGGTGCTGCCGCCGGTAGCCACCGGCTTCATCCTGCTGGCGCTCCTCGGCCGTG
>DASYGN010000108.1:0-9794 GCA_035999625.1 Caulobacteraceae bacterium | reverse complement strand
CTTCGGTCAGGATCGGCGCGACGGCGATGTCGGCCTTGCGTAGCAGGCGGGCCAGTTCGAGCACCTTGTAGGCGGAGATGCCCCCGCCGACGATCAGCAGCACCCGCTTTGCGCTCACGTCGTCCTCGCCTGCAAACAGAGGGTGGCGCAAATAGACGCAACTGGGCGCTGGACAAAGCCGGAATTTTGTTCTTTGTTTGTTCCAGTGGTGCGGGAGTTTTCAGGGTTCAACGCCTCTCGAGGGAGATGATGATGAGGACAGTGCTGGTTTGCGGCGCGATCTGCGCGCTCGGTTTGGGACTGGCCGGCTGCGGCGGCCACAGCTCGGCGGTGCCATCACAAGCTGGCGGCGCCGCCAGCGTCGGCGCCACGCAGGCGAGCTATGAACGCGCGCCGGTTCCGGAGGTGAACGGCAAGCCGATGTGGGCGGCTAACCGGCGCCACACCGCCGGCGAGAACGCGCAATACCAATTCACCAAGAATGGCCCAGACTTCGGGGCCAGCAGCGAGACCGACTATGTCACCAAGGCGCACGCCTTCGTCGATGCGCCCCCGGCCGATGCCCAAACCATCGACAGGGCCAACGGCGACCGGCTGATCTACGCGCCCAAGAGCAACACCTTCGCGGTGGTTTCGCGCGATGGCGCGCCGCGGACGATGTTCAAGCCGAGGGCCGGGGCGTCTTATTGGACCGAGCAGAAGCAGCGCGAGGCCGCCAGATCCGCCGGCGAGGCCGGCGCCAACCAGAGCTAGTTATCGCAGCCAGGCGGCCAGGGCGAAGGCCACAGCGGCGCAAAGGGCGCCAGCGGCGAAGGCGATCCACGGGGTCAGGCTGCGGACTGGCGCGCTGTGGTGATCGGACGGCGCGACCCGATCGATCCTGGCGTCGAGACGCTTCAGGCTGGCCAGGACCTCGCCGGCCTCGCTGGCCAGCGTTCTCAGGGTCGCGGCCGGCGACAGCTCGCGGCTGATCCAGCGCCGCACCACCGGCTCGGCGGCGGCCCAGATGTCGTGCTCGGGGTCGATCCGCCTGGCCACGCCTTCCACCGTGACCATGGTCTTCTGCAACAGGACCAGTTCGGGGCGCAGGCGCATGTCGAACAGGCTGGTGATGTCGAACAGCTGGGTGAGCAGCCGACCCATGGAAAGCTCGCGCGCCGGACGGCCAAAGCTCGCCTCGCCGACAGCCCGCAAGGCCTGGGCGAACGCCCCGCGATCGTGGTGCGCCGGCACATATCCGGCCTGAAAATGGACTTCCGCCAGGCGAGCGTAGTCGCGGCGCAGGAACCCCCAGAGGATCTCGGCGAGATAGCGCCGTTCGGCTTCGCCCAGACGGCCGACAATGCCGAAGTCGACCACCGCCAGTTGCGCCGGCGGAGTCACGAACAGATTGCCCTCGTGCAGGTCGGCGTGGAAGACGCCGTGATCCAAGGCCTGGGAGAGGAAGCCGCGCACCAGATTTTGCGCCAGCTTGGCCGGATCCAGGCCTGGCTGGTGCAGCGACGCGGGCTCCGATAACGCCAGGCCGGAGACCCACTCGAGGGTCAGGACCCGCTTGGCGACGCCGTCCCAGACGACCTTGGGCGCCCGCAGGTACCCGGCCTCGTCGATGGCGATGCGCAGCTCGTCGGCGGCCGCGGCCTCCATGCGCAGATCGAGTTCCAGCTGCAGGGCCCTGGCCACGGTGGCGACGAAGGCGCGGGGCTCGAGACGCTGGGCGAGCGGCCAGGCATCGATGATCCCAGCCGCCAGGCTCATGGCGCGCACGTCCCGCGCCACCTGGCGCTCGATCCCCGGGCGCAGAACCTTCACCGCCACGTCGCGGCCGTCGACAAGGCGGGCGCGGTGCGCCTGGGCCAGGGAAGCGGCGGCCACCGGTTCCTCAAAGCTGGCGTAAAGCTGGGACAGCGGCCGCCCCAGCTCCTTTTCCACTTCCGCCTTGGCGAGGCTGGTGGCGAATGGGGGGAGCCGGTCCTTGAGCCGCGACAGGTCCTGCGCGAAGGCGGCGCCGAACATGTCACCCCGCGTCGAGAGGAACTGGCCGAGCTTGATGGTCACCGGCCCCAGGCTCTCGAGCGCCGCGGCCAGGCGTTCGCCCGGGCGACGCCGGTCGGTCCGACCCCCTGCCGGTAGGCGCAACAAGCGCGCTCCAAACCGCGCACTCGGGGAAAGCAGTGGATCGATTTCGCGCGGGATCAGCGCGTCGGACCTCGCCAGAGTCCACGCCACCGCCACCAGTCTCGGCCAGGACCCAGCCACCCCGGTCAGATCGCCCAGCCCTGGTGAAGCGCGCACACGCCGCCGCTGAAGTTGGTCACCGAAACCTTGGCGAAGCCAGCCTGGCGCATCATCGCCGCCAGCGCCCTCTGATCGGGAAACCGGCGGATGCTTTCGACCAGGTAGCGGTAGGCCTCGCGGTCGCGAGCCACCCAGGCGCCGAGCTGGGGAATGACCCTGAAGGAATAGGCATCGTAGGCCGAGCGCACCGCCGCCGCGACCGGCCGCGAAAACTCCAGGCACAGATAGCGCCCGCCGGGCTTCAGAATCCGCCGCGCCTCGGCGAGCGCGGCGTCGATGTCGGTGACATTGCGCAGGCCAAAGGCGATGCAGCAGGCATCGGCGCCGCCGTCGGCAAGCGGCAAGCTCTGGGCATCGCCAACCGCCCAGAGGATATCGCCCGCTCCCGGCCGCGCCCGACCAGCGCTGGTCATCTCGGCGTTGACGTCGATGACCACGACCTTGGCCAAAGAGCCGCCGCGTCGCACCCTGGCGGCCTCGGTCTTTCGGTGCAGCCGCCGCGCCATGTCGCCGGTGCCACCGGCGCAGTCGATGATGGTTTCGCCGGGCTGCGGGTTGAGGCGCGCCGCGGCGGCGTCCTTCCACAGGCGATGCACCCCGCCGCTCATCAGATCATTCATCAGGTCGTAGCGGTGCGCGACGCGATCGAAAACGCCTCTCACCAGCCCGGGTTTGTCGGCTGGATCGACGTCCTTGAATCCGAAACTGGCGGGGGCGCTCATCATGCCCACGTTTACGGTCTTGCCCCGCGGCGCGCCAGCGGTAGCGCCCTCATTGCGCATGGAGTACGGAGGCGCATGCCCGAGCTCCCCGAGGTGGAGACCGTCCGCGTTGGCCTGGAGCGCGTGCTTGCCGGGCGCCGTCTGACGCGGGTGGAAGCCCGCCGCCCCGACCTGCGCTTCCCCCTTCCCGAAGGCTTCGTGCAGCGCCTCACCGGCGCGCGTGTCGTGGGCCTGACGCGGCGCGGCAAATACATGCTCGCGGCCCTCGACCGGCAGACGACCCTCATCCTTCATCTCGGCATGACCGGACGCTTCGAGATCACCTGCGCCGGGCGCCGGCCTGGAAGCGCCGCGCCGCCCGATCCGAAGCACGCGCATGTCATCTTCGAAACCGAGGACGGCGCCGTGATCACCTTCTACGACCCGCGCCGCTTCGGGTTCATGGACCTGGTGGCCGATGGCGATCTTTCCACCCATCCGCGGCTGGCCGACCTCGGCATCGAACCCTTGGGGCCGGAATTCGGGCGCGGCTACCTCCAGAGCGCCTTCGCGGGCCGCCGCCAGAGCGCCAAGACCCTGCTGCTCGATCAGCGGATCGTCGCCGGCCTTGGCAATATCTACGTCTGCGAGGCGCTGCACCTGGCCAAGGTCTCGCCGATCAAGCCGGCGGGCAAAGTTCGGGCGCGTCAGCTCGATGCCTTGGCGGGCGCGGTTCGCCAAGTGCTGCGGGAGGCCATTGTAGCCGGCGGCTCGACCTTGCGCGATTTCGCCTCGGTCGATGGCGAGCTGGGCTATTTTCAGCACCGGTTCACGGTCTATGGCCGGGAAGGCGAGCCGTGCCTGACGGACGCCTGCGATGGCGAGATCAGGCGTCGCGTGCAGTCCGGCCGGTCGAGCTTCTATTGCCCCAGGTGCCAGAGATGAGGCGCCGGCTCCTCGCCCTGGTCGTTGCCGCTACGCTGGCGGCGCCGCCGGCTGGGGCGCTGGCTCTGCCGGCGATGTGGACGGTGCACGGATCGCACGCGACCGCGGTTCTATTCGGGTCGGTGCACCTCCTGCCAACCGGGGTGCAATGGGAGCCGCCAGCGCTTGCCGAGGCCCTCGCCCACGCCGACGAGATCTGGTTCGAGCTGCCGATCGACGCCGCCACGGGGGCCAGGGCCCAGGCGCTGGTCATCGAGAAAGGCGCCCAGCCCAAGGGCGTCAGCCTGTTCGACGACCTCAACGCCAAGGACGCCGAACGCCTTCGCCGCGCCTGCGACGAAGTGGGCGTGCCTCCACAGGTGCTGGCGCCCATGCGCCCGTGGCTGGCCGAGGTGACGTTGTCGCTGGCCCAGGATGCGCGCGCCGGGGCCAAGCCCTCCGAAGGCGTCGAGCAGCAGCTTTCTCAGCAGGTGGGCGCAAAGGTGAAGCGGCGCGCATTCGAAACCCCCGAGCAACAGATCAATTTTCTCGCCGCCGCGCCGCGCGCCGAGCAGAATGCTTCGCTGCGCGAAACCTTGACCGAGGTGGCCGACGATCCGGGACTTTACGACCGGGCGGTGAAGGCCTGGCTGTCGGGCGACCTGGCCAGCCTGCGCAAGGACTCACTGCAATCCCTGATCAAGGCCTCCCCGGCCATGTACCGGCGCCTGATCGTTGATCGGAACCGGCGCTGGGCCGCAGTGCTTGATCAGCGCCTGAAGGAGGACGGAGAAATCGTCGTGGTGGTCGGCGCCGGCCACCTGCTCGGCCCGGATGGATTGCCGGCCTTGCTCCGAGTCCGCGGTTACGCCATCGATGGCCCGCCCGACGGCGCTCCCTCCGCCCGCATTGACCACTAAAACGCCCTCCCCTATACCCGCGCCTCCCATTTTTCACGCCAGCCGGGCGGCCGGCGGTACGCGAAGGTCGAGCACTCATGGCCAATAATCCCGGCGCCAAGAAAGCCATCCGCAAGACGGTCAAGCGCACCGCGGTCAACCAGGCGCGCCGGTCCCGGGTGCGCACCTATCTGCGCCGGTTCGAAGAGGCGGTCGCCAGTGGCGACGCCGGCCAGGCGAAGAGCGCGTTCGAGACTGCCCAGTCGGAACTCATGCGGGCCGTGGGCAAGGGCGTTTTTCACGCCAACACCGGCTCGCGCAAAGTCTCGCGGCTGCACCGTCAACTGAAGAAACTGACGCCCGCTTGATTTTGTTAAGCTTTTTCTCAACTCTCTAAAATTATTGAATTTATCGCTTCTGAGCCGAGCTTCGGGGGAGCGCGCCGGTGCGACATTTTCGCCGCGAAAAAAAGCCCAAAAAAAGTGATCGCCAGATTTCCCTTGGCTTGTCTGGACCTTCCGGTTGTCAACCCGATATTTCGCCGATTCTGGCCAAATTTTGTCGCGAATCGTCGTTGACGGAACGGGGCCGCAAGCTAGTCTGAACTTCTCAACACTTTTGGTCTTGTACGGACGGAAATTTCGGCGGTGGCGGTGATCGCCCCGGCGTGCGGGGGTGCTTGAGTCATTGCGGAACGGGTGTGGCGGCGCACGATTCGCCGATCGCCCTGTTATGCCCGGGGTTGTGGGCGCGTGAGGCGGGGGAAACGAAGATTATGGGGGCTGGAAATCTGGCTATGGCGAGGGTGTCTGTGTCCGGACCGGTGATCTGGGACAAGACCAGTTGCGCGTTGCGCTCTGAGCTCGGCGAGGGAGCGTTCGGGTCGTGGCTGGCCAGGGCGGTGCTCAAGGCCGGCGCCGATGGTAGCCTGTGCCTGGTGACTCCCACCGGCGTGGCGCGCGATTGGGTGCGCCGCTACGCCTGGCGCCGGATCGAAGAGCTTTGGGCCGCCCACGATCCGGATTGCCGATCGCTCAGCCTGAAATCGCGCGCTGAATTCGACGCCTCGCCGCTGGTGGTCGAACAGGTGGCCGAAAGTCCGCCCATGGCGGCGGCGGCGATGGTCGGCGCCCCGCGCGCCGCGCGCGAGCGCTTCACGTTCGAGAACTTCGTCGTCGGACCGGCGAACGAGTTCGCCTACGCCGTCGCCAGGCGCGTCGCCTCATGGGACGACGGCCATTTCAATCCGGTCCTCGTCCATGGCCCCTACGGCTTCGGCAAGACCCATCTGCTGTGCGCCATGGCCAGGGAAGCCATGGCCGCCGCGCCCGACCGCAAGGTGATGTATCTGACCTCCGAGCGGTTCCTGTCCAGCTTTGTGCGCGCCGCCATGGAGCGCCGGCTCACCCCGTTCAAGGATGAGCTTCGCAGCGCCGACCTGCTGATCATCGACGACGTGCATTTCATCGGCGGCAAGCAGTCGACTCAGGAAGAACTCTTCCACTCGCTGGCGGCGCTGATGGAAGATGGGCGGCGGGTGGTGTTCTCGGCCGACCGACCTCCCGCGGCGCTCACCGAGTTCGATGCGCATTTGCGTTCGCACCTTGCCGCCGGGCTGGTGTGCGGCATCGATCCGGCCGACCGGGCGCTCAGGATGGGCATCCTCGAGCGCAAAATCGAACTGCTACGCGACCAATTCGGATTGTCCGGGGGGCTACGCCCCGAAGTCGCCGCCTTCCTGGCCGACCGGTTCACCGACAATGTTCGCGAACTCGAGGGCGCGTTGAATACTTTGATCGCCAGGAGTGGTCCCACGGTCGGCGACCTCAGTCTCGACGAGGCTCAGCGGCAATTGAGATCGCACCTGCGCGGAGGCGAAAAGCGAGTCACGGTCGATGATATCCAGAAGGCGACCGCCGAGCATTTCCGCCTCAAGCAAGCCGACCTGCTCTCGGAACGGCGCACGCGCGCGCTGGCCAGGCCGCGGCAGGTGGCCATGTGGCTGACCAAGCAACTGACCACGCGCTCGCTGCCGGATATCGGCAGGCGGTTCGGTGGGCGCGATCACACCACCGTGTTGCACGCGGTCAGGCGCATCGACGCCTTGCGGCCGGTCGATCCGCAGTTGGCCCAGGACTTGGAAATCCTGATGCGCCGGTTACGCGGCTAGGACGTTCCTCGCTCGTAGGGCCGCGGTCCGACACCGTTGATCTTGAAATGGGCGAGCATGCGCGCCCAACCGTCCTCGGCGTCGGCGCGGTTGTAGCTGGCGCGGTAATCGGCATGAAAGCCGTGGCCCGCATCAGGGTAGACGATCAGTTCGCTGCCGCGTTTGTGCGCTGACGCCAGCGCCGCGCGCATGGCCGGAACCTCGGCCGCGTAGGCATCCTTGCCGCCGTAAAGTCCCAGGACCGGCGCCCGTAGCCCAGCCACGCGGTCGATCGGCCACCACCGATTGGGGTCGGGTTTCGCCGATGTCGGCGGGACCATGCGCCCATACCAGGCCACGCCGGCCTTGAGTTGCGGAAACTGCTCGCAGGCCAGCCAGGTCTCTCCGCCGCCCCAGCAGAAACCGGTGATCGCCAGTTTGCGCGGCTCGACGAAGGCGGCGGCGCGGAGCCAGGTGATGGCCGCGCCGATATCGCCCATCACCTGAGGGTCGGACGCCTGGGCGACGATCTTGATCACCGCCCGCATGTCGGCCAGCGGCGCGGGATCGCCTACGCGAACAAAGAAGGCCGGCGCCAGGGCGACGTAGCCAAGCTTGGCCAGCCGCCGGCACACGTCGCGGATGTACTCGTGCAGCCCGAAGACTTCGCTGATCACGATCACCGCCGGAAACCGCCCCGCCGCGTTGGGCCGCGCCAGGTAGGCTGGCAGGGCGAAGCCTGGCGCAGGCAAGGTCACCGTCTCGGCGATCAATCCCTCCGAACCGGTGTGGATCGGTTCGGCGTGGGCCGAAAGCGCCGCCGCCGCATAGCCGGCGAACAACAGGCTGGCCGCCCGTCGCCTGGAGATTGGGGGTTCGCCTTCGTCGATGGTGTTGGGGTCGAGCCGCATGGTTTTGTTCCTTCGTTCAGGAAGCTCGTCTCAGGGTCAGGTTGAGCCGTCCGCCGCCTGGAATGAGGCTCGAGCTGCCGGCGATGACGCGGTCGATGCCGTGAAACGCCAGCCGCGCCGGACCGGCGAGCCGGCAGACATCGCCACTGCCCAGTTTCATCGACGCCGTCGGACCGCGCCGGGCGGTCCCGATCCGGAAGATGGCTGTATCGCCGAGCGAGACTGAAATGACCGGATGGGAAAAGTCGCGCTCGTCCCGGTCCTGGTGGAGACCCATGCGCGCGCCCGCCCGGTAGAGATTGACGAGACAAGCGTCCGGCGGGGGTCCGCTATCGGTGAGGTCGGCCCAGAGACCCAGCAGCGGCGGCGGGATGGGCGGCCAGGGCGCGCCAGTCTGCGGGTGGCGGGCAGCATAGCGGTATCCGCCGCGGTCGGTGATCCAGCCCAGCTTCCCGCAATTGGTCATGGCGACGCTCATCGTTCCGCCGCCAGGGGTGCTGGGCTGATAGAACGGCGCGATCCTGGCCGCTTCGAAAACCATCGCCGCCAGGGCCTCCTGATCAGACCGGTCGAAATATTCAGGATAGAGACGAAAACCCTCCGGTGTCATGGCCGGCCTCCGGCGGGCGGAGGCGTCCCGAGCGGAGCCCTTGCGGCGGCCGCAGCCGTTCCCATATCCCACGCCGAGGCCGGATGCTCAGTCAAGGCGATGCGCCGCCTCACCACGTTTCCTGGGCTTGGGACGCCCGAACGGGGTCCTGATCCTGGCCGTCTTTAAATCCGGGAGCGGTCGCATAGGGAAGCTTCAGTTTCGGAGTTCCTGGCGCCCCGCTTGCCGACAACGGAGCGAGCGACGTTTTCATGAGCAAGATCATTGGTATCGACCTTGGCACCACCAATTCCTGCGTGGCCATCATGGATGGCAAAGCGCCGAAGGTGATCGAAAACGCCGAAGGCGTGCGCACCACCCCTTCGGTGGTCGCGATTCTGGATGATGGCGAGCGCCTCGTCGGCCAGCCAGCCAAGCGCCAGGCTGTCACCAACCCGGAAAACACTTTCTTCGCCATCAAGCGGCTCATCGGACGCACCTATTCCGACCCGATGGTGGAAAAGGACAAGGGCATGGTGCCCTACAAGATCGTCAAGGGTAAGACCGGCGATGCGTGGGTGGAGGCGCATGGCAAGGACTACGCTCCGGCCGAGATTTCCGCCTTCATCCTTCAGAAGATGAAGGAGGCCGCCGAGACCCATCTGGGCGAGAAGGTCGAAAAAGCGGTGATCACCGTGCCGGCCTATTTCAACGACGCCCAGCGCCAGGCGACCAAGGACGCGGGCAAGATCGCCGGCCTTGAAGTCCTGCGCATCATCAACGAGCCGACCGCGGCGGCGCTCGCTTACGGGCTCGACAAGAAGAAGTCGGGGACGATCGCCGTCTATGACCTCGGCGGCGGCACCTTCGACATCTCGATCCTCGAGATCGGCGACGGCGTGTTCGAGGTGAAGTCGACCAACGGCGACACGTTCCTGGGCGGCGAAGACTTCGACATGCGCCTGGTCAACTATCTGGCCGACGAATTCCAGAAAGAGCAGGGCATCGATCTGCGCCGCGATAAATTGGCGCTGCAACGGCTCAAGGAATCCGCCGAGAAGGCGAAGATCGAACTGTCGTCCACCACGCAGACCGAAATCAATCTGCCGTTCATCACGGCGGACGCTGCCGGTCCCAAGCATCTCACCATGAAGCTCACCCGCGCCAAGTTCGAGGCGCTGGTCGACGATCTTATCCAGAAGACGGTCGAGCCGTGCCGCAAGGCGATCAAGGACGCCGGCATCTCGGCAGCCGAGATCAACGAAGTGGTGCTGGTTGGCGGCATGACGCGCATGCCGAAGGTGCAGGAGATCGTGAAGCAGT
>DASYGN010000105.1:0-7735 GCA_035999625.1 Caulobacteraceae bacterium | reverse complement strand
GGCCTTGCCGCGCACGTGTGGGTGAAGCTCGGCGATACCGACATTATCGGCTGCGAGGAGGCGCCGGGCTACGCCGTCCTGGCCAAATTCCCCTCGCGGGGTAAGGTCCAGCCGGGGGGACTAAAACGCTTTGACGCGAACTGACGCCATGGGCGCCCATGCGGGGGGTGGCTTTGCTTTCGGCGCCGCCGCCTTTCTGGTGGTCGCGCTCGTCTGCGGCGGCGCTTCGGCCTCGCCAACCTCGGCGATGATCGTCAGGCTGGCGGCCATCCCCGTGCTCGCATTGGGCCTGTGGCGCCTGAGCGCCACAGGAGCGCCGCCCAAGGCATGGTTCCTGCTTGGCATTCTCATCGCCACCGCGGCGCTGATTCTCGTTCAGCTGATCCCGCTGCCGCCGCCGGCATGGCGTGCGCTGCCCGGGCACGCGATCGTCGCCAGTGTCTATGCGGCGGCTTCGATCACGCCGCCCTGGCTGCCGATCAGCCTCGATCCGGCGGCGACGTGGGACGCGTTTCTTGGCCTCATCCCGCCAGCGGCGATGTTCATCGCCGCCCGGACCCTCGGCTCGGACAGCCGGCGGATGCTGGTCTGGACGGTGCTGGCGCTGGCGCTGGTCTCGGTGGGGCTTGGCATGCTGCAGATGGCCGGCGGACCCGGAAGTCGGCTTCGATTCTACGCCATCACCAATCCGGAATCGGCCGACGGCTTCTTCGCCAACCGCAACCACCAGGGCGCCTTCCTTGCGCTCAGCCTGCCCCTGGCCGCCTGGCTGGCGGCGCGGCGATGGCGGCGCGGCGCGCCGCCGCCGGTATTTCGTTGGGTGGCGCTGGCCGGCTTTGGCCTGGTGGTCATGGTCGGCGCGGCGACCACCGGTTCGCGCGCGGCCCTCGGCCTGATCATTGTCGGCGGCGTGGGAGCGGCGCTGGTGGCGATGGTCACCCGCGCCGGTGGCGGGCGCGGCGCGCTGCGCCTTTCGGCGCTGTACATGCCGGCGGTCCTGGCGCTGGCGGCTTGCGGCTTGCTCGCGCTGACGCTGGACGCCGGTCTCGAGAAAGCGGTGACGGCGAGGATGGGTCCGGAAGCTCGCCTGGAGCTCACCCCGCGGGTGGCCGCCCAGGGCGCGGCCTTCGCCCCCTTTGGCGCCGGGGCCGGATCGTTCATCCCGGTCTATCGCGCGCTGGAGCCCGAGACCGCGCTGCACAAGGCGTTCACCAATCACGCCCACGACGATTACGTGGAGGTATGGCTGGAGGCCGGCCTGCCCGGCTTGGCCCTGATCGCCGCCTTCCTCGTCTGGTGGGTGATGACCAGCTGGCGCGCCGTCGCTCGGAGCCAGGGGGCGGGCCTTGGCCTGGCCGGCTCGGTGATGATCGGCATGCTGCTCGTCCATAGCCTGGTCGACTATCCGCTGCGCACCTCGGCGCTGGGCGTCATCGCCGCGCTCGCCTGCGCGCTCATGCTCGCCGGTCGAGACAACATTGCGAATCCAAGCGCCGCCTAGGCTCGCCGCGTCAGATTGCGCCTTGGTCAACGCTGATAAGTTGGGGTATTGGAATTGACGACCACGCCGGGGGGCGGTGGTCGACGCCGGACTGCGCGGTGCGAAGCAGAAGGGGCAGGGGATGTGGCGTTTGACACTGGGCCTGGCGGCGGCGGCGGCGATCGCCGCGCCGGCCGGTCAGGCCGCCGCCAAGGGAACGGATTTGGACTCGTCGGCGACGATGATGTCGGCCACGGAGCTTCCCAAGCCGGACGCTGTCGCCGAAGCCGTCGACCAGGAACAGCAATACGAGATCGGCCCGTTCGACGTCCTCGACATCGCCGTTTTTCAGGTCGACATGCTGAGTAAGACCCTGCAGGTCGATGGCGCCGGCCATATCGAGTTTCCGATGATCGGCGAGATCACCGCGGCGGGAAAAACGCCAAAACAGCTTGGCGAGGAGCTGGCCGCCAAGCTTGACCAGACCTACCTGCGCTCGCCCCAGGTGACGGTCTACGTGAAGGATTCGGCGAGCCAGAAGTTTACCGTGGAAGGGGCGGTCAAGACCGCCGGCGTCTTTCCCCTCAAGGGGCGCATGACCCTGCTGCGGGCGATCGCCACGGCTCAGGGCGTCGACCAGGACGCCAAGCTGCGCAACGTGGTCATTTTCCGCACGGTGAATCAGAAGCGCATCGCCGGGGTGGTCAATCTCGGCGAGGTCCGCACCGGCAAGCTCGGCGATCCGCAGGTCTACGCTGGCGATGTGATCGTCGTGCCAAGTTCAAGCTCACGCAAGGCGTTCCGCGATCTCATCGCCGCCACGCCGCTGCTGCTCTTCCTGCATCCTTAAGGGGCTAGGCGGATGGACGGACCCAGGGGCGAACCCCCAGCCAACGATGACAAGCGGCCGATGAGCGCTTCGGCGCCGGTGAGCTTGGCGCCGGCGGGCGGCGCGGCCGCCATCGTCGCGCCCAGGCCGCTGGCCATCACCCTCGCCGATCCGCTGGAGGCGCGCGAGCGGCCGCTGTCGGAGAATGTGCTGCATCTGTGGCACATCATCGTCAAATGGCGCTGGGCGATCGCGGCGGCGACGATCGCCGGATTGGCGGCGGGCGTGATCATGACCCTGATCACCACGCCGATCTACCGCGCCACGACCACCATCCAGATCGACAAGGAACCGCCCAAGGTCCAGACGATCGGAACCCCGCAGTATGACTGGGAGGATCCCGACAAATATTATCTCACCCAGTATGAGCTGCTGAAGAGCCGCACCCTCGCCGAACGGGTGGCGCAGAGTTCGGACCTGGCCGACGACGACGCCCTTTTCCACCCGCCGGAAACCCGGCCGTTGTGGTCCAGGCTGTTCCCTCACAAGGCCGCGCCGGCGACGCAGACCAGTCACTTCCAGCGCGCCGCGGCGGCGGCCGGGATTGTCAGCGGCGGTCTCACCATCATGCCGGTGCGGGCCTCGCGCCTGGTCAAGATCAGCTTCGACAGTCCCGATCCCGGCACCGCGTCCAAGATCGCCAATGCGGTGGCCCAGAGCTACATCTCCTGGAACCTGGAGCGCCGGTTCGAGGCCAGCGCCGCGGCGCGCAAATATCTCGAGGACAAGCTGGCCGAGACCCGCGCCGCGCTGCAGGCGTCACAGCAGAAAGGCAGCGCCTATGACCAGCAGAACGGGCTGATCAACATCGGCGGCGCGGCTGCCGATCCCAAGACCGGAAGCACTGGCGAATCCATCGACGCCGCTGATCTGTCGGCGCTCGATCAGAGCCTTTCCGCGGCCACGGCGGCGCGCATCCAGGCGCAGCAGCATTTGACCCAGGCCCAGTCGACCCCCGACGCGTCCTTGCCCGAGTTGGTTTCCGACACCGCCTATCAGTCCCTGCGGGCGACGCGCGATACGGCGATGGCCGAGTACCAGCAGAACCTGAAGATCTATCGACCGAACTTCCCATCCATGGTCGAGGCCAAGGCCAAGATCGATTCCCTCGCTCAGCAGATGGTGGGCGTAGCCAACGCGGTGCGCGGATCGCTGAAGGCCCAGTACGAGATCGCAACCAGGAACGAGGGCCAGCTGCGCGGCGAGGTCGACCGGCGCAAAGGCGGTCTTCTGGCGTCACAGGCCAAGCGGGTGCAGGAAAGCGTCATCGACACCGACATCAGCACCGATCGCACGCTCTACGACAGCATGCTGGCGACCTATAAGCAGATCGGCGTCTCGGGCGCGGTGCAGGACAACAACATTTCCGTGGTCGACCCGGCGATGAAGCCGGGATTCCCGATCCGGCCGCAGCCGATGCTCAACCTGATGCTCTATGGCTCGCTCGGCGTGGCTCTTGGCGTCATGCTGGCCTTCCTGCTCGAGCAGCTCGACCTGTCGATGAAGGTGCCTGAGGACGTCGAGAAGGAGCTGGGTCTTCCGGTTCTGGCCACCATCCCCATCCTCACCGGAGCGATCTCGGCCGTGCGGGCGCTGGAAAATCCGAAATCACAGCTATCCGAGGGGTACTACTCGGCGAGGGCGGCGCTGGAGCTTTCCACCGAGGATGGCGTGCCGGCCAATCTGGTGATCACCAGCTCGATGAAGGGCGAGGGCAAGTCGACCAGCGCCCTGGCGCTGGCCAGCGGCTTCGGACGCCTCGGCATGCGGGTGTTGCTGATCGACGCCGACATGCGCAACCCGGTGCAGCATCGCCTGCTGGCGCGCGATAACAGCATCGGCCTCAGCAACCTCCTGGCCGGCAGCGCCGAGTTGGCCCCGGCCTTCCAGCCTACCGGCTACGCCAATCTCACCTTCCTTTCCGCCGGCCGGCCGCCGCCCAATCCCTCCGAGCTTCTGGCCGGGGGCAAGATGGTCTCTCTGCTCAAGGCGGCCCGTGACCATTTCGACCTTGTCGTCGTCGATGCGCCGCCGGTCATGGGCCTGGCCGACGCGCCGCAGTTGGCCAGCATCGCCGAAGGCGTTCTGATGGTGGTCGAGGCCAACGCCACCAAGCGCGATATCGCCAGGAATTCGATGCGGCGCCTGCGAGCCGTGAACGCTCGTCTGCTCGGCGCCCTGTTCACCAAGTTCGACATCAAGAAGGCCGGCTACGCCTATGGCTACGCCTACAGCTACGGCTATGGGCGCGGCTACGGCTTTGACTACGAGACCCCCGCGCCGGTCGGGCGTCTCGCCGGGCTGCTGAAACTGGCGCAATCGAACGCTAGCCGGCGCAGGGACGACTGATGGCCAGCCGCGGGTCGCTGGCCGTTGTGCTGGCGATCGGCGCCACCTTGGCCGCTCTCGCCACTTTGGCGCAGGGTGCTGCCGGAATACTGTCGGTCCGCGATCCGCAATCGGCGGTGAACTGGCGGATAGCCGGCGGCGAGGCCTTCTCGGCCCTGGCCGAGCAGACGCTGACCAACGTCAACCAGCCTGACCGCCTGCCTAGGGCCTCACATTTTGCGCGCGCCGCCCTCATCGCCGCGCCGCTCGATCCCCGCGCGGTGCGGGTGCTGGCCCTGGCGGCGGAGATCGGCGGCGATCACGCCGCGCCGGTGCGCCTGATGCGCGTGGGCGATCGGCTTTCGCGCCGCGACCTGCTCACTCAGGTGTGGTTGTTCGAGCATGCCCTGCAGGGCCGTGACTGGCAGGACGCGAGTCTCCACGCCGACGCGCTGATGCGTGGGGAAATGGTCGGAGCCCCGCTGAGCGCGGCGATGATCCACGCCATGGCCGAACCAGGGGCGCTCGCCCCGTTCGTCGACCGCCTGGCCGCCAATCCGGAATGGCGGCGGCCGTTCATGTCCGGCCTGACCTGGGCGTCCGATGATCGCGCTCTGCCGACGCGGGTGCTGACCATGTTGTCAACCACCGCCGCGCCGCCGACCCTCGAGGAGACCAGCCGGCTGGTCGAGCGGTATATCTACGACAAGGACTATTCGGGCGCGCGCCGGCTTTGGCTCGGGGTCCTTAGGGGCGGCGCGGCGGCGCCGGCCGCTGATGTCTACAATGGCGGCTTCGTCAATCTGGCCGCGCCACCGCCGTTCAACTGGCGACTCACCGAATCGGATGCCGCGGAAGTCGGCTTCGGCCATGCCGACGATGGCCGCCCGGCGCTGCACATCCTATCGCGCCAGCCGAGCACCGCGGCTCTGGCCGAGGAGGCCCTGGTCCTTCCCCCTGGTCGCTATCGCCTATCGGTGTCGGCCGCGAGCGAAGCGGGGCCGGCTGGGGACTTATTCGCCTGGCGTCTGACGTGCGCCCAGAGCGAGGCTGAAACCCTGGGCGAGGTGCGGCTGGCCTCCGGGGTGGCCGCCTGGCGAAAGCTGACCGGCGACTTCGTCGTTCCGCCGGCCGGCTGCGGGGCCCAATGGCTGCGCCTTTACGCCGTGCCGCGAGAGGGTTTTCAACCCGCCGAGGCATGGTTCTCGGCGATGGCGATCACGCCGGCCCCCGGAGGAGGCCAGGCGCCGCTCACTTGAGTCCAAGCAAGCCACGTGCGGAGCCTGTTTCAATAGCCTGAGGGGCGCGGGGCCCTGACCGGAGCTGTTGCTGTCGGAGATGAATACGGCCTTGGCGCCCACCCGAAGCATTTCGGCCACGACCTGCCCCGGTCGGGACATGGTGCAACGCTCCAAACGCGCAGGCCACGTCGAAGGCGTTGTCGGCGAAGTCGAGAGCCGCACCGTCGCCGTCGATCAGTTGCCTGTCCGAAAGACCTTCCGCCCGACAAGAAAGACGATCACCTGCCTCTTCAGCCAATAGAACAGGCGCGGGAAGCGCGCCTCGATGAGCAGGATGGCGCGATTGACCAGCAAAGCCTGGTCCTTGGGCCGGTAGACGTCGACCCCGTTGACGCGATCGGTAGCGATATCGAGAACCCGGGTCTGCAGCTTCAGAAACCGCTTCCGGCTTGGAATGGCGTGGCAGGTGATGGAAGAGCGGGATCGCGCTTCGTCCTGACTGTCGAGGGAGCCGTGAATGGTGCGCGCATTCCAGAACAGGACGTCGCCTTGGCGCAAAAACGGGGCGCGGATGGTCAAGCCATCCTGATCGATGCGCTCGACGACCGATTGGATGTAGGTCTCGTGATGGAGGGCGACGTTGTTGTAGAGACCGTGGTCGTCGAGCCGGATCAGGTGCGAGCGGGGGCAGATGAAAAACCGCCCGGCGCGCGCCTCGATGTCTTCGAGGGCGATCCATGCCGCCGCCATCTCGCCGGGCGATTCCGAGTCCAGGTAGTAGGTATCCTGATGTTCCCAGGTGGCGGAGTTGCCCTCGAAGTACATTGACTGGACGATCTTGGGGCGGTCGCCGATCAGGTGGCGAAAAACCTCCACCAGTGGTCCGTAGGTCAGAATGTCCTGGGTGGCGTAGGTCCGGAAGCGCGGAAAACGGCGTGGATCGACGCTCTGCAGGTTGAGGATCGGGTTCATGATCCAGCCGTTGGCGTTGACGACGCCACGCTCGGCCATGGCGGTGGTCTGGCGATACATGAAGCCGGTGAACGGCTTCACCTCTTCGTCCCAGAGGGCGCGCACGCGCGCGCAGTGTTCCGCGGGCAAGAGGCGGCGGACAATCGCATAGCCGTTGGCTTCGTAGTAGGCCGCAGCGCCGGCGATATCCTCGGCCCCGAACTTGGGCGAGGGATCCTCGTCATCCGTTTCTGGCACGGCCACGGCGATGCCTCGCGGCGTGCGGAGTTCGATCAAGCGGAGTCCCCGGAGATTCTCGAAATCATTACGTCACCCAGCACCAGGCGATCCATCCGGGTGCGGAGGAAGCAGTCCAACGCTTCTTCCGGACGGCAAACGACCGGCTCGTTCTCGTTAAAGGAGGTGTTCAGCACCATGGGCACGCCGGTGATCCGACCGAAGGCTTCGATCAGGCGGGCGTAGCGGGGATTGGCCTCGCGGCTGACCGTCTGCAGACGACCCGAGCCATCCACATGGGTGACGGCCGGAATCAGGGACCGCTTTTCCGCCCGGATCTGAAATACCTGGGTCATGAACGGGACGGCGTCATCCTCCTCGAACCAATCGCCAACCGCCTGCGCCAGGATCGAAGGTGCAAACGGGCGGAAGCTTTCGCGGCGTTTGATCTTGGCGTTGAGGATCGCTTTCATGTCGGCGCGGCGTGGATCGCCGAGGATCGAGCGATTTCCGAGGGCTCGTGGACCCCACTCCATGCGGCCCTGAAACCAGCCGACCACCTCGCCATCGGCGATCGCTTCGGCGACGCGGGCGCAGAGCTCGGATTCA
>DASYGN010000004.1:0-2020 GCA_035999625.1 Caulobacteraceae bacterium | reverse complement strand
AATGACTTTGGGGAGACCGTCATGGCTGTGACCGGTATCGGCGGCGTATTCTTCCGCGCCAAGGATCCTGACGCCCTGCGTCAATGGTACCTCACCCACCTTGGCGTGGGCGGGCAAGGCTACGACCCCTGGCAACAGGCGGCGGGCCCGACTCTGTTCCTGCCGTTCTCTGGTGATACGGACTACTGGTCGGCCGACAAGCAGTGGATGATCAACTTTCGGGTCGCGGACCTGGACGCGCTTCTGGTGAAGCTGCGGAAGGGCGGCATTGACGTGAAAACGGATTCTGCATGGGATAGTCCCGAGGTGGGCCGATTTGCCCGCATCTTCGATCCCGAAGGCAACCAGCTGGAGCTTTGGGAGCCGCCCGTCGAATAGACTCTCCTGGAGGCAGCCGTGCTCACTAGGTTGGCCGGTCCCGGCACGAATGCGGCCGGTCGATTTGCATTCCCCGGCCCGGCGGCGGTAACCAGCGGACCATGCGCCTCGCTCTGGGAATTGTGATCGCCGCCTTGACCCTGACCGCCGCCCACGCCGCCGACATTCCCACCGATCCGAACATCTGGCTGGAGCAGGACAGCCCCAGGGCCATGGCCTGGGTCGCGGCGCACAACCAGAGCGTCGCACCGCTGCAGGCCGACCCGCGCTATCAGGGCTTCTACGACGAGGCGCTGGCGCTGGCTTCGGCCAAGGACCGCATCCCGGTCCCGAGCTTCACCCACGGCGAGATCTACAACTTCTGGCAGGACGCCGATCACCTGCGCGGCCTGTGGCGCAAGACCACCCTGGCCGACTACGAAAAGCCCAATCCGACCTGGACCACGGTTCTGGACATCGACGCGCTCGGCAAGGCCGAGGGCAAAAGCTGGGTTCTGAAGGGCATCGACTGCCTGCCGCCGGAGGAGCGGCTGTGCCTGATCTCGCTGTCCGACGGCGGCGAGGACGCGGTCGAGGTGCGCGAATTCGACCTCGCGGCCGGCGCCTTCGTCGCCGGTGGCTTCCACCTGCCGCGCGGCAAGCACCGGGTGGCCTGGGAGGACGCCAATCATCTGTTGGTGGCGAGCGAGTGGACGCCGGGCGAGGCGACGCCATCGGGCTATCCCTACATCGTCAAGCGCCTGACGCGCGGCCAGCCGCTGTCGGCGGCGGTGGAGATTTATCGCGGCGAAAAATCCGACGGCGGATACGGGGTCTCTCCGGCGGTGATCGTCGATGGGGCCGGGAACCGCTTTGGCTATATCGAGCGGCCGCTCGACACCTTCCACCACCAGACCTTCGTCGTCGTCCCGCGCGGGGTCGAGAAGCTGGCCGTCCCGGAGAAGTCGGAAATCCAGGACATGGTCGCCGGGCGAGTGATCGTGCTGCTCAACGAGGCCTGGCAGGCCGGCGGGCGAAGCTTTCCCTCCGGCTCGCTGGTGGCGCTCGATCTGAAGGCGGCGGTGGCCGATCCGGCCAATCTCCATCCGACCCTGATCTGGGCCCCGGGGCCGCGCGAATCCCTGAGCGAAGCCGGCGCGACCAGGGACAAGCTGATCCTCGCCACCCTCGATAACGTGCGCGGCCGGGCGTTCGTCTACACCCCGACCGCAGACGGCGCCTGGACCCATTCCAGGATCGACCTGCCGGATAACCTGACCCTCGGCATCGCCGCCGCCGATCGCCGCTCCGACCTGGCTTTCGTGGGCGGCAGCGGCTTTCTGCAGCCGAGCGCGCTGTGGCTCACCCGGGCCGGCGAGGGGCCGCCGCGCGAGGTGAAATCGCTGCCGGCCAAGTTCGACGCCTCGCGCGAGGTGGTCGACCAGTTCGAGGCCACCTCCAGCGATGGGACCAGGATCCCCTACTTCATCGTCCATCGCCGCGGCCTGCCGCAGGATGGCTCGACCCCGACTTTGCTCTACGCCTATGGCGGCTTTCAGGTCAGCCTGACGCCCAGCTATTCCCCGGCGATCGGCAAGCTGTGGCTGGAACGCGGCGGGGCCTATGTGATCGCCAACATCCGCGGCGGCGGCGAGTTCGGACC
>DASYGN010000087.1:0-6416 GCA_035999625.1 Caulobacteraceae bacterium | reverse complement strand
CGCCTCGGGCGCCCGCATCAGCTTGAAATCGAGCGCCCCGTCGGCGTTGGTGAGGACGACGAAGCCATCCCCCCAGTGTTCCAGGCTGTAGATCACCCCTTCGCGGCGCGGTTCGACGAGCACCGGCGGGTCGGCGGCGCGATCGCTCCTCATCAGCCGGACCTCGCTGGTCACGTCGTTGAACGCGCGCATGAAAACGTATCGGCGCGAGTTGCTCATCGAGAGGTGAAGCAGAAATCCGGGATCGGACTCTTCGTAGACCAGCGTATCGGCGCCGCCCGGAAGGGCGCGGCGATAGATGCGGGAGGGGCGGCTGTTGGCATCCCGCCAGGTCCACAGCAGCCAGCGCGAGTCGGCCGAGAAGACGAAGTCGCCATAGGCGTCGGTTGGACCTTGCAGCAGGTGTCCAGTGATTAGATTCTTGATGAACAGGGTGCGTTTCTCGGCCCCGGTCCGATCCTCCGCCCAGCCAAACAGGCGTCCGTCCGGGCTGACGGTGATATCGCTCACCGAAAGAAACGGCAGGCCGGCGGCGCGCGCGCCGACGTCCAGCACCAGCTCCTCGGCGCCGTTACGGGCTCTGAAGTAGCGCGGATGCGTCGCGCCGGCAGGCTGGCGAGCCAGGAAGGTCCAGCCCGCCTCCCGGGCGACGATTTGATCGCGGTTGGGCGTCACCCAGCCAGCCATTTCCTTGGCGAGCCGGCGCCGCAGGCCCTCGATGGGAGCCAGGACCTCGGTGGCGTAGCCTTCCTCGTCCTCCAGATGCCGGCGGATTTCCGGATCGAGCCTGGCCGGATCGCGCCAGACGGCCTTCCAGTTGGCGGGCTTCAGCCAAGCGTAGTCGTCCACGCGCACCCGGCCGAGCTGGACGATGCGCAAGGGGCGCTTGGCGGTCAGCGGTGGCCGGAGCACAGCCTGGATGCGGCCAGCGAGCGCCGATCCGGCCAAAAGCGCCAGGAACTCGCGCCGGATCATCATCGGGCGCCCTTCGCCGCCACTCGCCCTGGCCGGCGCCGCCACCAGACATAGGCGCCGCTGACGCACATCTCGAGAGTGGCCAGGCCGAGTATGAAGATGATGGCGACGCCAAACGGGCCGGCGATCTCGCCACTGTGAAGCGGAAACAGCGATCGGCTCAGCTTTCTGCCGGCGCTGTCGGCATACGGATCGTCGACGTAGGCCAGGGCGCCGGAGCGATCATCGAGGTGCAGGAACACCGGCCCGAGGTCGCGATAATTTTCCACCCCCGAGCGGGTCAGCATCACCTCATAGAGCCCGTAATCGGCCTCGTATTTGACCCGGGCCGGAATGCGGCGCGGGAACCGGCGCGCCGCCTCCGCCGCGCCGATCGCCGCGGCCTGGGCGAAGCTGATCCGCGGCGGCGGCGTCGAAAGCGGCGGCGCGCGGTCGAATGGCGACGGCTCGGCGGGCGAAAGGTAGTTCACGGCCGGCGTGAACGCCTCGGCGAACAGGTTCATGCCGACCGAGGTATAGGCCAGAACCGTCAGCCCGATCAGCAGCCACAGGCCGGTGACCCTATGCAGTTCAAGCAGCAGACGGGCCAGCGAGCGTCCGGGCCGCATGCCGAAGGCGCGCAGCCACTGGCTGATCACCGGCGCGCGCTTGGGGAAGGTCAGATAGAGGCCGACGAGATTGCTGACCAGCCAGGCGAGGGCCACCGCGCCCATGAACCAGCGGCCGGGATCGCCCGCTAGCAGGGTGTAGTGGAAAAGATAGACGCCCTGAACCAGATGGCGCCGGTCCCAGCCGGCCCGGGTCTGGCGAACGGCGCGAACGTGGCCCTGGGAGCTGTCGAGAAACACCTGATCGAAGCCAAGCGCGGCCCCAGGTCGGCGCGGCTCGACCGTGACCATGAGGGTCTCGCCGGGCGGAGGATGCAGCGGAACCTCGACCACCCTGAGATCGGGGCGACTGGCGGCCAGCGCAGCGGCTGCCGGCAGGGGCTGGATGCGCTCGCTCGGCGCCGCCAGGCGGAAAAGATCGGGATTGAGCGCTCTGTCGAGGGGGTCGCGAAAACACAGGATCAGCCCGGTGATCGCCGCCAGGCCAAGGAAGGTCAGCGCGAACAGGCCGAGATATCGGTGCGTCGCGACCCAGAAGCGGCGGATCGCGCCTTCCTTCATGAGACCTGCCTTAACGTGCGCCCGGCTAAAGCTTATAGGCGATGGGGCGATATCACGCGCGCCCCTGGGCCTTCCGCCGTCGGGCGCGGGCCACCAATCCATTGAGTTCCACCTTGAAGCGTAGCGCCGATCTGCCCCTGACCATTCGCCCAGTCGTCGGGTTGAGCGATGTTTATGCGGCCGGCTACGTCGATGTCTTTCACACCCACGAGCGTTGTCAGCTCTCGTACAACCTGAGCGGGGTCATGGCGGTGGTCACCGATGCCACCAGCTATGTTCTGCCGCCCAACAGGGCGATCTGGATTCCCGCCGGCACGCCACATCAGATCGCCTGTCTGGAGGAGGTCAATTTCAATCTTCTCTACATCGATCCAGCGATTTCGCGGCCGGCGATAGGCTGCCTGGTGTTCGACGTGCCGCCGTTGCTGCGCGCGCTGATCGAGGAAGTGCTGACCTTCGAACACGCCTATGACGAGGCCGGGCGCGAGGGCCGGATCGTCGGCCTGATGCTGGACGAGATCGGCCGGCTGCCGCCGCTGGCGGTCAGCGCGCCGATGCCGCGTGATCCGCGCCTGCGACGCGTGTGTGACGCGATTGTCGCCGACCCGGCCGACCCGCGCGATCTGGATGCTTTCGCGCGGCTGGCGGGGATGGGGCGGCGCACCTTCACCCGCGGTTTCCGGCGCGAAACCGGCCTCGCCTTCGCCATGTGGCGCCAGCAGGTCCGCCTGCAGACGGCGCTGTCGCTCCTCCAGGAGGGCAAGCCGATCACCACCATCGCCTACCAGGTGGGTTACGAGAATCCGAGCGCCTTCACCGCCATGTTCCATCGGGTGCTGGGCGCCGCGCCGACCCGCTACGCCAGCGAGGGGCGCGATTGGCCCGGCGGCGCGCATAGGTGATCCGCCCGCGACGGCGCCGACGCCGCGGCAAAGCTAGCCATGGCGCATGAGCGCGCCCGCCCTCGATCCCGAAATCGCCGCCTTTGTCGCGGAAATGCGGCGAGGCTGGGCCAGCCATCCCTCGTTCATGAGCCTGCCGGTGGCGGAGGCCAGGTCGTTGGCCGAGAAGGTGCGCGCCAAATGGCGGATTGGCGGGCCAACCATGCGCCAGACGCTGGATCTGGCCGTGCCGACGCCCACCGGCCCGCTGCCGATCCGTCTCTATGATCCGGGCGCGCCGGCGCCCGGACCGGCGCTGATTTATCTCCACGGCGGTGGCTTCACCCTGTTCAGCATCGACACCCACGACCGGCTGATGCGCGAATACGCGGCGGCGGGAAGGTTCCGGGTTATCGGGGTCGAGTACCCCCTCTCGCCCGAGGCGCCCTATCCCAAGGCGCTGGATCAGCTCGTCGCCCTGGGCGAATGGCTGGACAACGGCGCCGCCGCCCACCTGGGTGTCGATCGCACCCGGATCGCCCTCGGCGGCGACTCGGCCGGCGGCAATCTGGCGATGGCGATGGCGCTGCGCCTGCGCGACGAGGGCGCCCGGCTGCGGCCGGTGGCGCTGCTGCTCAACTACGGCGCCTACGACACCCGCTGCTCCGACGAGGCCGAAGCCCGTCTGGGCGGCGACAGTGCGGTGCTGAACCGGGCCGAGATGGAATACTATCACGCCAACTACCTGGGCGATGATCCCGATCGCGACGATCCTTACGCCCGCCCGATCCTGGCCGACCTGGAGGGACTGCCGCCGGCCTTCTTGGTCATCCCCGAGTGCGACGTCCTCTCCGAGCAAAGCCAGGCGATGGCGGCGCGAATGACGGCCGCCGGCCTCTCGGTGAAGAGCAAGGTCTACCCGGGCGCGACCCACAGTTTCCTCGAGGCGATGTCGGTGGCCAAGGTGGCCAGGGAGGCGATCGCCGATGGTGCGAACTGGCTGCGCGGCCAGTTCGGCCTCTGAAGGTCAGCTCGCCGGCGGGAGCCACTGTTCCGGGCGCGCCTCGCCAACCGGTGGCGGACCCGCCTTTCGCTGCGGCCAAAGTTCATCGAGGCTCGCCGCGTCATAGAGCACACCGGCGCGCATGACCTCAGCCACCTTTCGCGTGTTGCGGATGTCGGCCAGCGGATCAGCCGAAAGAATCACCAGGTCGGCGATCTTGCCGGGCTCGATCGTGCCGATGTCGGAAAGACGACCGATGGCTTCGGCCGAACCCGCCGTCGCCGCATGCAGGACCGCCATCGGCGCCATGCCGCCCAGGGCATGCAGCTCCATCTCGTCGTGGAAGCCGATGCCGGGCGCTTCGCCGTGGCTGCCCATGCCCACCAAGCCCCCACGCGCCTGGAGGGCGGCGGCGTCGGCGGCGATGGAGGGGAAGCGATACTCTGACAGGGTGCGCCAGGGCCGGCGCGAGAACAGCTGATCGCGGAACACCCGCGGCCAGAACCGATCGAGCTTGGCGTCATCGCGCGGGTCGTCGCGGTCGATCAGGTAGTCCTCGCCCGGAAAGCCGCCGTTGGTGATCGACAGGGTGGTCGTGTAGCTGGTCCGCGCCGCGGTCAGCAGGCGCAGCACGTCGTCATGCAGCGGCGAAGCGACCAAGGCGTGCTCGTTGCCGGCGATGCCGTCGATGATCTGGGTGAGGTCGAGCTTGAACGACAACGCGCCCTCGGTGGTTGGGTTCATGCCCAGCGCAGCGCAGGCCATCGCCACCCATTCGCGCACCCGTCGGTTGCCGGTGCGGTATTCCTTGATGTTGCGCAGGCCATAGTCGTCGCGGTAGCGGCGGATCACGGCCATCACTTCGTCCAGGGAGGCGAAGCGCTGCATCGAGAACAGGGCGATGCCGGTCTGGCGCAGGCGGGGCCCGAGCATCTGGCCGTCATCGAGCAGGTCCTGATACGCCAGCATGTCGATGGTCAGGGTCGAGGGATCGAAGCTGGTGGTGACCCCGTAGGCGAGGCGGGCGCGCAGGCCCCAGTCGCCAAGGCCGAGCACGCGCCGGCGAACGGTGGCGATGTGATCGTGGTTGTCGACGAAACCAGGCAGCACAGTCAGTCCCGTCAGGTCGCGCACGGCGGCGCCGGGCGGGGCGAGAAGCGTCGGGCCGACCGCGGCGATGCGGCCGTCGCGCACCAGGATATCGGCCTTGTCCAGCACCTTGTCGCCGTCGGCCATGGTCAGCAGTCGGGCGTTTTTGAGGAGCAGCACACCCGTGCCGAGCTTGCGGGGCGCGGTGATGGTGGCGACGAAGGTGCGCTCATCCAGGCTCGCGGGCGCGGCGAGCCAGCTCGGCCGTCCCGGCGGGTTCAGCGGAACCGACGCCAGCGGTCGGATATGCACGGTCGAGCCCAAGGAATAGTCGATGTCGTGGCCGTCCCGCGACCAAGCGAAATAGTCCGCTCCGGCCAGGGTGACGCGTCTGTGTTCGAGGCCGGGGTTGGAGAGATCGACGCTGGTCCCAAGCCGCGCCGGCATGGCCAGCAGGTGCAGTTGCTGGGAGACCTCGGCCAGCAGCCATTTGCCGTCCGGGCTGATCTTCAGATCGTCGACCGGCTGCGGGCCGTCCTGGAAGTACCATCCGGGACCCAGCACCTTGATCGCCAATGTCCGCGCGCCGGTGGCCCCGTCCACGCGATTAAGGCCATCGTCGGCCAGGACGTAGGTTGATCCGTCGGCAGTGAACTGCGCCGAACCGCCGAGCTCACCGGTGGTGATCACCCGCTCCGGGCCGCCGGTGAGCGGAAACGCCACCAGGCTCGCCTGACGCACCAGGCCGTACTCCATGTAGAGATCGAGGCGCGCCTGCTGGGGCGAGCGCAGCACCAGGATGCTCCGCCCATCGGGGGTGAACACCGGATCGCTGTAGAAGGCGGGCAGATCGCTGATGCGAACCGGTGGCGCATCGCCAACCGCTGGCGCGCGCCAGACCGCTCCACCGGCTTCGGTCCAGGTAACGAAGGTCAGGCTGTCGCCGTCGGGACTCCAGCTCGGTTGAAAGGCCGGGTCGACGCCGGTGGCCAGACGACGCGGCGCGTCCTTTCCGTCCAGCCTCATCAGGTAGAGATGGCCGAGGGCCGAGAAGGCCACTCTCCGCCCGTCGGGCGAGACCGCCGGACCCATGATCAGGCGTGCGCGAACCGGCCCAAGGTCCTCGCGGATATCCTGTCGGGTGGAGGGACCGATCGGCTGATCGACATGGGCCAGGAAGGGAATCCTGGTCGCAGCGCCGCCACCCAGGTCGATGCGCTCGATGCCGCCAGCCCGAGCGAGCACGATGGCGCGGCTGTCGGGGGTGAAGGCGTAGCGCGGCTCGAGATCCTGCCAGGC
>DASYGN010000070.1:0-2834 GCA_035999625.1 Caulobacteraceae bacterium | reverse complement strand
GGTGGAGTGTGTCGACGCGGCGCTGGCGGATATCTCGCCGCCGTGGCCAGCGCCGCACAAACCCGGCCACCGGACCTGAGCGAGCGCGGTGCGCCGGTTCGACGCGGCCAGGGCCGACTTTGACGCCAGCTTCGAGGACTGGCTCGCCGCCGACCGCGGCGTGGCGGGCCGGGTCGAGGGCGAGGTGGCGGAGATCATCGCCGAGATCCGCGCCGAGGGCCTGGCGGCGCTGCTGCGGCTGACGGCGCGCTTCGACGGCATCGCGCTTGGCGAGGACGCTCTGGCGGTGAGCCGGGCCGAGATCGATGCCGGTTTCGCCGCTTGTTCCGCCGAGGTGCGCGCGGCGATCGCCTTCGCGGCCACCCGGATTCGCGCCTACCACGAAAAGCTCAAGCCGACCGACGGCGCTTTCACCGATGAAGCCGGTATCAGCCTCGGATGGCGCTGGACGCCGCTCGACGCGGTGGGCATCTACGTCCCCGGCGGGCGAGCCGCCTACCCCTCCACGGTGCTGATGAACGCCATACCGGCCAAGCTCGCCGGCGTCGCGCGCATCGCCATGGTGACCCCCGCCGGGCGCCTGTCGCCGGCGGTGCTGGCGGCGGCGAGAGAGGCCGGCGTCGACGAAATCTGGCGCGTGGGCGGGGCCCAGGCGGTGGCCGCGCTGGCCTATGGAGCCGGGCCGATCCGGCCGGTGGACAAGATCGTCGGGCCGGGCAACGCCTACGTCACCGCCGCCAAGCGGGCGGTGTTCGGCCAGGTGGGGATCGATTCCCTGGCCGGTCCCTCGGAAGTGGTGGTGGTGGCCGACGCCGACAACGATCCGGAGTGGATGGCGGCCGACCTGCTTTCCCAGGCCGAGCACGACCCCGACGCGCGGCCGATCCTGATCACCGACGATTCGGGATTCGCCGATGCGGTGGAAGCCGCCATCGCCCGTCAACTGGTCGAGCTGGCCACCGCCGAGACGGCTCGCCGATCCATCGCGGGTCAGGGCGCCGCCATCATCGCCCCCAGGGAGCGGGCGGCGGCGTTGATCGACCGCATCGCGCCGGAACATTTGCAACTCGCCGTCGAAGCCCCCGAGGCGCTGGCGGCCAAGGTGCGCCACGCCGGGGCCATCTTCCTGGGCCGCTACGCACCCGAAGCCATCGGCGATTATGTCGCCGGTCCGAACCATGTGCTGCCGACGGCCGGCTCGGCGCGTTTCTCCTCGGGCCTTTCGACCGCCGATTTTCTCAAGCGCACATCGATGATCGCCTGCAGCGAACAGGGCTTCGCCGCCCTCGCGCCGGCAGCGCGGGCCCTGGCCGAGGCCGAGGGCCTGCCGGCGCATGCGCGCTCGCTCTCGATCCGCGGTCGATGAGCGCGGCCGTCCATCGCCTTATCTCGGTGGTGCTGGATGAGGAATCGCTGGCCCCGGCCAACCGCGATCAGGAGCAGGAGCGCCAGATCGCCATCTTCGACCTGCTCGAGGACAACCATTTCGCGCCGGACGGCGCCGAAGAGGGCCCCTATAGCCTGCGCCTGGCGCTGATCGAGGGACGGCTGGCGTTCGACATCGAGGGCCCCGCCTTCCAGCGCCGCCATCTGCTTTCGCTCACGCCCCTGCGCTCGGTGGTGCGCGACTACCACATGATCTGCGAGAGCTATTTCCAGGCCATCCGTCACGCCACGCCGCAGAAGATCGAGACCCTCGATATGGGTCGGCGCGCCCTGCATGACGATGGTTCGCGGGCGCTGCAGCGGCGCCTGGCCGGCAAGATCGAGACCGATCTCGACACCGCCCGGCGCCTGTTCACCCTCATCTGCGCCTTGCACTGGCGGGGCTGAGAATGGGCGCCTCGGTCCTTTTCGCCTGCGGCCTCAATCGCATCCGCTCGCCCATGGCCGCCGGCCTCCTGCGTCGCCTGCACGGCGAGGCCCTGGCCGTGGAGAGCTGCGGCCTCATCGTCGATCCGGAGGCGTTGCCTGATCCGTTCGTCGCCGCGGTCATGGACGAGATCGGCATCGATCTGGGCGCGCGCGCGCCCAAGGCCTTCGAAGACCTGGCCGATCACGCCTTCGATGTCATCGTCTCGCTGAGCGCCGAGGCGCATCACCGGGCGGTGGAATTCGCCCGCGGCCGCAACGTCGATCTGGAATACTGGCCGACCATCGATCCGACCCTGACCTTCGGCTCGCGTGAGGTGGTGCTGGATGCCTACCGCGGGGTGCGCCAGTCGCTGGACGAGCGCATCCGCCAGCGTTTCCCGGCGCGGCCGACCTTTGGCGGCTGATCAAGGTTCCGGCGCATAGCCCTCGATGCGCACGAAGACGAAGCCCTTGGCCTTGGCCTCATCAGCCTCGGCGGGACCCGCCGTCAGCCAGTGATGGCCGCTGAGCGGGTCGCGATACTGCGCCAGCGCCACCGCGCCCGGATGCGGGTCGCGCCAGACATAACCCTCTGAGGCCTCGAAGGCGTAGCCGCCGGCCAGGGCCTGCGACTGTCCAAGGTCGGTGGCTGCGGCGATGTGATCACCGAGAGAGTCGTTCCAGAACAGCTTGAGGGGCGAAAGCGCGTCGGCCTGGGCGGTGAACACCTGCGCCTGAACGCCCACACGCTGATAGTTGGCGTCCTGCGCATGCTTGACCACGCTGGCTCCGGCAGCGCTCAGATGGTCAGCCCGGGCGGGATCGAACCAGGCTTCCAGCGGCGCGGTCCCCGGCAGCGGCGCGGCGGGGGACGGCGTCAGCTCGGCCGTGCGCTCGGCCTCGCAGCCGGTGGAGCGGTAATCGGTGACGCGGCCGCCCTCGAACGTCTGCCGCTGACCGTCGGGATGGTTGATCGCCTC
>DASYGN010000025.1:0-10393 GCA_035999625.1 Caulobacteraceae bacterium | reverse complement strand
ATTTGCCCGCCTCGGTGCGGATCGCCCAGCGCACGCCGGCCCCCAGGGCCCGCTGGCCCTTGGCCCAGGCGATGATCGCGGCGGCCTCGTCGATCGCGCTCAGAGGCTCGATGTCCATCCATTCGACCACCCGCGGATCGGAAAACTCGGCCAGAAGATCGGTGGCGTCAGCGGTCTCCAAGGGCCGCAGGACGAAGGGGCCGGCCGCGAGGACGAGGTCCCCGCCCAGGTCAGGATCGGAAACGATCACTGGCCGCCCAGCCGCACCAGCGCCATCAGCCTGGCGCGAGTGTCGCCATCGGCGATCCCGTCGAAACGGCTCTGGACCCAGTGGCGCTGGAAGGCGGTGACGATCAGCGCCAGATCCTCATCATAGGGGCCGCGCGGAACGACATCATAGCCGAGCCGACCCAGCCCGCCACGCAGAGCCAAGACGGCGAGGCCCTCCTCCACAGGCTGTAACGGGGCGCCGGGGGCCGGCGTCGGCTCGACCCACCAGCCGTGGCCGGCAGCGGCCAACTCGCGCCACGGAAACAGCTCGCCCGGATCCTCCTTGCGCCTGGGCGCCACATCGGCATGGCCAAGGATCAAGCCATCCTCGATCGTCCAGCGGCCACGGATGTCGTCCAGCAAGGCGATCAGGGCCTCGATCTGGGCGGGCGGAAACGGCCGGTAGCCGAATTCATGTCCGGGGTTGACGACCTCGATGCCGATCGAGCGGGCATTGGTGTCGGTGCGGCCCCGCCAGGATGAGACACCGGCGTGCCAGGCGCGCCGCGCCTCATCGACAAGGGAGAAAACCCGCCCGTCCTCCTCGACGAGATAATGGGCCGAGACCCTGGCCGCCGGATCGGTCAGGCGCGCCAACGCCGCCGCGCCCGTGGCCATGCCGGTATAGTGCAGGACGATCATGTCGGGCGGCGCCGTGCGGGCGTCGAAGTTCGGCGAAGGGGCGGCGATCATCCGCACCGGCGCGCGCTCCTCAGGCCGCCTTGGCGAAGCTCAACGCCTCGTAGCGGGCCAGGTGATGATCGACCGAACCGAACAGCCCCTCGATCAGCGTCGCGCGCTTGAAATAATGGCCGATGGCCATCTCGTCGGTCATGCCCATGCCGCCGTGCAGCTGGATGGCGTTCTGGCCGACGAAGCGGCAGGCGCGGCCGATCTGGACCTTGGCCGCCGACACCGCCTTGGCCCGCTCGGAGGCCGTTTCGGCCAGCTTGATGTGAGCCATGTAGGTCATGCTGACCGCCTGCTCGACCTGGATGAACATGTCGACCATGCGATGCTGGAGCACCTGGAACGAGGCGATCGGAGCCCCGAACTGCTTGCGCTGGCGGGTGTATTCGAGGGTGCCCTCATGCAGCTTGCGCAGCACCCCGCAGGCCTCCGCGCAGACTGCGGCCACCGCCTCGTCGACCACCGTTTCGATCAGCGGCAACGCCTCGCCTTCGGGGCCGATCAAGGCCTCGGGGCCGAGGGCGACGTTTTCGAAGGTGATTTCTGAAGCCCTGCCCCCGTCCACCGTGGGGTAATCGCGGGCGCCCACGCCCTTGGCGCCCTTGTCGACCAGAAACACCGACACCCCGCCGGTGTCACGCCGCGCCCCGCCGGTGCGCGCGGTGACGATCAGGTGATCGGCGAACGGCGCCCCGGCGACCACGGCCTTGGCCCCGTTCAGGGTCCATCCGGCCCCGCTCTTGCTGGCGCTGGTGGAGAGGTCGTGCAGGCAATAGCGCCCTTGCGGCTCGGACGCGGCGAAAGCCAGACGCGCCTTGCCGGCGATGATGTCGCCAATCAACGCCTTGGCGGTGTCGGTTCCGGCGCGGGTGAGGAAGCCGCCGCCGATGACCACCGTCGAGAGGTAGGGCTCGATCACCAGCGCCTTGCCGAACTCCTCCATCACCACCATCACCTCGGTGGCGCCTCCGCCCAGCCCGCCGAGCTCCTCGGGGAACGATGCGCCCAGGATGCCGAGCTCCTCGGCCAGCGCCTTCCACACCTGCGGCCTCCAGCCGCCCGCCGAGGCCACCGCCGCGCGCCGCTTGTCGAAGTCGTAGGTGTCGGCGAGGAACGCCGAGAGGCTGTCGCGCAGCAGCGTCTGTTCTTCGGTGAAGGAGAAGTCCATGGGCGTCCTCTAGGTGGTCGACCGCTACAGGCCGAGCACCATCTTGGCGATGATGTTGCGCTGAATCTCGTTCGAGCCGCCGTAGATCGACGTCTTGCGGGTATTGAAATAGGTCCCGGCGACGCCGGCGGCGGCCTCCGGACCGATCGGTCCGATGTTGTGCGGCAGGCCGCGCAGGTACGGCGCGCCATAGTGGCCGGCGGCTTCCAGGGCGAGCTCGGTCAGGCGCTGCTGGATCTCGGTGCCCTTGATCTTGAGGATCGAGGACTCCGGTCCGGGGCCCTTGCCCGAGCTTTCCCCGGCCAGGGTGCGCAGTTCGGTGAACTCCAGCGCCGTGAGGTCGATCTCCAGTTCGGCCACCTTGCGGCGGAAGAAGGGGTCCGCGAGCAGCGGGCCGGAATCATCGCCGCGCTCGGTCTGCGACATTTCCCGGAGGCGCTCGAGACTGCGCTTGGAGCGGGCCACGCCGGCGATCCCCGACCGCTCGTGGGCCAGCAGCGCCTTGGCGCAGGTCCAGCCCTGGTTCTCGTGGAAGATGCGGTTCTCCACCGGGACCTTGACGTTGTCGAGGAAGACGTCGTTGACCTCGTGTCCGCCTTCGAGGGTGATGATCGGACGCACGGTGATCCCCGGCGATTTCATGTCGATGAGCAGGAAGCTGATCCCGGCCTGGGGCTTGGCGGCGGGATCCGTGCGGACCAGGAAGAAGCCCCAGTCGGCGAACTGCGCCAGCGTCGTCCAGGTCTTCTGGCCGTTGACCAGGTAGTAATCCTTGCCGTCGTCGGCGGTGATGCGCTCGGCCTTGGTCTTCAGCGAAGCCAGGTCAGAGCCGGCGCCCGGTTCCGAATATCCCTGGCACCACCACACCTGACCATCACGGATGCCAGGCAGGAAGCGCTGCTTCTGCTCCTCGGTTCCGAACGTCCATAGCACCGGCGCCAGCATCGAAACGCCAAACGGCAGGATGGTCAGGGTGTCGGCCCTGGCCTGCTCTTCCGACCAGATGTATTTCTGTGTCGGCGTCCAGCCGGTCCCGCCCCATTCCACCGGCCAGGACGGCGCCGACCAGCCCTTCTTGGCCAGGACGCGATGCCAGGAGAAATAGTCCTCCTTGCTCAGCTGCTCCTCGCTCCGCTGCCGCTCGCGCAGCGCCGGCGGATAATTCTCGGCGATGAACCGGCGGGCCTCTTCGCGAAAGGCGACATCGGCGGGCGAAAGATCGAGATCCATGACGCTTCCTCTTGGTCGCCGGGAAGCATAGGCGGGGCGGCGCGTTCTTGCCAAGGCGGGAGGCGCCAGCAAGGCTCGCCCCGATGTTCCGCATCCTGACCTACAATGTGCACCGCTGCGTGGGAACCGATCGGCGCCTCGATGTCGGCCGCATCGCCGAGGTGATCGCCGCGGAATCGCCGGACATTGTCGCCCTGCAGGAGGTGGACGTCGGACGGGCGCGCACCGGCAAGGTCGACCAGGCCCACGACATCGCCCGGCGCCTGGGAATGGCGGCGCGCTTCCACGCCGCCCTCAAGGTCGAGGAGGAGCAGTATGGCGACGCCCTGCTCACCGCCAGGCCTGAGCGCCTGATCCAGGCCGGTCCGTTGCCCGGCTACCGGCGCATGCGCCGCCTGGAGCCGCGCGGCGCGCTATGGGTGGCGATCAATTTCGGCCGCGGACGCGAGGTGCAGGTGATCAACACCCACCTTGGCCTGGTGCCGCGCGAGCAGCAGATCCAGGCCGCGGCCCTGGTTGGCGATGCCTGGCTGGGTTCGGCGCATCGCCGCGACCCAGTGATCCTGGTCGGCGATTTCAACGCCACGGTGCGCACCGTGGTCCATCGCACGCTGCGTGGGGCGCTCACCGACGCCCGTGCGCTGCGCCCGGAGCGCAGGGGGAGAATAGCCACGTTTCCCGCCCTGGCCCCGGTGCTGCGCATCGACCACGTGTTCGTGAGCGCAGGGGTCAGGGTCCTCGGCCTGCGCGCCAGCGCCTCCTCGCTTTCGCGATTGGCCTCGGACCACCTGCCCCTGGTCATGGACTTCGAGCTGGAATGACCCTCACCCCGCAGAGCCGGCGCCCTCGGCGGGATGACGCAACCCTCAAGGCGCGCGGTTGGCGAGGCCGCCGTCGGTGGCGGCGTGCGTCCAGGCCATGCAGGCCCCGTCGCGTTCGCTGACCAACTGGGCCTTGGCGAACCCGCTGGCGCGCGAAGCCTCGCGCATAGCCTCGGATCTCGCCTCGTCGGCGCGATCGAAGACCGATGGCTCACGATAGCGGCCTTCGTCCTTCATCATGGTGTCGAAGGCGGTAGCGTTGCTCTGGCCCAACGCATGCGCATCGACCAGGCCCTGGCAATGGGCGGCGGCGATGTACTGCGCGTCGTTGAGATGAGCGGCGGGTGAGGCGAAGGCGCCGGCGGCCGACAGCACAGCGGCGGCGGCGATCAGATTACCAAGTCCAGTCATGTCCCGTTCCTCCTTGAGTTGGACTAAAGGGAGACTGGCTGTCGGCAAGAGTTCAATCAAATTAATTTCAATAAATGTTGTATCTGTATTTTAATTCATGAAACATCTTTAATATTGATGAGGCAGGCAACCGCCCCCCGAGAGGGGGGGAACTCGGGGGGCGATCGGCCAGCGCGTTCAACGCGTCGCGACAGCGGTGACGCCACGGCGAGCATCGTTGAGCGCGGTCACGTTTGGGGCGCCAAGGGCGCTGACGCCATTGTCTGTGGCGGCGGCGAGGCAGGCCCGGTAGGGCGCCTTGGCGGCCAGATCGACCGGCGAGGGCGCCTCGCCGCAGATGGCGCGGGCGGCGATCCCGATGCGCGCGTAGGCGGCCTCGGCCCCGACCGGGGTGCTCATGTCGAGGTCGGCGAGCCTGACCTTCACCGACATGACATCGGGATCGGCGGGCGCGGCGAAGGCGCTGGTGGCGGAGACGGCCGCGATCAGGGCGGCGGTGGCGATAAGTCCAGTCATGTCCCGTTCCTCCTTGGCATGGACGCACTGAACAGTCGCTGAACAATATAGATCGCTCAAGTTAATTCGCGTCAATATTATATTATCAAAATGAGAACTTACACGGGTTTAATATTCCGGTTCAATGATGAATGAATTTTAATAGTGAATGGAGTTTAATATTAGACCGCGCGGTCAGGCATACGGCCCCTTGCGCCGACCGCGGCGGCGCGGCATGCCTCCGCCATGGACGACCCCATCGCCAGCCCCTGCGTGCGCGTGTGCATCGTCGATGGCGAAAGCGGCCTTTGCCTCGGCTGTTTCCGGTCGTTGAAGGAGGTGGCCGGGTGGGCCAGCTTCACCGCCGACGAGCGTGAGGCGCTCATGGCCGAGTTGCCGTCCCGCCGGTGTCGCGTCCGGCCGGAACGGGTGGCGCTGTTCACGCGCTAGGGGGGTCCGTTTCCGATATAATGTCAGATTCGTTCCGCTAGGCGGGTTCGAGTTCGCCGACCATCGCCAGCGCCTTCATCACCACCTCGATCCCCGCCCCTGGCCGCACCGCTTCGGTGGTCAGAATGCGCCGCCACGCCCTGGCCCCGCGCGCGCCGTGAAACAGGCCAAGCATGGGCCGGGTCATGGCCGCCAGCCGCGTTCCCCTGGCCAGCTCAGCCTCGAGGTAGGGCCTGTGGCGCTCCACCGCCTCCCAGGGATCGAGGTCGGGTTTGGTTCCGCCCAGCAGACACCGATCGGCGGCGCCCAGAATGCCCGGCGTGTGATAGGCGGCCCGGCCCAGCATGACCCCATCGACGGCCTCGAGGTGCGCCGCCGCCTCGTCGAGAGAGGCGATGCCGCCGTTGATGACGATGGTGAGCCTCGGCCGCTCGCGCTTCAGGCGTTTCACAAGCGCATGATCGAGCGGCGGAATCTCCCGGTTCTCCTTGGGCGAGAGGCCCTGCAGCCACGCCTTGCGCGCGTGAACGATGAACGTGGTGACGCCCACGTCCGCGCACCGGTCGACGAGGCCAAACAGGCTTTCCTCCGGGTCCTGATCGTCGACCCCCAGACGGCACTTGACCGTCACCGGCACGCGCACGACGGCCAGCATCGCCGCCATGCACCGGGCGACCAGGTCCGGCTCGCGCATCAGGCAGGCGCCGAAGTCTCCGCCCTGCACCCGCTCGGAAGGACAGCCGACGTTGAGGTTGACCTCATCGAAACCAAGGTCCTCGGCGATGCGCGCGCAGGCGCCCAGCGCCGCCGGATCGGCCCCGCCGAGCTGTAGCGCCAGCGGGTGCTCCTGCGGGCTGAAGGCCAAAAGCCGGCCGCGCTCGCCATGCAGCACCGCACCGGTGGTCAGCATCTCGGTGTACAGCCGCGCCCGTTTGGTCAGGACCCGGTGGAACGCCCGGCAATGCCGGTCCGTCCAGTCCATCATCGGCGCGATGCATAGTCTATGATCTTGAAATTGCTGCATTTATCTAGTAGCGTCAACGCGTTAGGCTGCGGCGTGTGCACTCGTTTCTACGCCATGGCGCGACGTTTTTCGCGGCCTTTCGACGGCTGGGTGCACACGAAGCGCACACGAAAATGGCGACCGTCACGCGGCTCAATTCGGGCTCCTGGCGCGCCCAGGTAGGGTCGATACGTAAGCGAGACATTTCTTCGCCGCGAGGACGCCCGTCAGTGGGCGACCGACGTCGGGCGGCGGATCGACCGCGGCGGGACGCCCTCACCATCGCGGATCGCCCGCCTCAGCACCCTTGGCGATTTGATCGACCTGCACATCACCGCTCTGGCCTTGATCGACGCGCAACGCCCGACCGGCGGGGCCAAGGAAGACCGGATCTTTCCCTACAATCATCGGTCAGCCGGCACGGCGTTCCGCCGCGCCTGCCAGGACTTGGGGATCGAGGACCTCCGCTTTCACGACTTACGCCGCGAGGGCGCGAGTCGCCTGTTCGAGCCAGGTTTCGCAGCAGGTGGCCCTGGTCACGGGCCACACCCACCTGAAGCCGGAATCGCTGCATGCCGTCGCTGCAGCTTGGCAGCGGGAAACGTCTTGAGGGGCGCCTCGTTACGTCTGCGGATAGAGCCGCGGGAAGAGATCCTCCAGCGCGTGGGTCGGAAAGCGCAACGACACCTTCCCCTTCGGCGTTTCCGACGCCAGGAGGCCAAGATCGATCAGGCGCCCGAGCTCGCGCCGCGCCGTGCGTTCCGGCAGGCCGGTGATCCGGCCGATATCGCCGCGCTCGAATTCACCACGGATCAGGGCCTCCTCAAGCAGCCTGGCGGCCTGCGGCTTGAGGACGGGATCGCGTTCGACGTAGGCGCGCAGCCGTCGGGCCAAGCCGTCGAGGTCGAAGAGGCCGGACATGAAGGTCACCTGGTCGAGGCAGACCTTGAGGAACCAGAGTGTGAAGTCGATCAAGGCGGCCTCGGAGAGGTTGCCGCGTCCGTCGCGGTCGCCCTGCCGGGGCGTGTCGGCATGGTCCATCATGCGCTTGTAGTCGCCTCGGCTCTTCAGCCCTCGGGCCAGGCCGCGCGAGATTGACCACAGGCCATGCGCCCCGATGCCCGAGACCAGCGCCATCGCATGGCTCATGAGTCGGCTCACCCGTCCGTTGCCGTCCGCAAACGGGTGAATGTAGTTGAAGCGGTGATGCGCGGCCGGGATCGCCATGATCTGCGCGGCCCGGCCCATGCGGTCGAAGCGGAACCGGTCCTCGAAATGGTGCATGAAGCCCTCGACGCGATCGCTGGACGGCGGCTGGTGGCGGCCCACCGCCACGTCCTCTTCTGGTCGGCTGCGCCACGCTCCGGGCGTCATCCTGATCTCGCGGTCCCTGGCCTTGATCGTGAGCATGGCTTCCGGCGCATCCTCGTAAAAGGCGCCATGCACCCAACGAAGGAAGTCGCACGAAGCCGGCGGGGGCAACGCGCTCTCGGCCACCAGGCGGTCGATCTGCGCCTGGACCCGAACGTGAGCAGCGGCCTCGAGCTGCAGGTTGCGGCGGCCCTCCTCCTGGTCCAGCTCTCCGGCGAGCGCACGCTCGATGTCGCGCGGCCGCGTATCGTGACCCTCGATGAGATTGCTGTAGTAGGTGTTCATCAGGCGCACGAGGTCGGCCAGGTTGGCGGCGGTGCGCGGATGCAGAGCCCGGCCAAGGGTCGCCGCGGCCGCTGTCAGCTCGGCGATCACGTCGGCGATCTCCGCCGTGGGCGCATCGAGCCGGGCCGGTTCGATCCGGCTGGGCGCTTCAAGGGTCATTCTGGCCGATCTTTCTGGCGCGACGAAGCAAGCTAATACCATGCCGGAAAAGATATATCAGCGGCGATGGCCGAGAGATTGGCCGATCTCTTGGCCGATCTTTTGGCCAGTGTTGTGCGAGGGGAGCGCGGACCACCGCCGCTCGCCAGCCGTTCGCCCAATTGATCCTGACCATCCCCTGGGCTAGCGTCGCGCTGCAAGGGGATGGAGTCCCCCAAAACCGCCTCCAAGGCTGATGGCTCCTACCGCACGCGACGGACCCCGTGTCGACCGTCGCCGGTAGGCCTTCTCGCCCTGCCGTCCTGACACGTGGGGACCGCCTGCCGGTCCCAGGGACTTGGAGGCTCGTGTCATGACGCACGTATGGACCTTGGCCGCCCTGTGGCTGGGCCTGGCGCTCGCCGCAACCATGATCTCGATCTGGCTGGGGCTGGCCAGCGCCCTTTCCGAGATCGTCGTCGGCACGGTGGCCCAGCTGGTCATTGGCGCGCTCATCGGCGCGGAGGCCCTGGGCGCGCACGAGGGTTGGATCACCTTTGTTTCCGGCGCCGGCGCTATCGTCCTGACCTTCCTGGCCGGCGCCGAGCTCGATCCGGTGGTGCTGCGTTCGAAGCTCAAGGAGACCGGCGCGGTTGGCGTCGCCGGCTTCGTCTTCCCGTTCCTCGGCTGCTTCGCCGTGGCCCGTTTCGCCCTTCACTGGGCGATCGGTCCCAGCTGGCTGGCTGGCGTGGCGCTCTCCACCACATCGGTGGCCGTGGTCTACGCGGTGATGCTGGAGCTCGGCCTCAACCGCACTCAGTTCGGCAAGACCATCCTGGCCGCCTGCTTCATCAACGACCTGCTGACCGTGCTCGCGCTCGGCCTGATCTTCGCCCCCTTCACCTGGCGAACGGCGATCTTCGCCGCCGCATCAGTCGCCGCCGTCTTCGCCCTGCCCTGGGCGACCCGCTGGTTCTTCGCCCGGTTCGGCGGCCGGCCGTCGGAGCCGGAAGCCAAGTTCCTGCTGCTCGCCCTCTTCGGCCTTGGCGCCCTGGCCTCGTGGGCGGGAAGCGAGCCCGTGCTGCCCGCCTACCTCGTCGGCATGGCGCTGGCCGGCGTGCTCGGCGGCGACCATGCCTTGGTCAGGCGCATCCGCACCCTGACCTTCGGCCTGCTGACGCCGTTCTATTTCGTGCGCGCCGGCTCGTTCGTGTCGGTTCCGGCCCTGATCGCCGCGCCCGCCGCCTTCCTCATCCTGCTGGCCGCCAAGCTCACCTCGAAGATCATCGGCGTCTTCCCGGTCACCCGCCTGTTCGCCAACCGGCCTCGGGAGAGCGCCTACACCACCCTGATGATGTCCACCGGCCTCACCTTCGGCACCATCTCATCGCTCTACGGCCTCACCCATCACGTGATCGACCAGGCGCAGTATTCCTTGCTGGTGGCCACAGTGGTCGGCAGCGCGGTGATCCCCACCCTGATCGCCAACGCCTTCTGGCTGCCCCACCACTTGCTACCGGCCGATCAGCTGGGCGCCGACGACGCGGTGACGGGCGCCGACGCGGGGTGAGGGATCAAGGCTCGGCCGGGTGCGGTTCGAGGAAAATGCCGTGGTATGTGGTTTCGCCGCTGGAGCGGCAGAAAATGGCCAACCGGCCGGGTAGGCACATTTGACATGATCGCGATTGAATACCGTATAATCGCGTCGTGATCCGTCACGCGCTAGCCTTCCTGGCCGTCATGGCCCTCCGATCCCGGGGGTCGGCTGGCCGGCCATGACCATGGCTTTCCAGGCCAAGCCAGCCACGTTGCTGAAGGGCCTGAAGGTCGGCGAAACGATCGGTTTCGACGCAACCGTGCGCGGCGCGAAAGCCGAGGTCACCGCGGTGCGGCCGCGATAGCTGGATGGCGCGGCGGCGGCGGCGTCGGCGGCAGGCATCCCACAACTGCACCGCGCCCCAGCATGGCAACGATAACGAGCGCAAGCCCCCGCGCGACGCATCGCGGCAAGTCGAACCGAAGCGAGCGCCGGACGCCAGGAGGGGAACGTCTCGTAAGAAC
>DASYGN010000011.1:0-9647 GCA_035999625.1 Caulobacteraceae bacterium | reverse complement strand
CGAATTTCTTCGAAAAGCGCAGGTTGTCGGCGTAGCGCTGGTCCTGGAGCTGATCTTCCGGCGCGGGCGGATTGGCCTTGGCCCAGTCGTCCCGCTCGCGCTGAAGGCGCTCCTGGAACTCCTTGAGGGCCTTTTCAGCCGCCTGGCGCTTGTCCCGCTCGTCGAGGAGGGCCGAGATCGGCGCGAGCGCCGGTTCGGCCGCCGGGGCGGGGGGCGGGGTTTCGGCCGGGGCTTCGGTCTTGGCGGCGAACTTGCCGTCCGGTCCCCTGGCGGGGCCTTCCGGCTGGGTCTCGACCGCTTCGGCCGGGGCTTCGGCTTGCGCTTCAACGACAGGCTGATCCTCGCCCTCGGCCGGCTGGCCCAGGGCGTCTTCCAACGGATTGACGTCCATGATGATCCCTCGCCCAAAGACGGTGGCGGCCCGAACGACCCGTTGAGCCCGGTCCCGGCTTGTCAGATCACGGCTCTGACGGCCCGAATCGCCCGTTAGCCCGAAGGCTCCCCGGCGGCGGGAATCTCTACTGCGCCTGCGGGGCCAGCGGCGCGCCGCCGTTGGTGGTATCGGCGGCCTCGCTCGCCTGCTGCTGGATGCGCTGCTGGCTCATGTTGGCCTCGTGCTGGGCCTGGCCAACCCCGGCCTCGAAGCCGGCGGCGGCGTGATCGGCGTGCATGGCGTGGGCCTCGGTCAGGGCGTTGATCATGCTCGCCTGGCCCTGGGCGGTCTTCTGCAAGGCGCTGGCGCGGGTCTCGTCGATCTTGGCCTGGGCGTGCTGGGCCTGTAGCTGCTGGGCCTGGGCGCTGGCCTGCTGGGCCTGCTGCTGGGCCTGCTTGATGGCGTCCAGGACACTGCGCTTGTGCGGGATCGAGGAGAGCTCGATCATCGCCGTCAGCGGGATTTGCTGCTGCCAGGCGGGATTGGCGCCCATCATCTGCATCAGCTCGGAAAACTGCTCCTGGGCGATGGTCCCGGTCTCGACCTGGCTGGCGACCTCGATATCGACATCCATCTCGGCCACCCGGTTCTTGTAGCCCAAGACCTGGGGCATCAGCGTCGGCAGGCCGCTGGTGGGATGGGCGCCAACGGTCATCGGCCCGGCGACCGGCTGGTTGATGCCGACGAACCTTGGCGCATCCTCATCGTCGGTGACGCGGATGAACTGCGGGGCGGTCCAGTACTGCTTGGCCCTGGCCCAGCACTGGCGATAGATTCTGAGCTCGAAATCCTCCAGCGCCCCAAAGATCGTCGCCAGCTCCACCAGGCCGGCCTGCTGGCGGGCGAGGAGCGCGCGTCCGGAACTGTCGGTGCCGTCGCGCCCCAGCACCGCCGGGTTGGGAGCCATGCGCTCCATCTCCGCCTTGGCCTCCTGGAGCAGCTCGAGGTTGCCGGAGAATTCGGCCGTGGTCGGGCTCATCCCCCAGCCGAACGGCAGGACGCCATCGGGCCTGGCGGCCTCGATGCGCGCTTCCTCGGCGTCGATGTTGATGGCCGAAGGGTCCTTGGCCTCGATGCGGTTGACGCTGATCAGGTGCAGGGCCTTGGAGCGGCGCTTGTTGATCTCGTCCTGGATGGGGATCATGTCCTGGACCGGCCCATAGCGGGCGTTGTCGCGCTTGACGTAGGCGGAGAGGGCCTCGAGCGGGCAGGCCGGCCGTCCCTTGTGGTCGAGGTACGGGCTGGCGCCTTCTTCGAGGATATCCGAGCCGGTGAACACGCACCGCTGCCAGCCGCCCTCGCGGTAGTACATCTCCACCACCATCAGGCGGCGCTGCTTGGGATCGACCCAGCCGACCATGCCGCTATAGGCCAGCGGCCGGTCCTGGAACGATTCATCGGCGACCAGGCCGCCGCCGATGCCGACCCCGCCGCCAAGGTTCTGCACCGCGCTCTCGATGGCGTCGGCCTTGTCCGGATAGAGGGCAGTCAGATCATCCGCGTACATCCACTTGGCCACCCCCTGATAGCGGGCGTCCTTGAAGTCGGCGCGGCGCGATTGCGGATCGGCGAAGTGCTCTTCCCAGCGCACCTGGGTGATGGTGACGTTGCGGTCGGCATCGACGCCGACCAGGGCGGCGCAGGTGCCGGGCACCAGCATATCCATGAAGCAGTCGCGCTTGACGTGCTTGAAGCGGTTGAAATCGGCGATGTAGCGCAGGATGTCGGTGGCCACGTCGGCCTGATCGGCGCCGCCGGGATCGCGCGGCCAGGCGCGGGGCTCGGTGCGCCCGCGCTCGATGACGCCGATGATGCCGTTGATCGCCGGCTTGATGCGGTTGACGGTGATCGGCGGCTGGCGGCGCTTGGTCAGCGCGGCGCGCTCCTGGGGCGTGTACTGATCGCCATCGTAGTAGTCGAGGGCGATCAGGCTATTGCGGCGCGCGTCCTGGGTCTTGAACGCGGTCTCGGCGAAATAGCGCTTGAGCTTTTCCAGATCGGCGGTGGGCGTGGCCGCGGCGTCAGGCTTGCCCGCGGTCGGGTCCTCGGATTGGACGGGCGCTTCAGATTGGACGGGGAGTGCGCGACGAGGGGCAGGCTTCATCTGGAGGCCCTCGCCAAGCTTCGATGGGGTGTCGGCGATGGCCATCGGCCGCCTGTCGCCAACTTTGCATATTGCACCATTTCTCGGCCGGTCTGTCAACCGGAATTTGTCGAGTGGCTATTTCAATCTGCAGCCTTTCGAGGCGTCGCGCGCGCCCATGTGGCTCGGTTTCAGGGCTGGCGACAAAAAAGATTCAGCCGCGTTTCACTTTTTTGAGACCGCGCCGGAACCGGCATAGAAGGTCGGCGTTTTCGTGGCGTCTTCTCGCTCAATGTTTCGCCCCCCCGACTGAAGGCGGGAAGCCGGGCCCGGTTCGGACACAGTTCGAACCGGGCCTTTATTTTTTGCCGAAAGCTCAGGCTCGCCGCGTGAGGCGGAGGAATTCCTGCCGGGTGCGGGCGTCGTCCCTGATGGCGCCGGTCAGATGGCTGGTGATCAGATGCGAGCCGATGGTGTTGACCCCGCGCAGGGTCATGCAGCTGTGTTCGGCTTCGATGACCACGCCCACGCCCTTGGGCTCGAGCACCTCGTCGATCGCGTGGGCGATGTCGGCGGTCAGCTTTTCCTGAATCTGCAGGCGTCTGGCGAAGCCATGCACAACCCGGGCGAGCTTGGAAATGCCCACCACCCGCCGCGTCGGAAGATAGCCGACATGGGCGTGACCGAGGACCGGCAGCATGTGGTGCTCGCAAAAGCTCACCACCGGGATGTCGCGCAAAACGACCAGTTCGTCATAGCCGCCGACTTCCTCGAAAGTGCGCTCGAGATAGGCGCGCGGATTGGCCTCGTACCCTGCGAACAGCTCGCCGTAAGCGTTGACCACCCTGCCCGGCGTATCGCGCAGGCCTTCCCGGTCGGGGTCATCCCCGGCCCACAGGATCAAGGTCCGCACCGCGGCCTCGGCTTCGGTCCGGGTGACACTCCCGCGCTTGACGGTTCGATCCAATTTGGTCTCCTTGGACGCCGCCCAGAGTCTAGGGTGGCCCAGCCACCCTTTCAACGAGAGCCCCATGCCCGACGACAGTTCGAGTCTCGATGTCCTCAACACCAATGCCCAAGGCAAGCTGAAAAGCCTCATCGAGCGCATCGAACGCCTGGAGGAAGATCGCAAGGCGGTGGCCGCCGATCTGCGCGAGATCTACGCCGAGGCCAAGAGTGATGGCTTCGACACCAAGGTGCTGCGCCGGGTCGTCCGGCTTCGGGGCCAGGACAGCGCCCAGAGGTCGGAGGAGGAAGCACTGCTCGATCTCTACATATCCGCCATCGGCGGCTTGTGAAGCGCGCGCTCCCCGACCGTCGAGCTCAGGCGCGGCGCGCCGCGATCAACGCCCTGCGCCGGGTCCGTCGGGCGGCGCTGCGCGCTGGGATCGACCTCACCGACTGGGAAGGCGAATTCCTGACCTCTGTCGAGACCCGGGTCGAACAATTTGGGCGCGCGTTCGCCGACCCCGACAAGGGAGCGCCCGGGACATCCTTGTCCGTCCGCCAGGGCGTCAAGCTCAAGGAGATCGGCGCCAAGGCGAAGGGAAAGTCTCGCAGACGCGGCCTGCGCCCCCGTTCTTGACCCAAGGGTGGCGCCCGAGCCCCAACTAGGCGTCGGTCGTCGACTTGCCCTTGGCAAGCGACGGCCACGCCAGGAGGCCGGCGCCGACGACCAGCCAAACGATGCAGCCGATCATGTCGCGCATCATTATGAGGCGCACGATGGCGATGATGATCGCAAGCGCACCCGCAACTCGCGATAACATCTGCAACGACAACAGGTTTTGCCAGTTCATGGCGACGATATTAGCCGACGGTTGGGGGGAAGACAAAGCGCGGCACGCCGTCGCACGCGACGGCGCCCTCGGCGGCATTGGCACGGCCGGCGAACGTCGTTAGCCAGACATCATGGCGGGGCAAGCGGCGACAGCCACCATCCCGATGCGCTCGGCGACCAGGCCTATCGCGCTCGACATCGCGATCGGTGGCGCGTGCGCCGCCGCCGCCCTGGTCTTCACTTGGTTTGTCTGGGCGACAAATCACCGGGCGTTCTTCAGCGACGATGCCGAGCACGCCTTCGCGCCGATGTTCCTGGCCATCGGCCGGTCGCTGGCGCACGGACATTGGCCCACGCTCACACTGCAGGTGCTCAATGGCGGCGCGCTGATTGGCGAATACCAGTATGGCCTGTTCAATCCGTTCACGCTGCTCGCTTGCCTGGCCATTTCGCCTCTGCGCGACCAGGCGATCTCGGAAGCGGTGTTCGTCGCCTTCCACTACGCCGTCCTCGCGCCTGGCGCCTATGCGCTGGCGCGGAATTGCGGGGCCGCCCGGCCATTGGCGACGCTTTCCGCGCTGACGTTCCTCACCAACAACTTCATCTGTTACTGGCTGGCGGGAAGCTGGGCGGCAGGGTTCGAGGGCATGGCCTGGCTGACCTGGGCGCTGGCGTTCCTCATGCGCGCCCAAGCCTCACGCGCCGCCTTCGTCGCCACCGCCCTGTTCACCTACATGGTGGTGACCGCCGGCTCTTATCACATCGTGGTCATGCTCGGCGTGGCGGCGGTCGGCGTGGGTCTGGTTCGCTGGCGGATGCAGGGGGCGCGCCAGGGCGCCGCCCCGTTGGCTGCCGTCTTCCTCGGCGGCCTGCTGGCCATGCCGGCGATTTTGCCTGTGCTGGCCATGGGCGCCGTCGGCATCCGCAACGGTGGGCTCGCCAACGACGGGCGGTTGGCGATGGACCTCTACGCCGTGCTGGCGCCCTCCAGTCCTTTCCATCTCAGTCATTTTCTCGGTTTCGCCCGTTTCGGGCGCATTGGGACGCCGTTCTATTTCGCCGGATGGTTCCTGCTGCCGCTGCTGCCACTGATCGATTGGCGGCGGCTTGGTCGACCGTCCCCCACCATCGTCGCACTCGCCGTTCTGGCGGTCGTGTTCATCATCGCCACGCAGGGGCCAGAGCAGGTGTTCTCGATCCGCTACCCAATCTGGTATCTGGCCGCACTCCATCTCGTCCTGCTGACGCTGTTCGTTTCGGTCGCCAGCCGGACCGGCTTCGCGCCACCGACGCGCGCCCGGATCTGGGGCGTCGTCCTCATCGCCTATTTCGGCTGGCTCGCTTCGGTGCAATCGGATCCGGCGATGCGCAGCCCGGCGCTCGCGGCGGCCGTGCTCATCCTGGTCCTGGCCGGCGTGGGAGCCCTGGCGCAAGCGCGATCACGCCCCGGCTATGTGATCGCGGGAATTGCCGGAACGGTGATCTTCGCGTGCGCTACCCACCTCGTTTTCCCCACCAACGGCGATCAGCTGGACCGGGGGGCGCCGACGGCGGCGCCGGTCGTCTCCGATCTGAGCGCGATCCCGACCACCGCCAGCGTCTTCCTCGGCGGAATCGATGAGGCCCCGATCTGGAAGGCGCCGGAGATCCAGACAGCGCTGATGCCCCTGGCCCACGGCGGGTCAAATCCGTTTGGCTATTCCCCGGTGGGCCATCGGGCGTTTTCCTACGCCTTCCTGGTGCAACTCTGGGGCACGGTGGTGCCCGCCGGCATCCCCGCCCTGTTCGCGCCGACGGCGATGGGCGGCGAGCCCTACGTCGATCTGATGCGCATCGACCGTCTGGTCGTCCCCAAGGTCGATGACCGGGTCGCCAAGGTCGCGGCGCTGGCTGGCCCCGACTGGCGAGCAACGCGGAACCGCTCCTACACCGTGACCTTCGAGCGCGTCGCGCCCCGGCCAAGCCAGCCCGGCTCGTTGGCCTGGGCCACGCCCGGCGTCGCCGTCAGGGCCGTCGGCTCGCCGAGCGCCGAACACGAGCGGTTCGATGTCACCAGCCGCGTCGGCGGGGGCGATCGTCTGGTGCTCGATCGCATCGCCTGGCCCGGCTATCGCGTGACCTTCAACGGTCGCCCGTTGGCGATATCTCTGACTGGCGCTCCGTTGATGACTATCGAGCTGCCGGGGGGAACCCAGACCGGGCGGCTGGCGATCGACTACGCCCCCCCGCTGATTGGTCTGGGCCTGGCCGGCGCCGGGTTGGCCGTGCTTGGACTGATTGGCGTCTGGATCGGCTGGCCGCGCCTAGCGGCGACCGCAGGACCCCGCGCAGCGGCCGCCCTCGCATGATGGACGAGGCGCTTCCCATGGCCGGCATCGTGGCGAGCGGAGGCGCCAAAAGCCTGCGCTGGCTTGGTGCGGCGCTGCTGTTTGGGCTCGGCCTGGTCGTCATCTGGGCGCCGCCGCGACCACCCATGGTCGACCTGCCCCAGCATGCTGGCCAGATCGCGCTCCTGCGCGACCTGGCGCTCGGCCATTCTCCGTGGGCGGCGGAGCTGCGCGTCGACCTGCTGACGCCCTATCTGATCGGCTACGGTCTCGCCTTCCCTCTCGCCCTGGTCATGCCGGTATCGGCGGCGATCAAGACGGTGCTGACGGCCGCCTTTATCGGGTTCGTCGCCGCCTCGCTCGCCATTCGCCGCGAGCTCGCGGCTTCGCCCGAACTCGACGCCTACTTTTTCGTGCCGTTTTTCGGACTGGCCTACGGGTGGGGACTGTACACCTTCCTGGTCGCGGCCCCGGTGGCCCTGGCGTTCGTGTGGCTGGTAATCCGCTATGCTCGGCTTGGCGGCGCAGCGCGAGCGATCGGGCTGGCGGCGCTCGGTCTGGCGCTGGTTCTCTGCCATGGGCTGGCATGCGTCATCGCCTGCGCCATCGGCTTGGCCGTCCTCGCCGTGCGAGCGCCGAACGTGGGTGGCCTGCTCGCGCGCGCCTGGCCGTGCCTTCTGCCGCTCTTGCCGTGCGCCCTCTTCGTCCTCGCCCACGGACGATTTGGCGGCGCCGGCGGGTTTCCGGTGATCTCGTTGGGCGCGCCGGTGACGCGGTTGCTGCTTGGCCTTTCGGCGAGTTTCACCGATTCGGGCGGCCGCTGGCCGCTGATCGCCGCGGTGGTCCTGATCGTTTTGCCTTGGGTCGGCGGCCTCTCGGTGGATTGGCGCGAACGCGACAAGGTGGCCATTGCCGCGGTGGTGCTGGCGATGTTCGCCTTCTCGCCACTCAACGTCGGCTGGATCGGGGCCATCTATACCCGCTTCGCGCTGTTTCTGCTGCCCGCCTACGCCTGGCTCTTCAGGCGGACTGAGAAACCCCCTACGGGCCTCGCCGCGGTGTCGGGACCCTGGCTTCAGGCCCTGGCCACCGGCGTTTGCATGGTGCTCTTGGCCTGGCAGGCGATTGAGGCCGAGCGTTTCACCCAGGAGAGCCGGGCGTTCGACACCATCCTGGCGCGCGCTGAACCGGGCCAGCGCGCGCTCGACCTCATCCTCGATCAAGGCGCGCCGGGCTACAATCCCTACGTCTTCATGCACTTCGGACTCTGGTATCAGGCCGACAAGCGCGGTCTGACCGACTTCAACTTCGCCGCGTTCCCCTCGCAGATCGTACGCCTGCGCCAGGCGCCCTCGCCGGTCAACGCCGACGGGGCGTTCGAATGGACGCCGTCGCGCTTTCGCTGGACCCCATACGACGGCGGCCGCTACCAGTACTTCTTTGTCCGTGACCGCCAGCCAATCCCCGCGGGGCTATTCGCCGGCGCGCCCTGCGTCCCCCGCCTGGTCGCCTCCAGCGGGCCCTGGTCGCTCTTCCAGCGCCAAGCCTGCGCCGGCTCGGCTTCGCCATGAAGGCCGCCATCGCCGCGCCGCCGATTGCGCCCCCGCGGATGATGCTTTGGCTCCTGTTCGCGCTCGGCATGGTGATCATCTGGGCGCCGCCAAAACCACCGATGGTCGATCTGCCCCAGCATGCGGCGCAGATCGCCTTCCTGCGCGACCTGGCGCTCGGCCGCTCGCCCTGGGCCCACGACCTGCGGATCAATCTGTTCACTCCCTACCTGATCGGATACGGCCTGGCCTTCCCCCTGGCCCTGGTCATGCCGGTGGCGGCGGCGATCAAATGTGTGCTGACGCTGGCCTTCGCCGGCTTTGTCGGCCTGGCTCTCCTCATCCGGCGGGAGTTGGGCGCCTCCCCTCGGCTCGACGCCTATTACTTCCTTCCCTTCTTCGGCTTCTCCTACGGTTGGGGCCTCTACACCTTCCTGGTGGCGGCGCCGGTGGGGCTAGCGTTCATCTGGCTTTCCATCCGCTACACCCGGTGGGGCGGCGCCGGTCGGGCGATCGGCCTTGCCGCTCTTGGCGTGGCGATGATCTTCACCCATGGCCTCGTCTGCCTGTTCGCCAGCGGCGTCGGGCTGCTGATGTTGGTTCTGCGCGAGCGCAAGCCGATCAGGCTCCTGGCCCGCTCGTGGCCGTTCGCCGCGCCGATCATCATGTGCGCGGTGTTCCTTCTGATCACCCGTCAGCCAGGTTCCCCCGGTCGGCTGCTGCCGCACATCGACATGGGGCCGCTGGCCGGTCGGATAGAGTTCAATCTCTCAGGCGGATTCGAAGGCTTTGTCGCCCTCTGGGCGATGCTCGCCTCGGTGCTGTTCGCCGCCTTTCCCTTCCTTGGCGGTCTGCGCTTCTCGCCACGCCGCGAAAGCCTGGCGATCTTTGGCCCGCTGCTGGCGATCCTGCTGCTGGCGCCGGTGACGCTCGATTGGGTGGGCGCGATCTACCCGCGCTTCACCCTCTTCCTGCCCCCCGCCTACGCATGGATGTTCAGCGATGGCGGGCCCGCGCCACACGACCGCATCGGCGGGTGGGTCGCCCCGCGCCTGCCGTTCCTGACCGCGGTCATCGCCGCCGTCGTCCTGGCCTGGCATATCGTCCTGGCGATCGCCTTCGCCAACGAGAGCCGCGATTTCGATGCCATCCTGGCGCGCGCGGCGCCGGGGCAGCGAGCCCTGGCGTTGATGTTCGACCAGACCAGCGCGACCGGGGTCAACCCGAGCGTCTACATGCATTTCCCGCAATGGTACGGCGTCGAAAAGCAAGGGTTTGTCGACTTCACCTTCGCCGTCTACCACCCGCAGATCGCCCGCCTGGCCGCGCCGCCCTCGCCGGTCGACGCCGACGACACCTTCCAGTGGTCACCGCACCTTGACTGGCGCCGGGACGACGCCGACCGTTACCGCTACATCTTCGTGCGGTCCAAGACGCCGCCGCCGGCCAGCCTGTTCGCCGGCGCGCCGTGCCC
>DASYGN010000130.1:0-6663 GCA_035999625.1 Caulobacteraceae bacterium | reverse complement strand
GCATGTCCAGCGCGCCCAGATCAACGCCATCAACGCGCGCGCCCATGCAGCGGGGGCCACCACGGTGCTGGGCGGCCCGTCGGTCTCGGCCTCGCCCGAGCACTATCCGGACTTCGACTATCTGCACCTGGGCGAACTGGGCGATGCCACCGAGGCCCTGTTCGCCCGCCTCGCCGCCGACGCCTCCCGGCCGCCAAGCCAGGTGGTCCTGGCCACGGCGACGCGGCGGGACCTCGCCGCCTTCCCGCTGCCCGCCTACGAACTGGCCGACCTCAATCGCTATTTCATGGGCTCGATCCAGTTCTCCAGCGGCTGCCCCTACGATTGCGAGTTCTGCGACATCCCCGCGCTCTATGGCCGGGTGCCGAGGATAAAATCGCCCGCTCAGGTGTGCGCCGAGCTCGACAAGCTGCGCTCGCTGGGCCACGGCGGCGCAGTCTATTTCGTCGACGACAACCTGATCGCCAACCGTCGCGCGCTGCGCGAGCTCCTGCCGGCGCTGATCGCCTGGCAGGAGGCCAACGGCTATCCCTATCAGTTCGCCTGCGAGGCCACCCTCAACATCGCCAAACGGCCGGAGCTGCTGGCGGCGATGCGCGAGGCGGCCTTCCAGACGGTGTTCTGCGGCATCGAAACCCCGGAGCCGGCGGCGCTGCAGGCGATGGCCAAGGGCCATAACCTGATGGTCCCGATCCTGGAGGGCGTGGCGAGGCTCAACGCCTATGGCATGGAGGTGGTGAGCGGGATCATCATCGGGCTGGACAGCGATGATCGCGAGACTCCTGCGCGCATCCTCGAGTTCGTCGCCGCCAGCCGCATCCCGATGCTGACCATCAATCTCCTCCAGGCCCTGCCCAAGACCAGGCTCTGGCGGCGCCTGGCGGCCGAGGGTCGGATCATCAACGACGACGCCTTGGAATCCAACGTCGTCTTCCTGCGTCCCTACGAGGAGGTGGTGGAGGGCTGGCGGCAATGCATCACCACCGCCTATGCGCCCGCCGCCCTCTTCGCCCGCTTCCGCCACCAGATCGAGGCCACCTACGCCCACCGGGTCATCGCCGAGCGCCGCGCCAGCGCGGCCGAGATCGCTCACGGCCTCGCCGTGCTGGCGCGGGTGCTGTGGACCTGCGGCGTCAGGGCCTCCTACCGGCGCCAGTTCTGGGCCCTGGCGTGGCCGCGCCTGAAGGTGCTGGACATCGAGACGGTGATATCGGTGGGCATCGTCGCTCACCATCTGATCCGCTTCGCCCGCGAAGCCGGCGCGGGACGCGAGAACGCCTCCTTCTATTCGGCCAAGGTCTCGGCCCGCGCCGCCGGGGCGGCCGCGGTGGTGGTCAAGGCCGCCTGATCCCAGCCGGCTCTGCCAGCCAACTTCGTCGTCATCCCGGCGGAGCGCCTCGCCCGGGATGACGTCGCTGGTTTACCGCTAGGGCCGCCAGCCGGGCCTTCCGGTGCGCCAGAAGGAGAAGGCGATGCCGTCGGCGATCAGCCGGTCGGCCTGGGTCCGGGTCTGGCCGATGCCGTGGCCGTTCTGTTCGTCGACCCGCAGCAGCACCGGATTGGGATCGCCCGAGGCCATCAGGGCGGCGGCGAACTTGGCCGGCTCCCAGGGCGAGACGCGCGGATCGTTGAGGCCGGTGGCGATCATCACCGCCGGATAGGTGACGCCCTTCTTCACATGCTGGATCGAATCCATGGCCAGCAGGTTGTGGAACCCGGCCTCGGTCTTGATCGAGCCGAACTCGGGGATGTTGTCCGGCCCGTTGGGCGAGAACTCGGCCCGCAAGGTGTTGGCCGCCGGCACCAGGTCGAGCACGGCGGCGAACAGATCCGGCCGATCGGTCATCGCCCGGCCCATGGTGATGCCGCCGGCCGAGCCGCCGATGATCACCAGCTTATGCCGGGTGGTGACCCCGCGGGCGATCAGGTCCTCGCCGCAGGAGATCAGGTCCTTCCAGGTGTTGGGCTTGTTGGCGTCCTTGCCGCCGAGACGCCAGGCCTCGCCGAGCTCGCCGCCGCCGCGCACCGAGCAGACGACATAGTTGATGCCCTCGCGCATCATCGCCGCGCGCCGGGTGCTGAAATCGGCGAGGTTGGAGATGCCGTACGAGCCATAGGCCTCGGCCACGGTCACTCCCGGTCCCTTGGCCCCCTTGGGCCGGATCAGGGCGTAGGGGATCATCACCCCGTCGTGGCCTTTAGCCTGGAGGTCGCTGACCACATAGTCGGCCGGGTTCATGTCGCCCTTCACGCCCAGGTGCAGGTCGGCGAAGTGCCGGCTGGCAGGGTCGTAGTGGAAGGTCGTCGGCGCCATCACCCAGCTTTCCAGGGCGAAGGTGACGCCGGGAACGCGCGGGTCGGTGAACACGTCCGAGAGGTGGCCCTTGGCGGGCAGGGTGACCTGCTCGATCTCATGGCTGCCGGCGGGGATGCGCAGCAGCTGCGAGTAGTTGCCCTCGCGCGCCAGCACATAGAGGGCGTCGGCGGCGGCGTGGACGCCTTCGATCACCCGCCTGGGATCGACCGGGACCAGGGTGACCGCCGAGGCCAGCGGCGCGCCGGCCTTGAGCTCGAGCACCTTGAACGTCGGCGCGTCCTTGTGGCTGAGCAGGAAAAGGTCGTCGCCGCGGGCATCGATGCCGGTGACGCCGTCGTCGCGGTTGACCAGCAGGGTCCAGTGGGCGGCGCCCGGGTTGGCGGCTTCGGCCACGGGCGCGGTCCACGCCTTGATCTCGTTCTGGACCCCGTTCTGCGATAGCAGCGCGGCCACTGGCACGGTCGGCGTCATCACCAGCCCCGGGGTTTCGTCATGGCCGAAATCCGGTCCATGCCCGGTGGTCGAGCCATAGATCGGCGCCGGCTCCGATTTCAGGTCCCAGGTTTCGAGGCTGGCATCGCGATACTTCTCCGTCCCCGGATCGCTTGGCCCGAGCTTCTTCAGGCGGATGAAGTAGAGGGTGCTGGAATCCAGGCTCCAGGACGTGGGGCCAAAATCAGCGCGGTCGATCGGCCCGGCGATCTGCGCCCCGCTGGCGGCGTCATAGACGAAAAGCTTGGCCGCTTCCGAGCCGCCCGAGGAGATGCCGACAGCGACCTTCGAGCCATCGTAGGAGGGCAGGGCGTAGTTGATCGCCATCGGCGCGCCGCCGTGTTGGGCGCGCAGCGCGGCCATGTCGACGATCTTGCGCTTGCCGGCCTGGTCCTCGACCACCAGGTCGAACGTGTCGGCCCCTGGCGTCCGCTCTTCGTAGAACCGGCGGCCGCCATATTCGCCGTAGCCCTGGACGAAGCCGAAGCTGCCGGTGAAGGCGTGCACGCGCTGCTCGAGGGCGCTCAGCGGCTTGATGTGGTCGAACACGGTGCGCGTATAGGCGCCCTCGGCCTTCATCCAGGCGATCGTCGCCGGCCCAAGGTTCTCCATGTAGCGGTAGTTGTCGGTGACCGGCACGCCCCACAGGGTCTCGGTGACCGGCTTGACCGGCGGCGGCGGCGGTTGCCGACCGACGCCGACAGCGGCCAGCGGATCGGCGGCCTGGGCGGCGGCGGCGGCGAGAAGCGATAGCGCCGCGGCGCCAGCCAGTGCGGAAATTTTCATCCATTCCTCCCCAGAAGGTGAGCGGCGTTTAGCCCGCGGTAAGCCCATCGGCGCATGAAATTCTTGTCATAAACGCCACCGACGTCAGGATTTGTCCATTCCCCTCTGGCGCAGAAAGTCCAGCACCGCGGCGTTGAAAGCGGCCGGCTGGTCGATGTTGGCGGCGTGGCCGGCGTTTTCGATCACCACCTTGCGCGCGCCGGGGATCTTGCCGGCCATGTAGTCGCTGGCGGCGAGGAAGGGAGCGTCGTTCGCGCCCACCACCACCAGCGAGGGCACGGCGATGGACGGCAGGCTGGAGATCACCCGGTCATCGCGCTGGGTGAGCATGCCGCGGGCGGCCAGCGCCAGCCCCTTGGCGTTGCGATGCTGAGCGGTGCGCATCTCCGGGCTGCCGGCGGCCAGCCTTCCCAGGCCTTCGCTCTCGTAGCGGTCGGCGGTCTTGAGCGCGTTGCGATTCCAGCCGGCGCGCGCCTCGTCGTTGCGATAGCCGGGCCCGGTGTCGATGATCAGCAGGGCTCGCACCCGGTCGGGATGGGCGAGGTGGAAGGCCAGGCTCATGTAGCCGCCGAGGGAGAGGCCGCCGATGATCGCCCGCTCGGCCCTGAGGGCGTGCAGCAGCGCCGCCATGTCGGCCACCGTGGCCGCCTCGCTATAGGCGGCGGGATCGTCCGGATAGTCGGAGCGGCCATGGCCGCGCATGTCCCATGTGATCAGCTGGAAAGCCGCCGCGAAGGCCTCGATCTGTCCGCTCCACATGGCTCCGGTGGCCGAATAGCCGTGGGTGAGGAGCAGAGGCGGTCCCGTCCCGCTGACCTCATAATGGATGGCGACGCCGGCGCGGTTCAGGGTGGGCACGGGCTATCCTTCCTTGGCCACGCCGAGGCGGATCTCGGCGGCGGCGATCATGGCCTTGAATCTCGGGTGGCTGGCGATCGCGTCGAGGTCGGGGTCGATCTTGATGTGGTCGAGCCACATCAGCGTGGTGGTGGCCAGCAGGGGCTCCATCAGATCGAGGGCCGCCTCGGCGTCTTCGAGCTGCACGCACATGGCGCAGACGAAATTGTAGCGCATGTTGAGATTGTCCGGGTCGATCATCAGAGCCCGCTCGATCCACGCCTTGGCCCGCTCCGCTTCGCCCAGCGCGGCCAGCGCCACCGCGCCGAAGCCCATGGCCGAGCCATTGCTCTGATCATTGGCCAGGGCCGCCTCGGCCCGCGCCAGGGTGAGGCGCGCGGCGTGTTGAATGCCCGCTTTGTCGCCCATGGCGGCGTAGCAGGATTGAAGCGTGCCGGCAGCCAGATAGTCGGTTTGGTCGATGACCGCGGCCTTGGCGTAGAAGCGGGCGGCGTCCTCGAACCGGTGCTGGCGAAAATTGACATAGCCGGCGCTGAGATTGACCTCGAACGACTCCGCATCAAGGCCGAGGGCGACGTCGACCTCGGCCCGCGCTTCCGCATCGCGGCCTTGCTCGCGCAAATGCCTGGCGCGCACGGTGTGAGGCTCGGCGAGGTGGGGATCCAGAGTGATGGCGCGCTCGGCTGCGGCAAGGCCATCGTCGCCCTCGCGTCCGAAGCGGAACCTGAGCGAGGTCTGGGCCAGGGCCATCAACGACCAGGCGCGGGCGTATCCCGGATCAATGCCGGTCGCCCGCCGGCACAGACGGACGATGGCCTCCTCGCGCCGCTCGTCCCCCTGATTGCCGCTGACGTACTGTTGCCTGGCCATCAGGTAGAGGTTGTAGGCGTCGGCGTTGGTGGTCCCGCGCCGCTCGATCGCCCGCCGCTCCTCGGGCAGCAACTTCAGGCGCACCGCGCCGACGATGGCCTCGCTGATCTCGTCCTGAAGGACGAAGATGTCGTCCAGGTCGCGGTCCCAACGCTCGGCCCAGAGATGGTCGCCGGCCGCGCCATCGATCAGCTGGGCGGTGATGCGCACCCGCCCGCCCGACTTGCGCACGCTCCCTTCCAGGACGTGGCTGACGCCCAGATGGCGGGCCACCGCCGGCACGTCGATGGCCTTGCTCTTGAAGGTGAAGGCGGTGTTGCGCGCGGTGACGCTGAGGGCCGCGACCTTGGAAAGGTCGGTAATGATGTCCTCGCTGATGCCGTCGGAGAAATATTCCTGCTCCGGATCGCCGCTCATGTTGGCGAACGGCAACACGCAAATCGAGAGCCGGCGCCGCTGCGGCGCGGTTGCGTCAGCAGAGGCGGACACAGGGACGATGAGCTCGCTGACGCTGGCCAGCACCTTGCGCCACGCCGGCGCGTCCTCGGCCCCCAACCATCCGGCCAGGTCGGCGCACTGGATCTGGTCGAATGGCATCGGCAATCGGGCGTGATCGAACGAGATCTGGATCAGCTTCTGATCGGCGCGGCCGCGGTTGGCTTCCGACCTGACCCACTGCGAGGCGGCGGCGTCGGCCGACCAGATCACCACCACCACCTTGGCCGCGGCCAGGCTCTCGGCGATCACCTCCTCGTAAGGCCGGTGGGGCGGCAGCTCATCGTCCCACCATACCGAATAGCCGGCGGCGCGCAGGCCGTCGCGCACCGCCAGCGCCTGGCCGGCGGTGGATCTCGCATAGGAAATGAAGATGTCGGACACGCTCGGAGGCTGCTCTCAGGCCCCGATGAACACGCCCGGCCGGCGCTCGTTGACCGAACGCACGCCCTCGGCGAAGTCCTGGGTGGCGCGCAGGCGGGTCTGCTCGACGAGCTCATGGTCGGTCTGGGCCTTGACCGCTGCGGCCAGTCCGGCGCGCAGGGTGGCTCTGGTGGCCTCAACCGCCAGCGGCGCGTTCACGGCGATCTCATTGGCCAAAGCCAGGGCCGCGGCGCGCAACCCCTCCAGCGGGGCCAGGGCGTCGGCCAGACCCCAGCTGAGCGCTTCCTCGCCCTTCAGCCTGCGGCCGGTGAGGCATATCAGCGCCGCCCGCTGCTCACCCACGACGCGCGGCAGGGTGCAGGTGACGCCAAAGCCCGGATGGAAGCCCAGCTTGACGAAGTTGGAGACGAACCGCGCCTCGGGCGCGGCGACGCGAAAGTCGGCTGCCAGCGCCAGACCGA
>DASYGN010000129.1:0-2733 GCA_035999625.1 Caulobacteraceae bacterium | reverse complement strand
GCGGCCAGCATCTCGAAAAAGCGCAACGGGCCCAGGCCATACATCTCCGAGAAGAAGCCGTTGCGGTTCCCGGCCGCGCCTTCGCTGTTGTAGTAGCCCGGGGTGCATTCGCGGTAGAAGCGCTCGCCGAGCCGGGCCAGGGAGCGGATCTCGCCCACATAGTCCGCCTCCGCCTCGGCCGTGGGCTCGACGATGCCCGTCCCGCGCGCCTTGGCTCCGCCGACGATGTAGGCCACGTGCGCGGCCTGCTCGCCAAGGGCGATGGGCACGCTGACGGTGATCGCCGTCTGGGTGAAGCCAAGGAAGAAGCAGTTGGGAAAGCCGTGCGCGGTCAGCCCGTGCAGGGTGCGCAGGCCATCGCGCCAGTGCTCCGAGAGGGTGAGGCCATCGCGTCCGACAATGTCGTAGCCCGCCCGCCTGGTGTAGGAGGTGCCGACCTCGAAGCCGGTGGCGAAGATCAGGCAGTCGAGGTCGAAGGCGCGACCGTTCGCCACCACCCCGCTTGGGATGACCGCCTCGACACCGCGGCCCTCCGTATCCACCAGGGTGACGTTCGGCCGGTTGAAGGTTTGCAGGTATTCGTCATGGAAGCACGGGCGCTTGCAGAATTGCCGATACCAGGGCTTCAGCGCCTCGGCGGTCGACGGGTCTGCGACGAGGGCGTCCACGCGTGAGCGCACCTCATTCATCTTGCGATAGTCCATCAGCGCCAGAAGCTCAGCGCGCTCGGACCCGTTGAGGCGGCGTCCGAGCTTTTGCGACGCCTGCTTGGCCGCCACCCCGGTCAGGTTGCGGAAGATGTCGGTCCAGCCGTCGTGGACCAGGTCCTCGTCCTGATCGCCGCCGCTGACCAGGATGTTGAAGTTGTCCATGCGCCGCTTCTGCCAGCCGGGCTGGAGAGCCGCCGCCCAGGCGGGATCGGTCTCGGCGTTGTTGCGCACATCCACCGAGGAGGGCGTCCGCTGGAAGACATAGAGATGCTTGGCCGCGGCTCCGAGGTGGGGGACGCACTGGATGGCTGTGGCCCCGGTGCCGATGATGCCCACGGTCTTGTCGGCAAGGCCGGTCAAGCCGCCGGTGTTGTCTCCGCCCGTGTAGGCGTAGTCCCAGCGGCTGGTGTGGAAGGTGTGGCCGGCGAAGCGTTCGATGCCCGGGATGCCGGGCAGCTTGGGCCGGCTGAGCGGCCCGTTAGCCATGGCCACGTAGCGGGCGCGGAAGTGGTCGCCGCGCTGGGTGGAGATCAGCCAGGCATCGCCGTCCCAGCGCAGCTCGGTGACCAGGGTCTGAAACAGGGCGTCGTCGTAGAGCCGGTAGTGGCGGGCGATGTTGCGGCTGTGCTCGAGGATTTCGGGCGCGAACGAATATTTGTGCCTGGGCACATAGCCGAGCTCCTCCAGCAGCGGCAGGTAGCAGTAGGATTCGACGTCGCACATCGCCCCCGGATAGCGGTTCCAATACCAGGTGCCGCCGAAGTCCCCGGCCGCCTCGACCATGCGCAGGCTCTCGATGCCGATGTCGCGCAGCCTGGCGCCCATCAGCAGACCGCCGAAACCACCGCCGATGACCGCGAATTCCACCGTGTCGGTGACCGGATCGCGCTCGAAGCCGGGGGCTACATAGGGATCGTCGATGTAGTGGGCGAACCCGGCCTTGACCTCCAGGTACTGGCCAACACCGTCCTCGCGCAGGCGCTTGTCGCGTTCGGCGAGGTACTTGGCGTGCAGGGCGTCGGGATCGAAATCGAGGCCGCCGACCAGGCTCACGAGTTCGGGGTGGAGGTCCATCGCGTCTCCCAGGGTTCAAACGCCTGTTTGGAGGCGATGATGCGGCCAACCGTGGGCGCGGTAAAGGCGCCGCTGCGCGGGGACTCAAATTCGACTATCAACGGACCCGCCAACGCCGGGGTGCGAAGCCATGCATGACGTCATCGAGGACATCTACACCGAGACCGAGGGGCTCGATGTCGACACCCTGGCCAACCTGGGCCCGCTGGCGCCCCTGGCCGGCGTGTGGGCAGGGCGGGGGCTGGACGTCAATCCGTTCGGCGACGGCGAGCGGCGCCAGGCGTTCGACGAGCGCATCGAACTGGAGCCGATCGATCCGCAGTCGAACGGCCCCCAGTTTTTCTACGGGCTGCGCTATCACACCCGGGTGGTCAAGCCGGGCGAGGTCGAGACCTATCACGACCAGGTCGGCTATTGGCTGTGGGAGCCGGCGACCCATCTGGTGCTGCTGTCGCTGACCATTCCGCGCGGCCAAGTCGTGCTCGCCAAGGGCGAGGCGGCGGCGGACGCCAGGAGCTTCGAGGTCGTCGCCGAGCGCGGATCGACCGAGAACGGCATCTGCTCGACGGCGTTCCTGGAGCGCGCGTTCCGGACCGAGCGGTTCCGCATGGAGGTCAAGGTGGCGGCGGACGGGAGCTGGTCGTATTTCGAGGACACCGTCCTTGGCGTAATCGGACGCAGCGAAGTGTTCCACCACACCGACGAGAACAGGCTGCGCCGGGTGGCCGCGCCGAGGCCCAATCCGCTGATGCGGGGCGAAGGCTAGGCCCGCGCCCGCCGGCGCAAGGCCGCGTCGGCGGCGGCATAATCCTTCAGGCCGGTGGCCGGCTCGATCACCTGGGCCCACTTGCGATCCAGGAGCGCGATCGAGGCCTCGGAGAGGACGCCGCGATGGCCGCCGGCGCCGCCCTTGCGCACCTTGGCCGAGTCGCTGCCGGGGGGCAGGCCG
>DASYGN010000093.1:0-9436 GCA_035999625.1 Caulobacteraceae bacterium | reverse complement strand
CATGACCAACAGGCGCCTTGGAGGCGACCAGGCCAGCACATCCGGGGCAAGGCGGGGCTCGATCTCGCGCACCCTGCGCAGCCAGGCGACCTCGACCGCGTCGCGCGTCGTCGGCGCGCGCCAGTCCACCGCCACTCGGAGCCTGGGAATTGACCGCTTGACGACCAGCGGCGCGGAGCGCCCGCGGCGGACCAGGAAGACATCGGCCGACACGCCACCCGAGAGCGGTTCGAGGCGGACCGCTTCACCTGGCGCCACAAGTCCGAGTTCGGCCAGCGCCTCGCGGACGCCGTCCTCGTTCACTGGGCGGGAACCAAGGCCTCCTGGCCGGTGATCAGGCCCACCGCCCGCTCGCCCTCGGCGGTCATCGGATCGTGGGCGACATCCTCAGGCGCGAAGGCCCTGGTCCAGCAGGCGAACTCCAGGCACACCCCGTCCGGGTCGAAGAAGTAGATCGAGCGCACGAACACCCTATCGGTCACCTCGCGGCTGACCTGCGAAGGCGAATCGTCGTGATTGAGCACCGGCGAGACGGCGATGCCCTTGGCCTTCAGCCGCTCGCAATAGGCGTCGAACTTCTCGGCCGGCACGTCAAAGGCGATATGGTTCATCGATCCGTGGGCGGTGACCATCGAGCCGTGGCCGGGCAGATGCCCCGGGCTGGAAATCCCCGGGACCGCCTCCGGAGCCTTGGCGAACCAGAAGAAGGCCAGGCAATCGCCATTGCCGATATCGAAGAAGAAGTGCTGGCCCATGCCCTGCGGCATATCGATGGTCTTGACCAGAGGCATGCCCAGAACGTCGCGATAAAACCGCACCGTGGCCGCCATGTCCTTGCACACCAGCGCCAGATGGTTGACGCCGCGCAGCTCGAACTCGGTGTTGGCCGGCTGACCCATGATCCCTCTCCATCGCCTGCGATCGCCGACGATTGAACGCCGCGTCCGCGACCGGGTCAATCTCGCGCTGCTGGGGCTGATCTTCTGCCTGACCCTCGCCGCCGCGCCGCCCCCTGGCCTGCACGTCGATTGCCGGGGCCAGCGCACCGCCGCGCCGACGGTGATCCTGGAATCGGGCGCGTTCGGGACCTCGGCCGACTGGGACCTGGTGCTGGACGACCTGGCTGTGAGCGGTCGCGTTTGCGCCTACGATCGCGCCGGGGTCGGCGCCTCGCCGCCGCGTTCCGGCGAGGAGGACGTGGTTTCGATCGCTCGCGAACTGGCCGGCCTGCTGGATACGCAGGGCGAGACCCAACCGGTGATCCTGGTTGGCCATTCCAACGGCGCCCTCTACGCCGAGGCCTTCGCCGCCCTCATGCCACAGCGGCTCGCCGGCCTCGTCTACGTCAACGGGGTGACCAGCAACGATATCGCCGAGCCGGCGCTGGTGGCCGACCTCACCCGCGAGCGGCGGGCCTCGAACCTGGCGGTGACGGCGGCGCGGCTGGGACTGGCGCCGATCCTGGCCGACGCCATGGCCGGAAGCGAAGCCCTTCCCGGGCCGGCGAGCGAGCGCAAGCGGAGAGCACTGTCGCGGTTGAGGCGCCTCAAGGTCGCCCGCGACGAGGACCGCGCCATCGTTCCCGGGCTTTCCGCTGTCGCCGCCCTCGGCGGATCGCCGGCCGGGATTCCGACGGTGGCGATCATTTCGATGCCGCGGCGGCCCTCGACGCTGGACGAGACCTGGGCTCGTGCTGAAGCGGTTCCCGCCCGGCGCGCCGACGTGGGCTGGGTGCTGACCTTGCCGGGCGGAACCCACACCTCGCCGCTGGCGCGCGACCGCGCCTACGTCGAGGCGGCGGTGGCCTGGCTGCGCGACCTGGCTACCACGCCCCGACGTTAGGCATCGATTTCCATGGCTCCGCCGAGGCCAGAGCCGCTCCACGCTGAAGCAGCTCGATCGAAATCCCCTCTGGCGAGCGGACGAAGGCCATATGGCCGTCGCGCGGCGGCCGGTTGATGGTCACACCACCGTCCTTGAGCCGCTGGCAGGCGGCGTAGATGTCGTCCACCTGATAGGCCAGGTGGCCGAAATTGCGCCCGCCGTCGTAGGCTTCAGGATCCCAGTTGTGGGTCAACTCCACCAGCGGCGCACGCTTCTCCTTGGCCGCCTCGACGTCGTCGGGCGCGGCCAGGAACACCAGGGTGAACCGGCCGCCTGGGTTGTCGAAGCGGCTGACCTCCTCCAGCCCCAGCTTGGCGCAGTAGAAATCCAGCGCCGCGTCGAGATCGGCCACCCTGACCATGGTGTGCAGGTAACGCATGCTTCTCTCCTCAAATCGTTGATCAGTCGGCCGGCTGCAGCGTCTCGATCGCCGCGCCCTGGCGCACCTGACGGCGCCACAGGGCCGCGTACTCCCCGCGCTTGTCGAGCAGCGCGTGGTGGGTCCCGCGCTCGACGATGCGGCCACGGCGCAGGACCAGGATCTCGTCGGCGTCGACGATGGTCGACAGCCGATGGGCGATGATCAGACTGGTGCGCCCGGCTTTCACCTTGCGCAGGGTGGCCTGAATCGCCGCTTCGGTCGCCCCGTCGAGGGCGCTGGTGGCCTCGTCGAGGATCAGCAGGCGCGGATTGGCCAGCAGCGCCCGCGCCAGGCCGACACGCTGGCGCTCGCCGCCGGAGAGCTTGAGGCCGCGCTCGCCGACCCGGGTGGCCATGCCGTGCGGCAAGCCATCGATGAACGCCGCCAGCTCGGCCGCCTCGGCCGCCGCCCACACCGCCGCCTCGCCGGCGCCCGGATCGCCAAAGGCGATGTTGGCCAGGAGGGTGTCGTTGAACAGGGCCACGTCCTGGGGAACCACGGCCACGGCGGCGCGCAGCGAGGCCAGGCTCACCTGGGTGAGATCGACGCCATCCAGCCGCACCGATCCCGCCTGCGGGTCCATCAGCCGCAGGGCCAGGCGGGCGATGCTGGTCTTGCCGGCGCCCGACGGCCCGGCCAGCGCCGTGGTCGTCCCCGGCCTCACCGTGAAGCTGATGTCGCCCAGGCCCACCGCGCGGGCGCTGTGCCGGAAGAACACCCGATCGAACACCAGCTCAGCCCCCTGCCCCGTCGGTGGGGGCAGCGCCATGGCGGCCGGCGAATCGGTGATGTCGGGGTTCACGGCGCGCAACTCGAGCATCTGCTCCATGTCGATGAACGACTGACGGATCTCGCGATAGTTCATGCCGAGGCTGAACAGCGGCGAATAGACCTGCTGCAGAATGAGGATACAGGCGGTGACGCCACCCAGGCTCATGCGGCCCGCCAGGACCTCCTGGCCGGCCAGCAGAACCACCACCGCCAGGCCGAGATTGAGCACCACCGCCTGGATCGCATTCAGCAGCTGCAGCGAGGTGTTGGCTTTGACCGCGGCGTCGGCGTAGTCGCTCATCGCCCGGCCGAATTGCGCCGCCATCCTCTCTTCGGCCCCGAAGGCCTTGATGGTCTCGAAGTTGAGGAAGGCGTCGACCGTCAGTCCGGCGGCTTCCGAATCGGCCTCGTTCAACGCCCGGCGGTGGCGGATGCGCCAGTTCGAGATCGAGAACGTCAGGACGATGTAGACGACGATGGTGGCCACCGCGCTGGCCGCCAGGCGCCAGTTGAAGCGGCTGGTCAGCACCGCCGCGGCCATGGCCAGCTCGACGACCGTCGGCCCCAGGTTGAACACCACGCTGCGCAGCAGGAAGTCGGTCGAGCGCGCGCCGCGATCGATGACCCGCGAGAGTGAGCCGCTGCGCTTGCTCTGGTGGAAGCTCATGGAGAGGTTGAGGGAATGGGTGAAGGTCTCGACCGCCGATTGGGCCAGGGCCCGCTGCGAAACCGGGGTGAAGATCGAATCGCGGACATAGGGCGCGCTGCTGGCGATGAAGCGCAGCCCCACCCAACCCAGCGCCAGGCCGGCGAAAGCGGTGAACGCGGCCGCTTCGACCCCCCTGCCGCGATTGAGATGGTCGATCGCTCCCTGGATCAGCAACGGTCCAGCCACACCGGTCCACTTGCCAAGCAGCACCAGGGCCAGCGCCACGCCCAGGCGAGTCTTCAGCCCGCTGGCGCGGGAGCGGCCCACCAGGCGAATGAGGTCGGCCATCGAGGTGAGGAAGCTGAACCGCGTCGTCGGCGGCGGCGGAGCGCCGCGGGCGCGGCGCTCCGGGGCGATGTGGCCGGCCAGTTCTCTCATGCGGCGCGCCGGTCGTAGATCACCGTCGATTGCACCCCGCCGCCCGGCGTCAGCCAGTCGATCCGCCAGCCGTTGTCGGCGCGCTCCGCCCGGAACGGTCCGGGGGCGAGCGTGGCCGCCGGCGCGACATCGAGCGGTTCTTCGGCGCGCGCGCCGCCGACGCTGGCCGCGAGAACATGAGCGCCCGGCGCGAGCGGCTCGTTGAAGGCGACCATGAACCGGCCGTCGGCCTGGGCCAGGGCCGAGCCTTTGGCGCGCCCGTCGACGGCGATGGCCACCTGCGCCCCCGGGGCGGCGCGCCCGGACAGCACCACCACCCCTTTGCGATCGAAATCGGCGGCCAGGAGCGCCAGCCCCGGCGCCAACGGTCGCAGGCACTGCGCCCCCGAGCCGGCGCGCAGTTGGACCAGACGCCCGCCGGGAGCGAGGGCGAGGTAGCCTTCCGCCTGCACGATGCGGCCCGCCACCGGCGCGGAAAGGCCGAACAGGCGCACCTCGGCCGCGGGCGGGACGACAATCCGCCAGATGCCGCCGGTGTCAGCGTCGGCGAACAGCGCCTGGCCGTTGGGGCTGGCCAGCCTGACCTTGGCGCCCGGCGGCGCCTCGCCGAGAATCTCCACCCGCCCCCCGCTCACGACCGCCGAGGCGGAGGCGGCGGGAGGGGCGGTGTAGCCCGCCTCCGCGTTGACCGCCGGCGCCGGGCGATGGCTGGCGCGACCGCGCGCCCGGTCGCAACCGCAGACGGCGAGGGCGACCAGACAGGCCGCCGGCAGCATGCGGCGCGCTTTGAGGAGGATCACCTTGGCCTTCTAACCGTTACCGAACGTCCCTAATGATATAGCCCATGTCTCGCCCGGCGCATCGCCTCGACAGTGTCTGTGTCTATTGCGCCTCCTCGCCTGACGCCGAGCCGGCGCTGCTGGCCGCCGCCAGGCGCTTCGGTGTCATCCTGGCCGAAGCCGGCGTTCGCCTGGTCTACGGCGGTGGCGGCTTGGGCCTGATGGGGGCGTGCGCGGCCGCGGTCCACGCGGCTGGCGGCCGGGTCCTGGGCGTCATTCCCAGCTTCCTCACCGAGCGCGAAGCCGCCTTCACCAAGGTGCCCACCGTGGTCGTGGACAATATGCATCAGCGCAAGATGCGCATGTTCAAGGAGGCCGACGCGTTCGCGGTCTTGCCAGGCGCCATCGGCACGCTCGAAGAGGCCATCGAATTGCTCTCCTGGCGACGCCTTGGCCTGCACGACAAACCGATCGTATTCTTCAATCCCGACGGCTTCTGGGACCCCTTGTTCGCCCAGTTCGCGACCTTCGAAGCAAGCGCCCTGGTTCCAGCCGAGTTCGGCGCCTGCTGGGCGCAGGTCAGCGATATCGAGGCGCTGTTGCCGGCGCTGAGAGCCGAGCCGGCCAGCCGCACCGCCGTCGAGCCGGTCGCCGAGCGCGCCTGAGGACTTATCGGGTTACCCGGTCGCGGAAACCGTTGACCAGGGGATAGCGGCGATCGCGGCCGAAAGCCTTGCCGCCGATCTTCAATCCCGGCGCCGCCTGGCGACGCTTGTATTCGGCGCTGTAGAGCAGGTTCTGGACCCGTTCGACGGTATCGGGATCATGACCGCGGGCGACGATCTCATCCAGGGTCGCCTCTTCTTCCACCAAGCCGTGCAGGATGGCGTCGAGCACTGCGTACGGCGGCAGGCTATCCTGGTCGGTCTGGTCGTGGCGCAGCTCCGCCGAGGGCGCCTTGCTCAGGATCCGCTCCGGCAGCGGCCTTGCCGCGCCTCCGGGCACGGTGTTCTCGTTCCGCCACCGGCAAATGTCGTAGACGTCGACCTTGTAGAGGTCCTTGAGCGGATTGAACCCGCCGCACATGTCGCCATAGAGGGTGGCGTAGCCGACCGCCATCTCCGACTTGTTCCCCGTGGTCAGCAACATCAGGCCAAGCTTGTTGGACAGGGCCATGAGGGTAAGCCCGCGCAGCCGGGCCTGAATATTCTCCTCGGTGAGATCGGGAACCCGGTCGGCGAATTCGCCAGCGAGCATGTCGTCGAGGGCGGCCACCGCCGGGGCGATGCCGATCTCGGCCAGCGCGACCCCATTGGCGGCGGCGCAAGCGGCGGCGTCCTCCAGGCTCTCGCGGCTGGTGTAGCGCGAGGGCAGCATGAAGGCGCGCACCGCGGCCGGCCCCAAGGCGTCGCGGGCGATGACCAAGGTCAGGGCCGAATCGACGCCGCCGGAAAGACCTAGCAGGACGCCCTTGAAGCCTTGCTTGCGCACGTAGTCGCCGAGACCCAGCACCAGGGCGTGGTACACCTCCTCGGGCCCGGTGAGCCAGCGGGCCATGGGCGCTTCGGCGCAGCGCCAGCCCTTCCCCTCCCGGCGCCAGCGGGTAAGCGCCAGGGTCTCCTCGAACATCGGCAGGCGCATGACCACCTCGCCGTCGGCGGCGATGGCGAAACTGCCGCCGTCGAACACCAGTTCGTCCTGCCCGCCGACCTGATTGACGTAGATCAACGGAACCCCCGCTTCGGCCACGCGCGTCCTGGCCACCATCAGCCGCTCGTCATCGGCGGTTCGCCGGTAGGGCGAGCCGTTGGGAACCAGCAACAGCTCAGCGCCGCGAGCCCGCAGGCGGGCGCTGGGTCCTGGCCCCCAGATATCCTCGCAAATCGGCGCGCCGAGGATCACGCCGTTGAGATCGAAAGCCAGCGGCGCATCGCCGGGGGCGAAGATGCGCTTTTCGTCGAACACCCCATAGTTGGGCAGGTCGATCTTGAAACCGACGTCCTTGACCACCCCATCGGCGAGCAGGGCGATGGCGTTCCTGGGGCGCCCGTCCGCATGCGGCCACGGCAGGGTGACGAGCGCGGCGCCGCCGTTCGCCGTCTCCGGGGCCAGAGCGTGCAGCGACTCGACGCAGGCGCGAACCGCGGCCGGCTTCAGCGCCAGATCCTCCGGCGGATAACCGATCAGGAACAGTTCGGAAAACAGGGCGATGTCGGCGCCCATGGCTCTCGCCTCGCGGATGCGGGCGCGCGCCACAGCGGCGTTGCCGGCGACATCGCCGACCTTGGGATTGGCTTGCACGCAGGCGATGGCGAGGCGGTCAGCCGGCATGGCGGCGGTAATATGCGCTTCGCCCGCGCGTGCAAACGGCTCGGCGGGCCGCCTTAGGCGTCGCGGTGCACGCGCTCGCGGCGCTCATGGCGTTCCTGGGCTTCGACACCCAACGTGGCGATTGGCCGCGCCTCCAGCCGGGCGAGGCTGATCGGCTCGCCGGTCTCCTCGCAGTAGCCGTAGGCGCGATCCTCGATGCGCCGCAGGGCCTCGTCGATCTTGGCGATCAGCTTGCGTTGGCGATCTCGCGTGCGCAGCTCAAGAGCCCGATCAGTTTCCGATGAGGCGCGGTCGGCGAAGTCCGGATGATTTTCGGTCTCCGCCTGAAGATGGGTCACCGTTTCGCGCGATTCGCGTAAGATATCTTCTTTCCAATCGAGCAATTTGTTCTTGAAATATTCGAGTTGCCGATCGTTCATGAACGATTCGTCTTCTGATGGACGGTACTCCTCGTCCTTCAACTTTAAAGAAGACGCTTGCATCGATGCCTCATGAGCATTTCTTCCCAAGCCCAGAGCGGGCGCCGCGCTTATAGCAAACCCCAAGGCCGGAGCAATCGGGCGCTGGCGCGTGGCGCATGCTATCAACAGCTTTTGCCGCCAACGGAGCTGCCGACATGGATGCGGCCCAGCGAGAGGCGCACCTGGCGAAGATCCGCGACCAGGGCTTCACCATTCTCGAAGGCGCCATCGGGGCCGACCTGGTGGAGGCGCTCGCCGCCGCCCTGGCGCGCCTTGAGCATGACCTCGGCGCCCGCCCGGCGGTGAATGATTTCGAGGGCCGGCGCACGGTGCGCATCTACAACCTGTTGGCCAGGGGCTCGCCGTTTGACCAGGTGCCTGCAAACGCCGAGGTCTTGCCCATCGTCGAAGGCGTGCTCGACGCCGGCTGCCTGATCTCCTCGCTGTCCTCGATCGCCATCGATCCTGGCGAGATCGCCCAACCCATCCACGCCGACGACATGGTCATCCCACTGGCCAAGCCGCATGCGCCAATCGTCTGCAATTCGATGTGGGCTCTGAGCGATTTTACGGCCGAAAACGGCGCTACGCGCCTGGTCCCTGGCTCGCATCGGAAGGACAATCCCGATTACGGCGGCGCCTATGAGACCATCGCCGCCGAGATGCCCAAAGGCTCGGTGCTGATCTGGGACGGGGCGCTCTGGCACGGCGGCGGGGCCAACACCACCACCGACCGCCGAGTGGGCGTGGCGATGAACTACTGCGCCGGCTTCATCCGCCAGCAGGAAAACCAGCAACTCGGCCTGGCCCCCGACCTTGTCCGCGGGTTCGAGCCGCGTCTGCGCGAGCTGGTGGGATACGGGGTTTACCGCGGCCTGATCGGCCACATAAACAAGCAGAGTCCCGCCCAGATTCTGACAGGCGAAGGCGCATTCCGCTCGATCTGGGACGGCGGTTAGGCGACCGCGAAGCTGGAGAGTTCATCTTTAGGACCTGACGGAGAAATAGGATGGCGCAAGCGGCGGCCCCGGGCATGAAGATTACTGTCGTCAAGGACGGGCCCTATCAGGTCATCGGCGCCGTGCCGCTGACGCGCGAGACCATCGGCGTCAACGCCGCGGGGGACTCGGTTGATTGGCTGGCCGGAGGGGCCGAGGAGACGCGTCGGGCCTATGCGCTCTGCCGCTGCGGCCACTCGGCCACCAAGCCGTTCTGCGACGGAACGCACGCCACCATCGGCTTCGACGGTACCGAGACCGCCAGCCGGGCCCCCTATGCCGAGCAGGCCGGGGCGATCGAGGGGCCGGAGTTGGTGCTCACCGACGCCGAGGCCTTGTGCGCCTTTGCGCGATTCTGCGACCGCGACGGCAATGTCTGGAACACTGTCGCCGAAGTGGCGGGCGAGCGCCGGCGCGACGCCTTTGCGCGTCAGGTGGACCAATGCCCATCCGGGCGGCTACGGGCGATCGTGCGGGTCAATGGGGAGGAGATCGAGCCGGAATTGCCGCCTTCCCTGGCCCTGGTGGCCGACCCGGGCCAGGGCGTCGCCGGACCCATCTGGGTGAGGGGCGGCATCGAGGTGGTCGGCGCCGATGGCCTCGCCTACGAGGTCCGCAACCGCGTCACCCTGTGCCGCTGCGGAGCATCGAAGAACAAGCCGTTCTGCGACGGCAGCCACGCCGGCGAGACGGTGATGTTCCAG